>JAVKHP010000001.1:1151507-1458657 GCA_031459855.1 Armatimonadota bacterium
GCGAGGGTGCGGGCGATGCCGGGAGCGTGCGCCATGGTGCGGGGCGCCGCGGTGCTCGCGGTGCTCGTGGTCGGAAGCCTCGTCGCCCAGGCCGCCGGTGCACCGGCGGAGCAGCCCGTGCGCGGCGGCGTGCTCCGGGTCGCGCACACCGGCGAGCCGCCGACGCTGGACCTGCACTGGACCACCGGCGCGCCGACGCAGGACGTCGCCATTCACCTCTTCGAGGGGCTCTTCGCGCTCTCGGCCCGCTACCAGGCGAAGCCCCTGCTGGTAGACCGCTGGAGCATGACTTCCGACCGGCGCACGTACACGTTCGCGCTGCGCCGTGGGGTGCTGTTCCACCACGGCCGGGAGCTCGTCGCCGACGACGTGGTGGCGTCGCTGCAGCGGTGGGGCCGTCTGGCCGCCCGGGGCCGCGAGCTGTTCCGCGACGTCGTGGAGCTCGTCGCCGTTGACCCCTCGACGGTGCGCCTCCGGCTGCGCGAGGCCAACGGGCTCGTGCCGCTCGCCCTGGCCATCCCCAGCCAGGGCGCGGTGATCTACCCCCGCGAGGTGGTGGAGGAAGCCGGCAGCGGGCCCATCCGCCGCCTCATCGGTACCGGGCCCTACCGCTTCGTCGAGCATACACCCGACGTGCGCATCCGCCTCGAGCGCTTCGACCGCTACCGCCCCCGCGACGACCCGCCCGACGGCCAGGCCGGCCGGCGCGAGCCGTACCTCGACGCCATCGAGTTCCTCCCCGTGCCCGACGCCTCCGTGCGCATCGCCGGCGTGCAGCGCGGCGACTACCACTTCGCCCACTCGATCCCCACCGACGAGTACCCACGGCTGGCAGCGGTGCCGACCGTGCGGCCGCTGGTGATCACCACGCCGCAGTGGGCCGGCTTCGTGTTCAACCACCGCAGTCCGCTGACCGCCAACCGGGCCCTGCGCCGTGCCGTCGTGGCCGCGCTCGACGAGGAGGCGATCCTGCGCGGGGTCTACGGTCCGCGCCAGTTCTGGCGGACGACGCCCTCGTTCTTCCCGCCCGAGCATCCCCTGTGGACGCCCGCCGGCGGCGAGATCTACCGGGCGCGCGGGCCGGCGGCCGCACGGCCCTGGCTGGAGGCCGCGGGCTACCGCGGGCAGCCGCTGCGATGGATGGCCAGCAGCGAGATGCCCCACCACCTGACCGCGGCGACGATCGCCCGCAGCCAGCTGGAGCAGGCCGGCATCGCCGTGGATTTGCAGGTGATGGACTGGGCCACGCTCGTGCAGCGGCGCAGCCGCCCCGAGGGCTGGGACGTGTTCACCACGACGTTCGGCTTCGTGCCCGACCCGGTCTTCCTGCTGCCGCTGCTGCCCTCGTGGCCGGGGTGGTACGACGACCGGGAGATGGCGGCCCTGCTGCGGCTGCTCACCCGGCACGTCGACCCTGCCGTGCGCGCGGCGCTGTGGGCCCGGGCGCAGGCGCGCTTCTACGACCAGGCGGTGGCGGTGCGGCTGGGTGACTGGTTCCCCCTGCAGCTTTACCGCGCCGAACTGCGGGGCGTGGTCGGCGGCCCGGGCACTTACCACTGGAACGTGTGGTTCGCACGGCACCCCTGAGCGCCGCCCGCCCTGCGCAGCCACAGAGAGGAGGCACACCGATGCGACCCGAGATCGTGCCAGGCGCGACGTTCCCCGACTACGAGCTGCCCGACCACACCGGCACGCGGCGGCGACTCTCGGAGCTGCAGGGGCGAGACGCGCTGATCCTTGTGCTGGCCCGCGGGCACTACTGCCCCAAGGACTTCCACCAGCTCAAGGGCTACGTGGCGTTCTACCCCGAGCTGCGGGTCGGCTATACGCGGCTGGTGACCATCACCACCGACCACCTGCCCGAGCTCAACGAGCTGCGCGACAAGCTGGGCGCCCCCTGGCCGTTCCTCGCCGACCCCATGCGCACGGTCCAGAAGGATCTCGACATCCAGGAGTACACCGATCCGCGCCACGACCCCATGATCCCGTACACCTTCGTGCTGGCCCCGGGCCTGGTGATCTTCAAGATCTACAACGGCTACTGGTACTGGGGCCGGCCCTCGCCCGAGGACCTGCGGCGCGACCTGCGCGAGCTGTTTCAGCAGATTCGTCCCGACTGGAACATCGACACACCCGAGATGAAGGCAGCGTGGGCGCGCGGGGAGCGCGAGCGGTTCTTCCCCTACCGGGCGGCGCCGAAAGGCTGACCGGCGTGTGCGCGGTGCACCCCTAGCCCGACCCCTCTAGCCGCAGCCAGCGGGCGGCTGCCTGCAGGGCGTCGGCCACCGCCGTGGCGTCGCGCAGGTGCGCGAACGGGACCGGCGCTGTGGGCGCGTCGCCAGCCTCGCGCAGCGGGCGTTGCCACCAGCCCACGTCGTGCCAGCGGCCGAGTTTGAACCCGACGTTGCGGTAGACGCCGACCGGCACGAACCCCATCGCCTCGTGCAGCCCCACGCTGGCGGGGTTGGGCAAGCCGATCCCTGCGAAGGCGTTGTAGAACCCCTGCAGGCGGAGGATCTCCAGCAATGCCGCGTAGAGGGCGCGCCCGACGCCGCGGCGCCGGACCGTCGCGGCCACGTAGATCGACACGTCGACGGACCACTGGTAGGCTGCGCGGGTGCGGTGCGGGCTCGCATAGGCGTAGCCCAGGACGCCGCGCTGTGGGGCGCAAACGATCCAGGGGTAGCGCTGCAGCGTCGTGCGGATGCGGTGGGCCATCTCGGCCACCGACGGCGGGTCGACCTCGAACGAGATGGCGGTTTCGCGGACGATCGGCGCGTAGATCGCGCAGATCGCCGGGGCGTCGTCGCGGGTGGCGATGCGCAGCGCGGCCATGACACTCTGTTCGGTGGGCGGGCGCGGTGAGTCCTGCGGGCAGGTGTCGGCGTCGCGAGTTCTCGCGAGGCTTTCGCCCGGGCTTGACAGCCTGGCAGGGCGTGCTACCATGAGCGCAAGTCGAAAGCGTACACTCCACGGGCCGTGACGCCCGCGCCGCCACTGCTGGCGCGGGCGTCGTGCGTTCGAGGGGGAGGGGTGGTCTGCGCGCCCGGGCCGCGACGCCCGTTGCGGACCCGGGCGTTGCTGTGCGCGCACGCGGCGCGGCGTCGGACGGGGTCACGGCGCACCCGCCGCGCCGCGCGGACCACGGAACGCGAACCACGGAGGTGGCGCGATGGCGATCCAACCTGCCGATACGGCGTGGATGCTGGTGGCGACGGCGCTGGTGCTGCTCATGACCCCCGCCCTGGGCTTCTTCTACGGCGGCCTGGTCCGCGCCAAGAATGCGCTCAACACGCTGATGATGAGCGTGGTGGCCCTGGGCGTGGTGGGCGTAGTCTGGGCGGTGCTGGGGTACTCGCTGGCGTTCGCCGAGGGTGGCCCGTGGCTGGGCGGCCTCTCGAAGGCGTTCCTGCGCGACGTGGACCTGGCGCCCCAGGGCACCATCCCTCAGCTCCTCTTCATGGCCTATCAGGGCACCTTTGCCATCATCACCGCGGCCCTGATCTCCGGCGCCATCGTCGAGCGCATGCAGTTCCGCGCCTACGTAGCGTTCCTCGGCCTGTGGGCACTGGTGGTCTACGCGCCGGTAGCGCACTGGGTCTGGGGCGGCGGGTGGCTCGCGCGCCTGGGGGCGCTCGACTTCGCCGGCGGCACGGTCGTCCACGTCAACGCGGGCGCGGCGGCCGCGGTGGCGGCGTTGGCGCTGGGCGCGCGCAAGGACTACGGGCGCCAGGCGATCCTGCCCCACAACGTGCCGTTCACGCTGCTGGGTGCGGGCCTGCTGTGGTTTGGCTGGTTTGGCTTCAACGGCGGCAGCGCGCTGGCGGCCAACGCCAGCGCGGCGCTGGCCTTCGTCAACACCATGCTGGCGCCGGCGGCCACCCTTGTGGTCTGGACGCTACTCGACCTCGTCCGCACCGGACGCGCCACGGCGGTGGGTGCGGCGACCGCCATCGTCGTGGGCCTGGTGGCCATCACGCCGGCTGCCGGCTTCGTCGGCCCGATGGCGGCGCTCGCGCTCGGAGGTGCTGCCGCGGTCCCCAGCTACGGCGTCATCCTCTGGCGGGCGCGCACACGGCTCGACGACTCCCTCGACGTGCTCGCTGCGCACGGTGTGGGCGGCACCGTGGGCGCGCTGCTGACCGGCGTGCTGGCCCACAAGGTCTGGAACGGCACCGCCAATGGCCTGCTGTTCGGCAACCCGCTGCAGCTGGGCGTGCAGGCCGTGGCGGTGCTCGCGGCTGCGGCTTACAGCGCTGCGGGGACGTTCGTGCTGCTGAAGCTGGTGGGCGCGCTGCTGCCGCTGCGCGTGGCGGATCCCGACGAGGAAGGCGTGGGGCTCGACGTGAGCCAGCACGGCGAGGAGGCGTACACGACCGGGGAAGGCGCCATCCTGGTGCTGTCCGAGCCGGCACCGCCTGCGCCGGCACCGGCGCCGTCGCCCGCGGGGAGCCAGGCATGAGGCCGGCAGACGCCGTGCCACACGAGGAGTCGGAGGGAAACCGGGGATGAAACTGGTGGTCGCCGTCGTCCGTCCCGAGAAGCTGACCGCGGTGCTGGAGGCGCTGTTCCACGCCGAGGTCCGCGGGTTGACCATCAGCCGCGTGCAGGGCCACGGCGGCGAGATCGAGCGCGTCCAGACCTACCGCGGCACCACGGTGAAGATGGAGCTGTCGGAGAAGGTGCGGTTGGAGATCGGCGTCTCCGACCACTTCGTCGAGCCCACCGTGCGGGCCATCCTCGAGGCAGGCCGGACCGGCGCCGTGGGCGACGGGAAGATCTTCGTGCTGCCGGTGGAGAAGGTCTACCGCATCCGCACCGGTGAGCAGGACGAGGCCGCGGTCACGCCGGTCGCAACGGTCGGTTCATAGGCGGGCTGCCGCAGCGTGGGAAGGGCCCGTGCGCTGGCCTGGTTCTTTTTGAGACCGGCCAAGCCCCGTACCGGTCCCGGTCCCGACATGGTGTCGTGGCATCCTTCCTTGGGCCTCCCGCTGGGAACGGCGAGCTGTCTGGAAGGCGAACTGGCGGACCTGTGGTGAGCTGGTGCGAGAGGGTTGTCGTCCGCGCGGCCGGATGCTAGTATCGATCGCGATATCGTCAGCATAGCGGCGATGACGGAGACGAGTAGGCGCGGCGCCGCCTGAGGAGAGAGCCGGCGGGCGGTGCGAGCCGGTCGGGCCCGCGACCGAATCCCCTCCTGAGCGGCAGACGATGCCGGCCCGGTGCGCTGGAGGCCGGCCGAAGTCCCCGGGTTGCGCCCGTGACAGCGCGTACGAGGGCCCGGTGGGCCGCGCGGCATCGGTCGCGGCGGCGCGTGATGTTGTGCGGACCGTACGCGCGGATCCCGGGAACGCGAGTGGCACCGCGGGGAGTACCCCGTCTCGAGCGCGAGGCGGGGTGTTTTGTTTAGGGCTTCACAGGAGGTGACCCGTGCAGCAGTACCTGTTGATCCCAGGCCCCACGCCGCTGCCCGAGGAGGTCCTGCGGGCCGGCGCCCGGCAGATGATCAACCACCGCGATCCCGAGTTCGGCCGGCTGCTGGCCGAGATCCTGGCAGCGCTGCGGCGGGTCTTCATGACCCGTCACCCCGTCATCCCCTTCGCGGCGTCGGGCACCGGCGGGCTCGAGGCGGCGCTGGTGAACCTGTGCTCGCCCGGCGACGAGGTGGTGGCGGTCTGCGCCGGGGCGTTCGGCGAGCGGTTCGCCGCCATCGCGGAGGCCTTCGGCCTGCGCGTGCGGCGCATCGAGGTGCCGTGGGGGCAGGCGGTCGATCCCGAGGCGGTGCGCGCGGCCCTGCACGCGACGCCGCGGGCCAGGGCGCTGCTGGTCACCCACAACGAGACGTCGACCGGTGTGCGGCAGGACCTGCAGGCGATCGCCGAGGCGGCGCGCGGCCACGACGCGCTGCTGCTCGCCGACGCCGTCAGCTCGCTGGGTGCCGTGGAGCTGCGCGCCGACGCCTGGGGGCTCGACGTCGTCATCACGGGATCGCAGAAGGCGCTGATGGCGCCGCCGGGCCTGGCGCTCGTCAGCGTCTCCGAGCGGGCGCAGGCCGCCATGCAGACGGCGCGGCTACCGCGCTTCTACTGGGCGTTCGACCGCATGCTGGCCGAGCTCGGTGATGCAGAAGCCTACACGCCGTTCACGCCGGCGATCGGCACCCTCTACGCGCTGCGCGAGGGCCTGCGCCTGGTCGAGGCCGAGGGGCTGGAAGCGCGCTGGGCGCGGCACCGCCGCACCGCGCGCGCGGTGCGGGCGGGCCTGCGGGCCCTGGGGCTGCGGATCGTACCCGACGAGGCGGTGGCCAGCGAGACGGTGACGGCGGTCTGGCTGCCCGACGGGGTCGCGGCCGCGGCGCTGCTGGAGCGCCTGCGGGTCGAGCACGGGGTGACGCTCAGCGGCGGCCAGGGACAGTTCCGGGGCAGGATCGTGCGGTTCGGGCACCTGGGGTGGGTGCCCGACGAGGCCGTGCTGGCGGGGCTGGCGGCCCTCGAGGCGGTGCTGCCGCAGGTGGGCGGGCCGGCCGTCCGGGGCGCGGTGGCTGCCGCCCGCGAGGCGCTGGCGGGCGCGCCGGCGTGACCGATCAGGGGCACAGGATCGCCAGGCACCAGGCGCACGCGCAGCCAGGGGGTGCGCCCGGGGCGCGATCTGCGGGGTATGGAGGCACCAGGTGCGCATGGAGACAGACGCTGCGCTGGCCACCGTTAGGGTACCCGCGGGCAGTCACCCCGCACCGCAGCCCCCTGCGGGTGCGGTGGATGCGCACGTCAATGCCGTGAGGGTACCCGCGAGCAGCCAGACGGCACCGCAGGTGCGCGAGGTGCACGCTGTGCACCGGCGCCGGGACGTCGAGGCGCCTACCGTCGCACCGGGCGCATCGCCGCCGCGGGTCGTCGTGGCCGACGGGCTGGATGCGCTGGGCCTCGAGCGCCTGCGCGTCCGGGCCCGCGTGGACGTCTTCGGCGGGCTCGACGAGGCCGGGCTGATCGAGGCACTGCAGGCCGCCGACGCCGTGATCGTGCGCAGCCGCAGCCGGCTCACCGCCCGGGTGCTGGAGGCGGCGCCGCGCCTGCGGGTGGCGGCCCGCGCGGGCGTCGGGGTGGACAACATCGACGTGGACGCCGCGACGCGATGCGGCATCCTGGTCCTGAACACCCCCGAGAGCAGCACCGTCAGCACCGCCGAGCACACCATGGCGCTGCTGCTGGCGCTGGCGCGCTGGATTCCGCAGGCCAACGCATCGGTGGCGCGCGGCGAGTGGCGACGCGAGGCGTTCGTGGGGAGCGAGCTCTACGGCAAGACCCTGGGCGTCATCGGGTTGGGGAAGATCGGCGCCGAGGTGGCGCGGCGCGCGCAGGCGTTCGGGATGCGGGTGATCGCCCACGATCCGTACATCAGCGAGGACCGGGCCGCGCGCCTGGGTGTCCAGCTGGTCGATCTGCCGGCGCTGCTGACGACCAGCGACGCGGTCACGCTGCACGTGCCGCTGACGCCACGGACGGTGCGACTGCTGGGGCCCGAGCACCTGCAGCGCATGAAGCCCGGCGCGTTGCTGGTCAACTGCGCGCGTGGGGGGCTCGTGGACGAAGACGCCCTGCTGGCGGCGCTGGAAACAGGTCACCTGGGCGGTGCAGCCCTGGACGTGTTCGAGCACGAACCCCCGCAGCGGCGCGCCCTGCTGGCGCATCCACGGGTGGTGGCGACGCCGCACCTGGGCGCGTCCACGCGCGAGGCGCAGCGCTCGGTCGCCGTCGACGTCGCCGAGCAGGTGCTCGACGCGCTGGAAGGGCGACCGGTGCGCGGTGCGGTCAACGCGCCGGCGCTGGTAGCCGAGACCTGGCAGCGGCTGCAGCCCTACCTGGTCCTGGTGCGCCACCTGGGCCTGCTGGCACAGCAGCTCGCCGACGGCCAGATCGAGGCGGTGGAGCTGCGCTACGCGGGCGCGGTGGCGCAGGAGGACCCGGCGCCGCTGACGGCCGCCTTCCTGGTGGGACTGTTCGACGGGGTCTCGGCACGGCCCGTCAACATGGTGAACGCACCGGTGCTGGCGCGCGAGCACGGCATCCGCACCAGCGCGGTGCGCGAGGAGGAGAGCGAGGACTTCCAGAGCCTGGTGGTCGTCACGGTCCGGACCACCCGCGGGCCGCTGGTGCTGGCCGGGACGCTCTTCGGCCACCGGGAGCCGCGCATCACCCGCATCGGCGACTTCCGGCTCGACCTGATCCCGGCCCGCCAGCTGCTCTTCGTGTGGAACGCCGACCGGCCGGGGATGATCGGCAAGGTGGGAACGCTGCTCGGCGCACACGCCATCAACATCGCCAACATGCACGTGGGCCGCATCGCGCCCGGCGGGGGAGCGTTGATGGTGCTGACCGTGGACAGCGACGTCCCCGCCGAGGTGCTGGCGGCGCTGGCCCGGCTCGAGGGGATCAGCGCCGTGCGCGCGGTGCGCCTGGACTGAGCCACGGCGGTCGCACGCCGCGGGAGGCACGACGATGCTCGACCTCAAGAAGATCCGCGATGCGCCCGAGCGCTACCGGGCGGGGCTGCGCAAGCGCGGGCTGGATCCCGGCGCGATCGACGCGGTGCTCGAGGCCGACCGCCGGCGCCGGGAGCTGCTGGCGCAGATCGAGACGCTGCGCGCCGAGCAGAACCGCGCCTCGGCCGAGGTGCCGCGCCTGACGGGCGAGGCGCGCCAGGCGCGCATTGCGACGCTGCGGGACCTGGCCGAGCGGCTGCGGGCGCTGGAGCCGGCCCTGGAGCGCGCCGAAGCCGACCTCGACCGCCTGCTGCGGGCCCTGCCCAACCAGCCCGACGACAGCGTGCCCGACGGGCTGGACGCCTCGGCCAACGTGGTGGTGCGCACCTGGGGCGAGCCGCCGCGGTTCGACTTCCCGCCGGCCGACCACGTCGACCTGGGCGCCCGCCTGGACATCCTGGACTTCGAGCGCGGGGCCAGGGCGGCGGGCTCGCGTTTCTATTACCTGAAGGGCGACGGCGTGCTCCTGGAACTGGCGCTGGTGCGCCTCGCCGTGGACCTGCTGCTGGCCGAGGGCTTCGTGGTGATGGAACCGCCCATGCTGGTGCGCACCGGTGTCATCACGGGGGCCTGGGGCGGGGTGACCTTCGACCCGCAGCAGACCTACAAGGTGGAAACCGACGACCTGGCCCTGATCGGCACCAGCGAGCAGTCCCTGGCCGCCTACCACATGGACGAGATCCTGGACGGGGCCCGCCTGCCCCTGCGCTACGGAGGGCTGTCGTGGTGCTTCCGCCGGGAGGCGGGGTCCTACGGTCGCGACGTCCGCGGGCTGTACCGGGTCCATCAGTTCTTCAAGGTCGAAATGTTTTCGTTCGCCCATCCCGCGCGCTCGGCGGACGAGCACGAGTACCTGGTCAGCCTGGAGGAACGCTACGTGCGCGCCCTGGGCCTGCCCCACCGCGTGGTGCTGTTGTGCGGCGGCGACCTGGGGCTGGCCATGGCCAAGACCTACGACGTCGAGACGTGGATGCCCGGCCGCGGCGGGTGGGGTGAGACACACTCGTGCAGCAACGCCCACGACTTCCAGGCGCGCCGGCTGGGTATCAAGTACCGTGAGGGCCCGCGGGGGTCCGCGGAGTTCGTCCACACCCTGAACGGGACGCTGGTGGCGACCAGCCGGATGCTGATCGCGCTCCTGGAGAACTACCAGCAGGCCGACGGCTCGGTGCGCGTGCCGGAGGTCTTGCAGCCCTACCTCGGCGGTCGCACCGTGCTTCGCCCCCCGTCCCCGGTCGCCCCGTGATCGCCCTGCTCGCCGGCGTGGCGCTGGTGGGCGGGTTCGTCCTGGCAGCGCGCGGCGGCCGGGGTACGCCCGTCCGTTGGCTCGCGTGGGCGGGGGTCGCTGTGGGCGGCGCGGGCGCCTTCTACTGGGACCACCCGCCGTTCGTCTACCTGGCCGACCTGCTCGGGTACTACTACGCCCTGGTGATGCTGGTGGTCTTCTACGCCTCTGCGGGCGTGCTGGTGGGCGCTGTCTACCGGTACCTCGCGCGCTCCCCCGGCCCCCTGCGGCGCTAGGCGATGACGAGTACGCGGTCGAATCTGAGCTTGTTCTAGTACGAAGACACGGCATTCCACGCGGGGGCCGCGTGGCACTTCTATGAGCTCTGCCGGACTGTCATCCAACTACACGGGCAAGCAAGCGCGTGATCGAGCGGATGCGCTGAGAGAAGATCGCGACCGAGACACCGGGAATTTAGAGAGTCCGTGTGTCTGCGCGTCTTCAGCTATGGACACTTGATCAACTGTAGCAACCCCGAGGCGTGGTTGCGTACTGCGCTCAGCGTCAGACGGTAAGCAGCCCGCATCATGGCTGTGTACAAAATACGCCGGGCCCGCTCGAGCTGCTCCGGGTTGTAATCCCGTGATGGTAACCGGCGCTCAGTCACTCCGACGATAAACACCACCGGAAACTCGATGCCCTTTGCACTGAAAGTGGTGATGAGTTTCACGCTGGGCTCAAAGATATCGATGGATCTGCGACCGTCTGCCTTTTCGTAATGTTCAGAAGGGATTCCCCGGGCCTTGAGTTCCCGGGCCGCCCGGTTGAGCAACGCGCGTTCCTGGGCAAATACCGCGATGGCCGACGCCGGCGTACCTTCTTGAATGAGGGTAAAGATACGCTCGGCGATCTCCTTCAGTTCGGCGGTCTCGTCGTCGGCCAGCACCACCTCTGGCGGAGGACCCTCAAGCTCAATCGCCTCGGGCTCCACTAGGTCCTCGGCGAGGTTGCGGCGAAGCCCGGCCAGAAGCGGGGTCGCTGCCTTTACGATGGCGCGGGTGGTCCGGTAGCAGCGGCGCAGCACGGTCACGTGTCCGCCGGTTACCCGAAGACCAGTGTCCGCCCAGCGGAAGCTGGAGCGGTAGACGTTCTGGGCAGCGTCGCCCAGCACCATGAGGTTTCGGTCGGAGCCTTTCTGCACTCGCAACAGTACACGAAAGACCACTGGTAAAAGGTCCTGGGCCTCATCCACCACGACGGCGTCGTAAAGTGGCCAGTCCGGGTGAGATGCCTGCAGGGATTGCAATAGATGGAGCGGCAGCCACTCCCACAACGCTCGTCCTTCTCGCGCGGCCTGCGCCTCAAATCGTTTGAACAGCCGCCATAGGTAGCGCCGCTCGTCCGGCAAGAGGGGAACGCCCCGCCCCAAGCGCTGGGTCTGCTCAGGGTCAACGTAAGCTGCCTCGCCAGGCACTGCTCGGCCGTACATGACCTCGGCGAACTCTTCAAGAATATAATAATTTTCCAGCCGCGCCACGCGCTGGGTCGGCGGAGGCAAGGCAGGATCCTCCCGCAGCGCTTGAAGCATCGAGACAAATTCGTTGCGGCCTGCGAGATTGGGCCTGGGACCGACAAGGTAGCGACTCTGGAGTTCGCTAAGCCACTGGTAGGCCGTCTTGACGGTCACGCCCAAATCCTCGGGGAGGTTGCCGAGAGTATCCTTGAGCATCTGGTAAGCGGAGTCCCTCAGCACCCGGTTGTAGCACAGGAAGAGGATGCGAAGCGATCTTGGCGCTCCCATAAGCAAATGTTCTATCCGCCGGATTCCCACTACAGTCTTGCCTGTGCCGGCTGCCCCCTTCACGATAATGAGGCCCGCATCTTCCCGCTCAATAAGACGACGCTGCTCGTCACTCACCTGTGACAGGAACTTATGGAGAGGCAGGCGCAGGTAACCCGAGAGCTGTTCGACGGATAGCACTGTGAGGCCGGCAGCTGGTCCCACTTCATCTGAAGGCAGCGCTTCGTTCGTACGCCCCACGGCGGGCAACGGAACGGGAATCGGAGCCGATGGGAGACGGCCCTGGTAAAGGGTCTCCAAGGCATCGGCCACTGGCTCCTCGAGACCCACTTCCACGAGGGGCGTCCGGCTGGAGGCCTCCAGGACCGCCGGGATGAGTTCCACGGGAACGCCATGGTAACGCAAGTCGTTCTCCGTAAGGTACTCGCCATAAGTGCCTGGTCGAGCTCCTTGCCGCCGCCAGGGAGAGTCGCGACGGGCGCCGACCAGTGGGGAAGAGACACGGGCCGGATCGGGAGCGCTCGGACGTTCCGGCTGCGCGGGGCCTGCCGTAATCTCCTGGACGACTTGTTCGTGGCTGATATCTCTGTCGTACTTCTCAGCCCACTTGTTAACGGAGTGATCGCCTAGGGTGAGCAGCAGGGAATCGCCCGGACGCCCGTCCACGGGCAGGTCAATGAGACGGTCCGACCTTGACACGCGAGTATGGAAGATCCGGTGCTTTGGGTTGTGGAGTGGGCTGCGCTGCAAGGTGGTGTAGTCCGTCAGCAGGCCCCGTAACACCCGATCCACCGCTCCACGCCTGCGAGGCTTGTCGGTCAGGTAGCGTTGCAGGGCGCGGTGGAACCGCTTGGTAAGCAGCAGCCTGTCAAAGCGCATTGGAGAGGAAGCAGGCGGCTTGGTCATCGATCCCCGCTACCGACGTGGTCTTGAACATCTTGAGTGGCGTACGATTTCCGTCGGGAAAGCGTGTGAGCAACTTCTAAAAGGGGAATCTAGCCATCGGCCCTCGGGGCATCGGCCAGCTGCGGGGCCAGAAGCGCCTCGCGGCTCTAATGAGCGTAAGCGGGCGCTGCTCCTGCAAGCGAATAGTCTAAGATGTGGGTGGTTGGGCGATGGCTGAAATAGCAAACACGGTACTCGAACTTGAAACCTTAGACCCGCATGTAACGAATTCACTGCTCCATTTGGACTACAGGTGAACGATATCAACATCCTTCCACCTGTCTCTTAGGTACTCTGCAACTAGGCGACGATGGCAACGTTCAGGCTTGTGTTCGCTGCAAAGAAGACAAGCGTCCTCGAGTACCGGGCGCGGGAGGGTTTCCTCAATCCTGCGGTCGTGCATCAACTGAAGGAACCGTTGTTCATAGAGAGCCCAGTCGATGCGTCGCTTCTTGTACGCATGGAAAATCTCTTGAGTCGGTGCTAGTTCCGATCTGTGCTCATAACCTATTCCGCAAATGACTCTCAAGAAATACTCCAAATCTCCCTTTTTTGCGAATCCTGCGAGCTGGGAAGCATTGTTTAACCGCACGTCAACAACTTTCTTAACGCCCGCCCGCGTCAATCGCGAGAAAAACGACTCGGCCGTCGTTCTCGTGAACCCGATTGTGTAGAGCTTCACCGTTCCCCTCGTCGTACTGACGTGTGCTGCGTGAAAGACTCGGTGGAGGCAATCTGTTGGCTACGTTTGCTGTATGCTTCGATGACTACTTCTCGGAAGAGGGGAATTGTCGGTAGCTTGAGTTCCTCAAGCAGCCTGGAGAGAGCGTCGTCGTGACTTTCAAGGCGGCCATCCTCGAGAATGTGGTAGCATCGCCAGCCGCGCTCTACAAGGTGCCTGCAGATCAAGATAGCCCGGTGGCAAACTATGGGGTCTTTTTCCGCGCACATGAGAGCCACTCGATGGGTGCTTGCCAGCTGGACTACGCGGTCCAGCCCGGAGCGAAAGAGCGGGGTTTGTGCCAAGAGATCGTACGCTACCTTTCCATCGACGTAGCAAGTGGGATCCGCAGGGCGAGCTCCGAGTTCGCGTCCCAAGTACACGTAGCGTATCCCGATGCTCTCCAAGAGCTGAGAGAATGATTCGCGATTAAACTGTGGATTGAGTCGACTGTATGGGTGGGAACGGACATCAGCAACCGTTCTGATTTCATGAAGGCGCAAGAGTTTGATCACCGTCTCTGTCGAGTGCGTCGAGTGTCCTATCGTGTACAGCACGTTCGTCATGTTCATGTCCTCGCGCGCTCAGGGGTGATGATGGCTGCCGCCAGCTTGTACGCGTACCCTTGAAAGACCTCCCCCAGGGAAACGCAGATAAGGGCGTCCGGCAACGACGCCACTTCGTGGCCCCGCTGAAGGTACTCGCGTTCGATCCAGGGGTCCGTAACGACGATGCGGTAGGGGTGCCCGTTTAGGCGGAAACGAGCTCGTACGCGGCGTCGGGGCGGGCCGGAGCTCCGATCTTCCTGAACGACCTCCAACTGGAGTCTCTCGGGATGGACGAGATAGAGTGACCGGTCCCACCTCGTCGTTTCCGCTTCCGGGACGCGGTCGTTCTCGCCGTGAGAACTTGAGTAGCCGTTGCGCCATAACGGGCCCCGGGGATTTTCAACCGCATCTTGGATTGCTGACCATGTGGCGCGACCTACCAACCTCCAGCAGTGGCCGGAATCGATGACGTGGTTCTCTTGCTGATGACGCTCCGGCTCCCGACGTAAGAGTGGAATGTCAATGATGTCGAGAGGCTCCGGGTCTCGTCCGTTCTCGTAACAGCGCTCTTCCTTAGAGACCTCGCGGGTTGGGCGTGCGCTAACGGGGCGGATCCAGGGTCCGAAGCCTCCCGGGAGCACCTGTCTGCCTGCCACGCACCTGCCAGATGGCGGCTTACGGGAGTTGGCGAAACAGACTATCCTCGCTATGTAGCTCATAGACGTGTAGCTGAGGCGTCAGGTTTGTTGTGCAGATAGCCTAACAGCACCAGGTTGCTTAACTACCTCGGATTATCCAAACATAGCCAACTGATGCAGTGCCGCCGCGACGCAGAGTGGTCATCTCCTGCCTCATGTCGGGGCTGCCAGACCGTTTACGGTACGTAGCCGCCATTGCACCGTGGTCAGCCCGAACCCGCACGGCCTCCCATGCGACTGATTGCTACGGCGCCGGATGTAAAGCGCCAAGACCACGAAGTTTGGAACCTGCTTCTGCCACAGTCCCCACCAGAGTCCCCACGCCAACAGCTGAACGCCAGATGACGCGTACTGCCTCCTTAAGGCTCATCATGAGGGCCCATCATGGTTTCCGTGAGTCTGCGCGGAGATTGCCAGTTTCGCAAACCTCCACGATAGCAGAGGAAACATTGCCATCTTACCACGGCCCCAATACCCCAATAAATGAAGGCTTGCCGGCGAGCAGCCAGGTCGACACTAGAGATCAGTCCACCATTCCAACCACCGCAGTTTTATAGCGTACCAGAAGAGAAGGTGAGTGTGGAAGCCCTCGAACCTATGGCCGTCGCTGCCTTGGCTTGGCCGGGCAAGTGCCTGTGGTACTCAGCCTGTCCCTTGCCCCTCGGCGGCGAGCTCCGGTACCCGCCTGTCCGGCAGGACACCCGCCCGGCCAGCACGAACTGCGGCCCTACAGTCTCCACGATGTCGTGTCCCCAAGGGGGGTGAGAGCGCAGTCGCAGCCGCGCCGTGTACGAGCACTCTTCCGGCCAACGCCCGACTCCGCCACGCGGAGGGGTACTGCAAGGGAGGGGAGAGGCATGTCGGAGGAAGTGAGCCGGAGAGAGTTCCTGAAGTCCCTGGGCGTGACCGTAGGGGCCGCGGCGGTCGGCGGCCTCGCCGGGCAGGCCCTCCAGCCGGCGCCGGTCGAGGCGCAGGCACCACCGCGCGGGCGCATCCCCGACACGCCCTACAAGACCGGGCACATGACGTTCCTCTCGGGCCCAGCCGCGGTGCTCGGTGAGCAGTCGCGCAAGGGCCACCTGCTCGCCGCCGAGGAGATCAACGCCAGGGGCGGGTTGCTCGGCAAGCGCAAGATCGAGACGATCTTCGCCGACGAGGCCGCCGGCACCGACGCCAACGTGAAGGAACTCAAGCGGATGAAGCTGGAGGCGAAGATCGACTGCTTCACGGGCGTCATCTCCAGCGGCAACACCCCGGCCCTGGGACCCGTCGCCGAGGACCTGAAGGTGCTGACGCTCTTCACCGACGGCTGCACCGACTTCCTGTTCGACAAGGCGGTGCCCAACCCGAAGTACATCTTTCGCCTCACCAACATCCAGTCGGCTGACGGGGTGATGTGCGCCCTCGCGGTCGCCCAGGCCTGGCCCGAGGTGCGCAAGATCGCCCACATCCACCCCGACTACTCGTACGGGCGCAACGCCTTCGACCACTTCACGGTGGCGATCCAGAAGCTGCTGCCGGGTACCGAGGTCGTCTCCGAGGCCTGGCCGAAGCTCGGCACCACCGACTTCACGGCCCACATCACCAAGACCCTGTCGGCCAAGCCCGACCTGCTGGTTTCAGCGGTCTGGGGCGGCGACTACATCGCCTTCTACAAGCAGGCGCTGGGCTACGGGCTCTTCAAACAGATGAAGTTCGCCAGCACCATCGCCTTCGGCGTGGCGCCGCACGCCATCGGGAAGGACCACCCGGAGGGCATCGTGGCCGGTGTGCACGCCAACTACTACTGGACGTTCCCCCCGGGCAACAAGTGGCCGCTCAACAACCTGTTCGTGCGCAAGTTCTTCAACCGGTGGAAGGAGTACCCCAACTTCGAGGCCGAGGGCGCCTACGTGGCGCTGTACATGCTGAAGGAGGCCGTCGAGAAGGCCAACCGCCTGGTGGGCGGGTGGCCCGACGACGAGGCGATCATCGCCATGCTCGAGGGCATGATGTACCCCGGCCCGGCCGGGTACTACTACATCCGCCCCGACAACCACCAAGCTTATAAGGACGCCATGACGGGGTTCGCCAAGAACGACCCCAACTACCCGTTCCTCATCCTCGACCCGAGCACGGTCATCACCGTGCCGATCCGCAACATCACCGCGCCGCCGGGCTACCCGCGGGGCGAGCCCACCACCACGTACAAGTGGATTCAGGAGACCTGGCCGCGCGTGCGTGGGTGAGGGCGGCAGGGCTGCGTGCGGGGGCAGCGCCCCGTCGGGGCGCTGCCCCCGTGTCCGTACGCCGTACCGCCATCACGTGCAGGCCCCTGCGACACCCCAGGACCCGCGCCACCCGACGCGCTCCACCACCCTCGTGACGGGCACACTCGCAGGCGGCGTTCTCTGGCGCGCGCGCCGCCGGATGCGCTGGCGGATGCGTTGCCTCGTCGCCCTCACCCTGCTGCTGGCTGCGGGTGTGGGCCCCGTGCAGGCGGGCCACGAGCTCGCCTACTCGCCGGCGTTCTACCCGCACGAGATCCACATCGAGCCTGCAGGCGCCGATGCCGCCGCGCGGCTGCGGCGTGGCGAGCTGCACGCGCTCGTGGGCCTCGACCCGTTCGCGCCGGGCCCGCTGCCAACCGACGTGGCGGCGGTCGCGTCGCTGGGCGCCTATGTGGTGGTCGTCGCCGACGGCCCAACGCTGGCTGGCGCTTCGCGCGACGCCCGCTGCCGCGCGCTGGAGGGCGCGCTGCGCGCGCTGGCCCGCGCGCCCCGCTTCCACGTCCACCCGTATCCCGTGACCCCGTTCCACGAGGACTACCTGTACCACGCCGACCTTGCCCGGGCCGCGCGGGTGCGGTACGCGGCGGCTGGTGGAGACGCCCGTGCGCCGCGCCTGCGCGCGCGGGACGCGCGGGCGGCCGCGCTGCTCGAGGGTGCTGGTGTGGCAGCTCTCCGCCAGGTTGAGACGGCACCGGCCCGCGGGGGCACAGGAACAGCACGCGGCACCCCGGGGCCTCCTGGGGCGGCTGTTCGGACCCCCTGGGACGTGACGGTCGAGGTGGTGCCGATCGAGCAGCTGCTCGCCCGGTGGGCGACGCGGCCGGACGGCGGCCAAGGGCCGCCGTGGGTGCGGGAAGGCTGGTTCCACGCGGTGCTGGTCCTGCGCGGCCATCTGACCGACGCCGAAGGCCAGGCCGTCGACGCTCTGGTGGCGCGCCGTGCGACAGGTACACCGCGCCGGCTGGAGGAGCGCGTGGCGCTGGAGCGCGAGGTCCCGGCGCGCCTGGCCGAGGCCTGCCGCGCGGCGGTCGCCGGGTACGTGCTACGCCGCGAGCCCTACACCACCGAGTTCACCGCCGGCGTCGAGAACGTGGCGTTCGATGCCCACGCGGGGCTGAACGCTCCGATCTTCATCCGCACGGTGAAGCTCAAGGACTTCCCCTGGAACGGCGTGTTGCGCCTGGCCGTCGCGGGCGTGCCGCAGGCGCCGTGGAACCCGCTGGGCGGCTTCACCGATCCCTTCGGCCGCCTGCTGTGGGCCGCGGTCGGTGATCCGGCGCTGCTCACGGCGCCCTACGGTGCCGGCATGGTGCCCAACCGCGTCGTGCCGCGATCGGCGCCCCCGCCGGGGATCGCGGACCGCCTGCGTCGGTGGGTGGCCCAGCTGGCAGGCGGTACCGTCCTCTTGCCCCGTGATACCCTGGCGCCTGACGCCAGCGGCCGGTGGCGTCCGGTGGGTTGGCGCGCGGCGGCGCAGGCCCGCGTGGTATATACGGTACGTACCTCGGCGTTCCACGATGGCACGATGATGACCGCGGCCGATGTGCTGTACCCCTACCTCCTGGCGTTCCGGTGGGGCGCGGCCGGCCCGGCCCACGACCCGCGCCTGGCAGAGGCCACGGCGCTGGTGCGGGCGCACCTGGCCGGGGTGCGCGTGGCGCGCATCGAGGAGACGACGCTCGTTCTGGGCGACCTGCGGCTGCGGTGGCGCGACCCGGTCGTCGAGGTCTACCTGCGCGGCAACCTGCCCAATGCGCACTACCTCGCGGCCCTGGCACCGCCGTGGAGCACCGTTCCCTGGCACCTCATGTACGTGATGGAGGAAGCCGTCCGCCGCGGCCTGGCGGCCTGGTCGGTCGACGAGGCGCGCCGGGACGGGGTGCCACCGCTGGACCTGGTGCGCGACCCTGCGCTCCTCTCGCGCCTGCGCGCGCTCGTCGCCGAGTTCGAAGCCCGTGCCGCCATTCCCCCGGGGCTCGAGGCGTACGTGACGCCGCAGGAGGCACGGCTGCGCTGGCGGGCGCTGGGGCGCTTCGCCGCCCGCACCGGCCATCTGCTGGTGACCGCCGGTCCCTACCGACTCGCACGCTGGGACGGGCAGCGTGCCACGCTGGCGGTGTTCCGCGACCTCACCTACCCGTTGGTGATCGGCGCCTTCGACCGTTATGCGCTTCCCCGGCCCGCGCACGTCGTCGCCCTGCGGGTCGCAGACGGCCAGCTGCGCGTGCGGATCGAGGTCGAGCTCAAGGAGCGCGTGCAACGCGACTACCAGGTCACGCGCGAGGCGCTGCGCGACGACATGCTGCAGGGGACGCCCCGCGTGCGGCCGGTCTGCCGCTTCATCGTCGTTGACCCCGCCGGACGCGTGCTGCAGGTCGGGGAGGCGGCCTACGCCGGCGGCGGCGAGTTCGCTGCGCCGCTGCGGACGTCCGGGCCGGCCACGGTGCTGGTCGCCGCATACCAGGACGAGAACTTCGCAGCACCGCAGATCCACACGCTGGCACTGCCGGGCACGCGATGACGGTGCGAGGTCGCAGCGCCGGGCGAACGCGGAGTGCGGGCTCGCGGGCCCGCTGCCCGGCAGGCCGTAGGATGCGCAGCAGGTTCGGCGGCAGCTTCCGGGGCGGCCGTTGGAAGGTGATGTCGCTGCCCGTTCGTATGGACCGCACGACGCGCGCGACGGACGCGACCGTTCGCGTTGCGTGTGCGGCGGTGCTCGTGCTGCTCGCGGGTGTCTTGTGGCCCCTTCCGGCCCGCGCCCATGCGGTGCTCGACCGCGCGCTGCCCGCGCCCGGCGCCAGCGTGGGCACGCCGCCAGCCGAGGTCGTGCTGGTCTTCAGCGAGCCGATCGACGCTCGGTTCAGCGCCGTCGTCGTGCGCGACGCCAGGGGCGCGCAGGTCTCAGGGCCGGTGCACGCCGGCGACGACGGCAGGACGCTGATCGCGTCCCTGCCGTCCCTCCCCACCGGCGTCTTCACCGTGCGCTGGCGCGTGCTCTCGGCGGTCGATGGCCACGTCACCAGCGGGGTCTACCTCTTCGGCGTGGGCGAGAGCCCGGCTCCCGACCGCGGTGCCGCGCAGCCCCGTCCCGAGCTCGACCGTGTGCTGGCACGCTGGCTCGCGCTGGCGGCGGCGCTGGTGCTCGCGGGCGCGGTCTACGCCCGGCTCCTTGCGTTCGAGCCCGTCGCGCGCCGTCTGGCACCACCCGCGGGCGACCTGCTGCGCGCGCGACTGCGTGCCGTGACGCGTGCCGCCGGTAGCGGCGTCGCGGTGGTCCTGGCCGCCGACCTCCTCCATCAGGCGCACTTGGTGGCCGCAAGCGGCGGTGCCGGCGCAGCGTTCCTGTGGGACAGCCGCACCGGGCAGGTAGCCTTCCTGGGTATCGTCGCTGCGGTGGTGACGGCTGCGCTGGCAGGGCGACCAGGTGGGTCCGGGGGGCGTTTGCCCAGCAGCCGCTCGCCCGGCGACTCCGCCTCTCAAGCGAGGCGGCACCCGCACACCCGGGGCATCCAGGGACGCGACGCCCTGGCGGCCGCCACCGCCAGTGCGATGCTGCTGGCCTTCACCCTGACCGCGCACGCACCACCTGCCGGCCCGCTCGCCATGGTGGCAGACTGGCTGCACCTCGCCGGCGCCGCGGCCTGGCTGGGTGGGCTCGCCGTGCTGGTGCTCGTCGTCCGAGGTCTCGACGATACCGCGCGGGCCGACGTCGCCCGGCTCGTGGTGCGTCCCCTCTCGCGCCTGGCGGCTGCCGGTCTGCTGGTCACCGCGGCCACCGGACTCTACGCAGCCTGGCTCCAGGTGCCGGCGCTGCGGGCGCTGGTGACGACGACCTACGGGCTCGCCCTGCACGTCAAACTGCTGTTGCTGCTTCCGCTGCTGGCCTTCGCCGCGGTGAACCGCTTCCTGCTGCGGCCGCAGCTGGAACGCCAGGCGCACCCGGGGCTGACGCGGCGGTTCGTGCGTTCGGTGACCGGCGAGGTCGGCGTGGCGACGGCCATCGTGCTGGCGGCCGGCGTGCTGACCACGACGCCGCCGGCACGAAGCACCTACGGCGCCAGCGCGCAGACCGCGACGTTGCTCGTGGGCCTTGCGGGCGACACGAAGGTGCAGCTCGTCGTCGACCCTGCCCGCCCCGGCCGCAACCGCTACGAGGTCACCTTCGATGCGTTGTCTAACGCCGCGCAGGACGGACGCGTGCTGCTGCGGTTCGTGAAGCTCGACGAAGACCTCACGCCCACGGCCGTCGTCCTGACCCCTGCCGGTGGCGGGCGGTTCGAGGCACAGGGCGATCACCTCGCGGCCGCCGGCTGGTGGGAGGTCGAGGTCGTGCTCCGCCGTCGTGGTGTGCCCGACGTCTCCACGTTCTTCGCCCTCGACCTCGGCAACGGGCTGCCGGCGCAACGCGACCCCGAGGCGCTCCACCTGCTGCAGGAGGCGCGCGAGGCACCGCTGGGCGCCTGGCGCGAGTGGGAGCAGGTCACCGACGGCGCCGGCAGCCTCGTCATCACCCAATACCGATTGGCGCCACCCGACCGGCTGCACCTGCGCGCCCGCTACGCCCTGGCACCCACCGGCGCTGTCGGCCAGACCGAGGTCGTCGTCATCGGCGACCAGCGGTACGAGCGCCGCGACGGCGGGCCCTGGGTGCACACCACCCTCCGCCAGCCCGTGATCGCCGAAGGGCACCGCGTCTACCTCAAGCTCGCCGAGCACGTCGCCCTGGGGCGCGCGGGGCGCTGCGACGACGAGCCCTGCCGCGTGGTGCTGTGGACCAACCCCGGCGGCAGCCCGGCGTTCGCCGCCTGGATCGGCCAGCGCACCCTGCGGGTGCACCGCCTGTACATGCGCGCGCCGGCGCACTACATGACCGTGCGGCCGTCACCGCCCGACGCGCGTGTGGTCATCACGGCCCCGCGGTAGGGGATGGCGTGCGGGAAGGCCATTCTCTGAGGAGAGAGCGATGAAGGTCGTCGGGGCAGACGCCGCGCGGGGAGGCTGGCTCGCGGTGTGCCTTACTGATGGGAAGTATGCAGAGACCAGCTTCTTTAAAGCATTTGGCGCCTTGCTCGACGCTTTTCCTCAAGCGGCGGTCGTTGCGGTCGATATCCCCGTCGGGCTGCCGCGTGGCGTCCGCCGGGCGGACGAAGAAGCCCGCAAGAGGCTCGGCTCCCAGGCTCGCAGCGTCTTGCCCACGCCGCCCCGTCCCGCACTGCACGAGCGGAATTTTCGCAAAGCCTACGCGATCGCCAGAGCATTGGATGGTCGTCTCACGAAGCAAAGCCACGCCCTCAGTGCGAGGATCGTCGAAGTCGAACGCTACGCTGTCAGGAACTCCCGTATCGTCGAAGTCCACCCCGAAGTGTCGTTTTGGGCGATGAACGGGCAGCAGCCGCTGGCCTTCCCAAAGAGAACGTGGAACGGCCTCATGCTCAGGCTCGACCTGCTGCGGAAGCACGGAATAGAGCTTCCGTCGCAGATTAGCGGGACAGGTCCCGCTTCTGCGGCCGACGTCGTGGATGCTGCCGCGGCTGCCTGGTCCGCGTGGCGGGTGGCCCGGGGCGAGGCGCGGTGCCTCCCAGATCCGCCACCAGATCGCACCAGCACCGACGGTGGGGCGATCTGGTACTGATCACGCCGCGGTCGACGCCGACGATGCTGAGCCACATCCGATGCGCATCTCCCAGGCCTGGGACGCTTCCTCACAGTACCCTCCACCACGGAGCGGCGAGCACGCCGGGTGCCAGCCACTCGAGGGTATTCCCGGCGTGCAGCAGGAGCCCGGCACGAGCCCGGTCGCCGTACTCCGCACGAAACATACGTAGGATGGTGGCGTCCGGCACCCGCGGGCGGGCGGTGACCTTGACCTCTATCGGCAGCAGCTGGTCGCCGGACTCGATCACGAAGTCCACTTCCTGGCCGGCGGCCGTGCGCCAGTAGTAGACTTCTGCACGTTCCAAGCGTGCGTCGCGCCAGGCAATGAGGTCCGTGAGCACCAGGTTCTCGAGGTGAGCGCCCGTCGGCTCTTCCAGTCCCGCCAGGTGCAGCGCCAGGCCGGTATCGGCCCAGTAGAGCTTCGCGGCCTTGATGAGCCGCTTGGTCCGGCTTCCGGCGTATGCCGGAAGGCGCAATGCAAGGTACGAGGTCTCGAGCAGGTTCAACCAGCGGTGCACCGTGGGCTGTGAAAGCCCGATATCCCGGGCGAGCTCGGTCTGGTTGAGAAGCTGGCCCAGCCGGAGGCAGGCCGCGCGCATGAGCCGACGGAAGTCCGGCAGTGCGCTGATGGCCGCCAGGTCCTGGAGGTCCCGCTCCAGGTAGGTGCGCACGTAACCGTCGAACCAGATGCGGCGCTCTGCGGCGCTCCTCGTGTGCAGCGCAGGCGTGGGGAAGCCACCCCGGCGTGCCAGAGCCTTCCAGTCCGCCAGTTCCGCCTCGCCTTCTCGCAGTAGGTCGGTCCACTCTTTTTCCGGTGTCTTCAGCAGATCTTCCCACCGTCCGCACGCGCCGAGTCCGAGCTGCTCCCGCCGGGTCATGGGCCAGAGCGTCAAGTACGTTGCGCGGCCGGCTAGCGATTCGGACACGCGGCGCATCAGGAGCAGATTGGCAGAGCCCGTGAGGAGGAACCGGCCGGGCGTCGGCTCGCGGTCGACGGCCCGCTTGACCGCCAGGAGGAGCTCGGGCGCCCGCTGCACTTCATCGAGGGTGACCGCCTCGCGGCCTCCCACGAGCACCTCCGGGTCGCGACGGGCGGCGTCGAGGACGTCCAGGTCGTCGAGGGACCGGTAGCGGCGGCGGCCAGGCACCAGGAACTGGGCCAGCGTGCTCTTGCCCGTCTGGCGCGCCCCGGTCACCACCACGACGGGCATTACCCCAAGGTACCGGGTGAGAGCAGGGCTGACCGCACGGGGCAAAGCTTTCACGGAATGAATGATAATCATTCACGACACGAATGGCAACCTCATAGCGGGGGCCTTAGCTCGTGGAAGCAGCTCGGTCAGGTTGTGGTTCACGCTGGTTGTCCCGAAGTCCGGCTTGCGTCGGAGGAGCGGCGTGCGTCTCCCGGTCCATGGGCTCGTGGCCCAGGAGGCTTTCCACCTCCGTGACGGTGGTCCGGGACGAGGCGGCGCTACAACCACTTACCTCTGCAGCAGCCGCTCAAGTCGGTTGCGCTCGGCCCTGCTCAGCGAGCGTGGTCTCCATTTGAGAGGATGCTTCAAGGCGTCGTCGAGTGATCTGCGGTCGCCCGCGACCCGCCGCCGGGCATCCAGCCGATCTCTTGTGAGGCGCATGTCCCGAGGGGAAGGTCGACGCAGACGATAGACCGCCAGCCGCTAGCGACGTTCGCGGAACCGCGCTCCGAGGTCCACCGGCTGCACCACACGGTATGGCCCTTCAAAGGAGCCAAGGGGCCTGTGTTTCTCTGAACGCCACCAGCAAAAGCACCAGTCTCCTCCTCTGGCGCGACGGTAGATATCCGCCCCACACTGGAAATACCACACCAACTCCCTCTCGTCCGGGATCCCGTGTTCTTGGACGAGCCGCCGTGCCTCCTGGCGTGCACGCCGCCGTTCCGCCGGAGTCTCCTCGTGGTCTTGGCCTGTAGGGAGCAGCCAAACCCGATCTGCCAGGTGGGCCGACCGGGCCTTCTTGGGTCGCACGGGGCGACGTGGCACCCGGCGGGGCTCCCGTCGGGCCCGGGCTCTCAGAACCTCTTCTGACAGGGGCGTGGCGTCATTCAACAGGCGTCTAACGTAGCGTCGCACGGACTCCACTTCTTTACGTGCTCTGACAACCACGGCAGCCTCTTCCAAACGGTGGCGGGACTCCTCCGACAAATTCATGGATCCGATGACGGCCCGCTTATCGAAGAGCAGCACCTTGGCATGGAGGCTGGAATACTCACTGACCCGGATGCCCTTACGCAGTAGCCTCAGGGCGCCACGGGCATACGAGGCCCCTTCCCGTACCTGCGCTTCGCTCAGATCGGCAACCAGGGTGACGTCGCGCGGCCATTTGAACAAGCGGTCCGACCGTGCCCCCACGAAGGCCACGGCTGCCGTGAGCGAGCGGCTGCCATGTGCGAGCCGGTCGATCTCCTCCCAGAGACGCTCGCCGTATAGGAGCCGTGCCACCATCTCCCCTCCCTTCCTCGTCACGGCGCGTTGCCGCGCCAGGGCACCACGGTTCCATCCTCCTGTACTCGGAGCGCAAGCCACTCCACGTCGCCCTGCCGGATTACCCGTTCGATGGAGCGCTGGAGCCGCTCCCGCACACGGTCCCGTGCCGGCAGGTCCAACAGCACCACCGATCGGAGTCGCGTGCGAGTGCTCAGGCCGTCAAAGACGACGTAGTCCACGGGGTCAAGCAACGGGCGCGCGTCTTTCGGGTAGTACCCGTGCGCAGTGAACAGGGGGTCGCAGGAGCGCAGCCGGCGTCGCAACCGGCGACTCGCCTCCTGCCTCGAGCGCTCCCGCAGCCTGCGAAGCTCCTCTTCAAGGCGTAGCTGGATCCGTTCGAGGCGGTCTTCTTCCACACGGAGCCGGTCGAAGGGGGTTGGGCGAGGCTCCCTCCACCGGTACAGGCGGGCTTCTGAGAGCCGGAAGAGGTCGCCGCAACAGGGACACTGGCAGAGGATCTCCTGAAAGGCCAGCAGGTGGCTTACCCGATCCATCACTCCGCCTCCTGTGCCGTCCGGTCGACCACCCGGAATTCCACCTTGCCGCCCTGCACGGCGTGCTCCACCATGCGCTGGCGCGCGTTGAGTCCTGCGCCTCCTGTCTTCACCTCGACGAACCGGATCGCTTCTACGCGTCCCCGAGAAAGCCCGGGGAAGACCAGGAAGTCGACGGGATCACCCATGGGACGCCATTCGCGATGGGGAACGTCCTTCTGCCGGACAGGGACCACCACTTCCAGGAGCTGCCCGGCCTGCGTGGCGATACTGCTCCGACCCGGGGCGGCCCGCGCCTGTTCTCGCCTTCGGGTGATCTCGTGTCTCCACGACCGCAGCTCCTCCTCCCAGTGCCGCAGCGCCTGCCCGGCAGCGTCGGGGTAGGGACCGCGAGCAGGGAAGAGCAGCGCCTGTCGCAACGAGAAGTTACGCCGGCAGCGGGGGCAGACGGACCTCAGGCCCGGCTCGGACTGCAACGCGCGGATCGTTCGCTCCACGGTGTTCACCACTCGCCTCCTGGTCGCCCATGAGCACGGGCAAATGCAACGCCCTATCCTTGCCCACTTCGCCCGATAGCCATAAGGCATGGCGCCATTGGGATTGCCTCATGGCTCCAGCGACGCCCGCCGGGGCGTTCTTACCCCTCGTGGTGCGAAGCCATCACGCTGCCATCGGTAAGCATCCACTGATAGGCCGGCCAGCAAGTGATGTCCTTGGGCGGATCGGGTAGCGTACCGTCTCTCGTGGGCGTCAGCAACCACCGTTTGGCCTGCGGTCGATGGCGCCCCGCTTCCCGAAGTGCCCGTATCTCCCGCGCGGCGGTATCGGGATCGGAGGCATCGGCACACACCTGCAGCAAATGCTCTGTGCCATCCGGTGCGCGCGCCAGGAAATCCACCTCGTGGCCTTCAGGAGTGCGGACATAGGTCACCTCAGCCCGCCGTCGCTCCAGCTCGATCAGTACCGCCGTCTCGAGGACGTGCCCCAGATTTCCTCGTCCAGAGCGATCGAACACCCGGATAAGGCCCGGATCTACCGGATAGACCTTGCGTGGATTGACCATGCGCTGGCGTGCGGAGTCTGCCTCCATCCATACGGTGCGCACCAGGAAGCAGTCTTCGAGGTAGCCCAGCAGGTGATGGAGGGTGTCCCGGGAGACTGCGATACCCTGGCTCTTCAACACGCCGTGAAACCGTTCGACGCTGAACGAGCTCGCCGCATTCGCCAGAAGATGACGAACCAGCCACCGGAGGGCCACGACGTTGCTCACGTTATGGCGCTCGACCACGTCCCGCAGGATGGCGACGTCCACGTAGTCCCGGAGCAGCTGATGCCAACTTGGCGGATGATCCGGTCACGACCACCTCGGCCGTCCCGCTGTCCAGCAGGCGGCGCACGAAGCGCTCCCAGCCTGGCACGACTTGGATCTCGTCGAAGCACCAGAGGACCTTGCCGAGTTTGGCCGCGTCGGGCACGCGGCGCCCGTACTCCTCCAGTAGAAATCCAAGCTGCGTCCCTTTCAGTCCCGCCAACCGCTCGTCTTCGAAATTCAGGCAGGGCACCAGAACCCGGGCGCCCCCAGCCGCCAGCCGCTCACGGCGCAACTGGTGGACGAATGTGGTCTTGCCCGCCCGGCGCACTCCCGGAATGGCGGTGACCTTCCCGGGAAGCTGTACCGTTCCGTAGACGCGGCGCGGAGTGCCCTCGGGCACAGGACCTCCGGGGAAGTTTGCCGGGGGTTCCGTCAACGCCTCCCGGACGGGTCCGGCGAGCGCGGCCATCGAGGAAGTGGCCCTCCTTCCAAGGAGGAGGGTGATGGGCTTTTTTCTCCTTCTCTGAAGGAGAACAGACCATGTTTTTCTCCTCCGTGCAAGGACAAGTTAACACTTCGATCCTCCCCGCCGTGCCGCCTCCCGCGCCCGCAACTCCGCCCGGCGGATCTTCCCGGTGGTCGTCAGGGGCAGGGCGTCGATGAACTCGATCTCGCGCGGGTACGCGTAGGCGGCCAGGCGGGTCTTCACGTGCTGCTGGATCGCCGCGGCCAGGTCGGGTGAGGGCACATATCCGGCCCGCAGCGTTACGAAGGCCTTGACGATCTGGCCGCGCACGGGGTCGGGTGCGCCGATCACCGCGCATTCGGCCACCGCAGGGTGGGTGAGCAGGCTGCTCTCGACCTCGGCGGGCCCGATGCGGTAGGCGCCGCTCTTGATCACGTCGTCGGTGCGTCCTTCGAAGTAGAAGTAGCCGTCCTCGTCGCATCGGGCCAGGTCGCCGGTGCGCAGCCACACGCTCTGGTACTTGGCGGCGGTGGCCTGCGGGTTGCGCCAGTAGCCCAGGAAGACGACGGGGTCGCCGGGGCCGCGTACTGCGATCTCGCCAGCTTCGCCGGGCGGGGCGGGGGTGCCGTCGTCGCGTAGCACGACCACGTCGTGGCCCGGGAACGCCCTGCCCAGGGAGCCCGGGCGCACGGGATACAGGCGCGAGCAGTTGCCGCAGACCAGGTTCGCCTCGGTCTGGCCGTAGATCTCGTGGAGCAGGACCCCAGGCAGATGGCGGTCGCGCCACTCGAGGATCACCGGGTTGACGGGTTCGCCCCCGCTCATGATCGCCCGCAGCCGCAGGTCGCCAGCCGGCGGCGGCACCTGCATGCACATCTTCAGGGCGGTGGGCGGCAGGAACGCGTGCGTGACGCCATAGGCGGCCATCAGCCGGAACGCGCGCTCGGGATCGAACTTCGTCGTCTCGAACGCCACCACGGGGCCGCCAAATCGCAGCGCCGGGAAGAGCAGGTCGTAGGCGCCGCCGATCCAGGCCCAGTCGGCGGGCGTCCAGTACACTTCCCCGCCCTGGGGCACGAAGTCGAAGTACAGTTGCACGGAGGGCACGTGCCCCAGCAGCACGCGATGGCCGTGCACCGCGCCCTTGGGTGGGCCGGTGGTGCCCGACGTGTAGATGATGAGCGCGGGATCGTCGGGCCCTGTGGCCTCCGGCGTGAACGTGCTCGCCGCTGGGGCGAGCAACACGCGCCACGGCGCGTAGCGGCAGGCGCCGACGCGGCCGCCCTCGGGCAGCTCGGGCAGCTGCGCGTCGTGGACGACGACGACCAGCTGCAGGTCCGGCGTCTGGTCGTGCAGGCCCGCCAGCACGGGCACCACGCGTGGGTCGGCCACAGCCACCCGGCAGCCGCTGTCGGCGAGCCGGTAGGCCAGCGCATCGGGCCCGAACTGGCGTGTGAGCGGCACGGCCACCGCGCCCAGCCAGTAGATAGCGATGTGCGCGGCGGCGGTTTCGGGGCGCTGGTGCAAGATAACCGCCACGCGATCGCCGCGCTGCACGCCGTGGGCGCGCAGGGCGTTGGCCAGGCGCGCGGCCTGCGCGCGCAGGTCGCCGTAGGTCACGGTGGCGCGCGCGCCGGCGTCGGACTCGTAGTGGATGGCGATCCGGTCCGGCGCGGTCTGCGCCCACCGGTCGCACACGTCGACGCCGATGTTATAGGCGGTGGGAATCTCCCAGCGGAAGGCCCGGCGGGCCTCCTCGTAGGGCCGCCCGACGAAGTGCTCGTAGCGGATCACGACCTCAGACGCGCATCGGGGTGGACGGAGTGGAGCCCGGGTCGCGCGGCGCGCCTGCGCCCGACGACCCCGACCCTGGCGCGCCTGCGCCCTGCACCCCCGACCCTGGCGTCCCCAGCGTCCCGGCCGCCACGTGCCAGGCGAGCACGGCGATGCCGGCGAGAACGCCCGCGTAGACGACAAGGGAGAGCGCCTGCGCGGTCCCGCTGAGGGTGGCCAGCGTCTGGCTCGACAGCTCCAGGCCCGAGAGCGCCAGGCCCAGCACCGGCAGCACCGGCGCTCCGCACCCGATGACGCTGCACGGCAGGGTGGAGAACCCCACGGTGGAGAGCAGGGCCCCGGCCACACCGGCGCGCCGGCCGGTGGCGGCGACCGGCACCGCGCACGCCCGCAGCCGGTCGCGCCGCGCATACCACAGCGCGAAGTACGTGGCGAAGAGCAGCGACAACACTACCCACCGCACCACGTCGCGCACCGTGGCCGTGTACCCCCACTCGGCGTCGTCGTACGTGCCGGAGGCGATCACCCAGTAGAGCGCGGCGTTCCAGAGGAACTCGGCCTTGCGCTGCCAGGTGGCCTCGTCGGAGGCGAGCCACGCGGGCAGATTGCGCAGCCAGGGGTTGACCGAGACGTGGTCGGGCGGCTTCCGCGCCACCGTCAGCACCAGGGGCGGCAGCACCACGTTGACGAGGAACACGGCCGCCGCGACGGCGGCGAAGAGGCGGCGGCGTTCACCCACCGCGACGGCGATGCCCGTGAGCGCGCGGCGAACGGCGCGCAGGCGCTGGCGGCTCATCGGACTCCCCCCTTTTACCGGTCAGCCCCGGATAGTGCGCATCACCTCGTCGGCGGCCAGGGCCTGGTCGGGCGTGCCGCTGAAGATGATCTCGCCCCGGTCGATGACGTACAGGCGGTCGGCCACCTTCGCGGCCGTCATGACGTTCGACTCGGCCACCAGCAGCGAGACCCCGGCCGCCTTGATCTGCTTCACCGCATCGGCGAACCGGTGCACCACCACGGGTGCCAGCCCTTCGAACGCCTCGTCCAGCAGCAGCAGCGCCGGCGCCGTGGCCATGGCGCGGCTGATCGCCACCATCTTCTTCTCGCCGCCGCTGAGCAGCAGCCCACGCCGCTGCATCAGGCGGTCGAGCTCGGGGAACAACGTGCGGATCAGCGCCGCGCGGTCGTCGCTTCCGTTCCCGCGGGCACCACCGTTGGGACGAGCGCCCCTGGCCATCCAGAAGCCGATGGCCAGGTGCTCGGCCACCGTCAGGTCCGGGAAGAGCCCGCAGTCCTCCGGCGCGTAGCCCAGGCCCAGGCGCGCGCGGGCGTGGGGCGGCAGCGAAGTGATCGCCCGGCCCTGGAAGGTAATCTCACCGGTGCGGATGGGGACCAGGCCCATGATGGCCTCGAGGGTGGTGGTCTTCCCCGCGCCGTTGCGGCCAACCAGGCAGACGATCTCGCTTGGGCCCACCGCGAGGCTGATCCCGCGCAGCACGTGTGCCGGTCCCCGGTAGGCGTGCAGGTTGCGCACCTCGAGCATGGTGACCTCAGGCATGGCCCAGCAGCGTGGTGACCACCCGGTCGTCCGCGCGGATCTGCTCGGGCGGCCCGTCGGCCAGGATCTGGCCCTGGTGCATGACCAGGATGCGGTCGGAGTACGTGAACACGATGTCCATGTCGTGCTCGACGATGACGGCGGTCAGCCCGCCCTCCCGGCAGACGCTCGCCACCGTGTCCATGATGCGGCCCTTCTCGCGGGTGCCCACGCCGCTGGTGGGCTCGTCCAGCAGCACGAGCTGTGGGCGCAAGGCGTAGGCCACGGCCACGTCCAGCAGCTTGCGCTCGCCCTGGGCCAGGCTGGCGGCCGGCAGATCCCACTTGGGGGCCAGCCCGAACTGCTCCAGGATCGCCATGGCCTCGTCGCGGATCGCCGTGTCGCGCTCGGCCAGGGTCGTGGCCGTGCGGATCTTGCCGTTGCGGGCGAAGAGGGCCAGGCGGACGTTGTCCAGGGCCGTCAGCTGGTCGAACAGGTTCACCAGCTGGAAGCTGCGGGCGATGCCCGCGCGGATGCGCTGTGGGACCGGCAGGTGCGTGATGTCGACGCCCTGGAAGAAGATGCGACCGCGGTCAGGCGCCAGCAGGCCGGTGATCAGGTTCACCAGGGTGGTCTTCCCCGCGCCGTTGGCGCCGACGAGCGAGACCAGCTCCCGGGGCTGGATCGTCAGGCTGACGTCGTCCACGGCGTGCGTCTCGCCGAAGTACTTGCGCAGGTGCTCGGTCACCAGCAGCGCCACGTCAGCCCCTCCGCAGGCGCGGTGCCGACGGCCTCCGTGGGTGCCGGCGCTTCGGCTCACCAGCAGGCGCCACGTCAGCTCCTCCGCAGCCGGGCAGCCAGCCGGGCGCCCGCCCCGACCAGGCCGGTCGGCATGAGCAGCACCAGCAGGACCAGCACCACGCCCAGCACCGCCTGCCAGTAGGTGGCGTAGCCCACCGCGTACGCCTCCAGGTGGTTGAACACCACGGCGCCGATCAGCGGGCCGACGAAGCTCTTGAACCCGCCCAGCACCGTCATGAACACGATGCGGCCCGAGAACGGCCAGTAGAGGACGTCAGGGGTGACGTGGCCGTTGAGCGGGGCCCACAGCGCGCCCGCGATCCCGGTGAACGCCCCCGACAGCACGAACGCCACCAGCCGATAGGTGCGCACCGGCACGCCCACGAACTCGGCGCGCACCTCGTTGTCGCGGATCGCCTGGAGGGCCTTGCCAAACGGCGAATGCACCACGAGCCACAGGGCGCCCACGCACAGCGCGAAGATCGCCAGCACGTAGTAGTAGTAGGTGGTGGCGAGGAAGGTGAGCTTGTCGTCGCCGCCGCCGATCAGCCCGAACAGCAGCGTCGGCGAGGGCACGCGGATGCCGTCGGTCCCGCCGGTGATCCAGAACAGCTTGATGGCCAGGCCCCACAGCACCTGCGAGAGCGCCAGGGCCAGGATCGAGAAGAAGATGCGCGTGTACCGCACGCACACCACGCCGAACACGACGGCCACCACCAGGCTCGACAGGAAGCCGGCCGCCAGGTAGGCCTCCATCGAGGTCAGGTGCAGGTAGCGCACCAAAAAAGCGGTGGTGTAGGCGGCGGTGCCGAAGAACGCCGAGTGGCCGAACGAGAGCAGGCCCGTGTAGCCCAGCAGCAGGTTGAAGGCCAGCGCCGTGATGCCCGCGATGAGGCCGTAGGACAGCAGGATGCGCTGGAACGGCGGGACCTGGGGGATGAAGGGCAGGGCGATCAGCAGGGCCGCGAGGGCGGCCACGTAGCCGGCCCGGCCCAGGGTGCGCGCGGGCGCCGGTCGGGGAATCGCCTCGGTGGACGCCGCCCCGCGGTTCACGCCCGCCGGGCCTCCCGGGTGCCGAACAGCCCGCTGGGCCGTGTGATCAGCACCACGGCCGCGATGAGGTAGAGGATGGCCAGCTCGAGCTCGGGCACGTACTGGATCGCGGCGGTCCGGACGAGCCCCACGATCACGGCGCCCACCAGGGCGCCCTCCAGGCTGCCCAGCCCACCGATGACCACGGCCACGAACGCCAGGATCAGCGCCTCCACGCCCATGCCCAGCACCGCGCCCTGGATGGGCACGATCACCGCGCCGGCCAGCCCCGCCATGAAGCAGCCCAGCACGAACGCCTGCAAGTAGATCCGCCGGACGTCGATGCCCAGGGCGGCGGCCATGCGCATGTCCTGCGAGGTGGCCCGCAGTAACACGCCAAACCGGGTACGGTAGACGAAGGCCCACAGCAGCGCCGCGGCCACGAGCCCGACGAGGATGACCAGCAGGTTGTACGTCGGGTAGGGCGCGCCGAGCACCGTCACCGGCCGGAAGGAGGCCCACAGCGCCGTGGCCGACAGCGGCGTGGGGCCCCAGACGAAGCGCATCAGGTCCTCGAGGAGCAACAGCAGCCCGAAGGTCATCAGCAGCTGGTACTCTTCCGCCCGCCGGTACAGCGGGCGCAGGAACGCCGGCTCGATGAGCGCTCCCACCGCCGCCACCGCGGCCGCGGCCAGAGGGAGCACCGCCAGCAGCGCAGGCGCGGGCAGGCGCGCGGCCAGTCCGCCCACCAGCCAGGCCATGACGTAGGCGCCCACGGCATAGAGGCTGCCGTGGGCGAGGTTGACGATGCGCATGACCCCGTAGATCAGGCTGAGCCCTCCGGCGATCAAGAAGAGGATCGCCGCGTACAGGAGCGCGTTGAGCAGCTGGATGACCAGAATGCTCATGCCGCCTCCGGAGCGGGGCCACCCGGCGGGTTGCTGCAGCAGATTCCCCCGCGACTCCGGGTGATCCTGCCTGTTCACCCGCTCAGGCCATGACCACGATCGCACGGCCCACGATCTCGCCGCGGTCGAGCGCGGCGTACGCCGCCGGCGCTTCCTCCAGGGGCACGCGCTGCGTGATGGCGCGCTGCGGTGCCACGGCGCCCGCGCGCACGAGATGCAGGAGCGCCGGCATGTCCCCCCGCACCCGGGCGCCGTACGACCCGATCAGCTGTACGCTGCGCCGCACCAGGCGCGTGATCTCCACGGGCACCGTGACGTCGCGCGGCGCGATGCCGATCACCACCACCCGGCCACCGTCCCGCACCGCCGCCAGGGCCGCGCGCACCGTCTCGGGCCGGCCCAGGGCCTCGAACGCCACGTCGACGCCGCGGCCGCCGGTGGCCTCCCGCACCGAGGCGGCGACGTCGGTGCGCGTGGCGTTCACCGTGTGCGTGGCGCCCAGCGCGCGTGCCGCCTCGAGCTTGTCGTCGCGCACGTCCACGGCGATGATGGGCGTGGCACCGAATGCCCGGGCCATCTGGACCAGGTTGCTCCCCACCCCGCCCGTGGCCACGACCGCCACCGCCTCGCCCGGGCGGACCGCCGCCTGGTGGCGTACCGCGCCGTAGGCCGTCAGCAGCGCGCACCCCAGCACGCAGGCCTCGGCCAGGGGTACCTCCGGCGGCAGGGGGAAGACGTCGGTGGTGGGGACGACCGCGTACTCGGCCAGACCGCCCATGCTGTACATGGCCAGCGGGGTGCCGTCGCCGCGGTAGAGGCGTGTGGTGCCGTCGTAGAGCACGCCGCGCACGCGGTTGAGCTCGAAGAAGGTCTCGCACAGGTCGTCGCGCCCCTGGGCGCAGAACGCGCAGGTACCGCACGGCATGATGAAGGCGCTGACCACCCGGGTGCCCACCGGCGGACCGGTGACGCCCGGCCCCAGGGCGGCCACCGTGCCCGAGATCTCGTGGCCCAGCACCGCGGGCGTGGGGAACGCGACCTCGCCCTTGATGACGTGGAGGTCGGTGTGACAGACGCCGCAGGCCGCGACCTTGACCAGGACCTCGCCGGCTTTGGGCTGGGGGAGGGGGATCTCCTCCAACCGCAGGGGCGCCCCGACCTCGGCCAGGACCACGGCGCGCATCGGTACCCGAAGACTACGCCGGTTGAGGACGATTTCCTACCGTGCGGGGGCACGAGAGCCCGGCCTCTGCAGGCTATTCTGCTTGCCGCTTCCGATCTGTTACGTCGAGGTGTGAGTGTTGGTATCTTCCGGGGCGTCGGCGTGGGCCCGCCGTCGCGGACCGGCTGGCCCTGCTGCCCCCTAGGTAGCGGCAGACTCTGCTGGCCGCCAGCGCGTGCAGTTACTTGGAGTGCTTGTCGGCGACTTTGGTAGCGCCGTAGGCGTCGGGTTTGATCACGGCGGCGTACCCCGAGCCCGAGACCATGCCGACGACTTCGCGCACGATCTGCCGGGTCTCACCCTGCTGCCCGACGTCCAGGTGGATCTCCACTGGCAGCTTGGAGAGGCCGTTGCGGGCCAGGGCCGCGGTGATCAGGTGCGCGATCTCCAGCGACAGCGACGTCTCGAAGAGGATGCGCTGGCGCAGGCTCTCGATCTTGCGGTTGCGGAACTTGCGGTAGAAGTACCGCCCGCCGTGCCCGACGCGGTGGATGATCACCGCGGTGACGAACGTGGTGTCGTCGGAGAGCAGGGAGTCGGTGCCGATGATCAGGTGGTAGTGCTGGTCGGGTTCGCTGCGGATGTAGCCGACCAGCTGCTGAAACATCTCCTCGAACGACATGCGCCCCGCTGAGGGGCTGACGAACTCCATTGCGGTCGCCTCGGTGCCAGTATACCCCTGACGCGCCCGCCGGTACAAGAACGCCACAGCGGCCGCCGACGTCGGCGGTACCGTCGGCCACGGCGTGGCGCGATGCCCCCACGCCGGGCATCTGCGCAGTCTCGGCGCACCGGGGCGTGGTGTGGCGAGCGGAAGTCGCCAAAGGCATGTCGCGCACGGCCCCCGGCGCGCCAGGGCGTGGTGTGGCAGGCGAAGGTCGCCAGGGGCGTGCCGCGCGCGATCCCGGCGCGCCGGGGCATGATACCGGCGCGTCCCTACAGGTCGCGGCGGCCTTCCAGGGCCCGGGCCAGCGTCACCTCGTCGGCGTACTCCAGGTCGCCGCCCACCGGCAACCCGTGGGCGATGCGCGTGACCCGCACGCCCAGCGGCTTGAGCACCCGCGCCAGGTAGAGCGCGGTGGCCTCACCTTCCACCCGGGGGTTGGTGGCGATGATGACCTCCTCGATGCCGCCAGCCCGCACGCGCTCGACCAGCTGCGCGATCCGGAGATCGTCGGGGCCGATGCCGTCCAGGGGCGAGATCGCCCCGCCCAGCACGTGGTACCGCCCCCGGAACTCCCGGGTGCGCTCCAGGGCCACCACGTCCCGGGGATCCTCGACGACGCAGAGCACCGTCTGCTGCCGCGACGGGTTGGCGCAGATGGCGCACGGGTCGACGTCGGTGATGGCAAAGCAGATGGAGCAGTGGCGCATCTTGGCCTTGACGTCGAGAATCGCCTCGGCCAGCGCGCGAGCCTCCTCGGGCGACAGGCGCAGGATGTAGAACGCCAGCCGCTGGGCCGTCTTGGGCCCCACGGTGGGCATCTTCATGAGTTCGTCGAGCAGCCGCTGCAGCGGTTCGGGGTAGTCCATGCGCACGCGGACGCGGGCCCGGTCCTCCTCTACCGCGGCCAGCCAGGCAGCCCCAGGCCGCCGGCGACTGCCTGCATACGCGCCTCGGCCAGCGCCCGGGCATTGCGCTGTGCCTGGCGCACCGCGGCCAGCACGAGGTCCTGGAGGAGTCCCACGTCGTCGGGGTCGACCGCAGCCGGATCGATGGTCAGGGCCACGAGCTCACCGTGACCGTCGGCCACAGCCTTCACCGCGCCGCCGCCCGCCGTGGCCTCCACCCGCGCCTGGCGCAGCTCGTCCTGCACCCGTTCCATCTCGGCCTGCAGCTTCTGGACCTGCTTCATCATCTTGCCCATGTTGCCCAGTCCCATCGGTCCGCCTCCGTCCGACGGCGACCTCACCCGATCGGCCGCTCGTCGATGATTTCGGCGCCGAACAGCTCCTGGGCGCGCGCGACCAGTGCGGCCGCGTCCGCAGCGCTGGGAGTCGCCGACGCGCTGCGAGGTGGTGCCGTGGGCGCGGGGGTCGCCACCGCGTCCTCCCCCGGCGCCGGTACGGACGCGCTGGCATCGGGCGCGGTGGTCTCGGCGTCAGGGCCGTCCACCAGCCGACACTGGAACCGGAGGGGGCTGCCCAGCACACGCTGCAGCGCTGCCTCGACCACCTCGCGGTTCTCGGGCCGCTGGAGGCTGTCGACGTGAAACTTGTAGACCGAACGCAGCGCGACGACGACGGTCTCGCCCTGGACGTCCACGGGTGTTCCCTCGATGAGCAGCGCATGGCAGAGCATCTTCCGGCGCTTGATGTCCTCGAGCACGCGCGCCCACTGCCGTCGGACGTCCTCGAGGGTGACGACACTGGGAGCGGTGTCCGGCGAGCTTGCGGCGACATGCGGCGGCGTCTCGACGGGGGACGCCGCGCGGCCGGATGAGGCCGATGGCGCACCGGCAGACGGTGCGGTGCTCGTCGGCGGTGCGGCGGCCTGGGGCTTCCCCGCGCCAGCAGCGCGCCGCCCCTCCAGGCGCTCCAGCCGGCTCAGCACCCCCTCCAGCGTGGGATCCATCTCGGGCCGGGCCAGCCGGATCACCGCGACCTCCAGCGCCAGCCGTGGTTGCGTGCTCCACCGTGCGTCGACTACGGCCTCGTTGAGCACCCGCACGGCGCGCAGCAGGTCGGGGATCGTCAGGCCGTCGGTCTGGGCGCGCAGGCGCGCCATGCGCTCCTGGGGGGCGTCGAGGATGGCGGCCGCCTCGTCGCCGCACGTCTTCACCAGCAGGAGGTCGCGCACGTACTCCAGCAACGTCCGCAGCAGCTGCCGCGGGTCCTTGCCGGCGTCGGTGGCGTCCTGCGCCAGGCGCAACGCCGAGGCCACGTCCCGGGCGATCACGGCGTCGGCCAGGGCCGCGGCCGTCTCCTCGTCGACCAGCCCCAGCACGCTGGTGACCAGATCGCGGCCGATCGGCCCGTCGGCGTAGGCGCTGAGCTGATCGAGGATCGACTCGGCATCGCGGACCGACCCGTCGGCACTCCGCGCGATCTGGGCCAGCGCCGCGTCGTCGATCTCCAGCCGCTCCTGCTGTGCGATGGTGCGCAGCCGTCCGACGATCTCGGGAAACGAGACGCGACGGAAGTCGAACCGCTGGCAGCGCGACAGCACCGTCGGTGGGATCCGGTGGGGCTCGGTGGTCACCAGGATGAACACCGCGTGGGCCGGCGGTTCCTCCAGCGTCTTCAGCAGGGCGTTGAAGGCGCTGGTGGACAGCATGTGGACCTCGTCGATGATGTAGACCTTGTAGCGGCTCTGGGCCGGGGCGAGGACGATCTTCTCCTTGAGGTCGCGGATGTCGTCGACGCTGGTGTTGCTGGCACCGTCGATCTCGATGACGTCCATGCTGGTCCCGCGGGCGATCGCCTCGCACGCGTCACACCGGTTGCACGGCGTGGGCGTGGGCCCCTGGGCGCAGTTGAGCGCCTTGGCGAACAGGCGTGCGGTCGTGGTCTTGCCCGTCCCGCGGTGGCCGGCGAACAGGTAGGCATGGGTCGTGCGGCCGGCCCGGATCGCGTTCTGCAGGGTCCGGGTGATGCGTTCCTGGCCGACGATCTCCTCGAACGTCTGCGGCCGCCAGCGGCGATAGAGCGACACGTGGGTCACGATGCGACACCTCGGCCCCGACTACTTCGGCGCGCGGTGGCGCCCTCCTTGCCGTGCGGCGCCGTCCCCGCTACGCTCTGGATGGTGTCCGCGGCGCTCTACCCCCTGCCCAACGTGACCGCCGCCACGGCCGCGCTGCTCGCGCTGGCTGCCGGCGTGGCGCTCCCAGTCTACCTGCTCTTCTACCGTCCGGTCGGCGACGAGCGCACCTGGGGGCTGGCGGAGATCGGCGCCATCTCCATCCTCTTCATGCTGACCCTGCCCGTGGCGTTCGTGCTGGCGGGCGTCGCCGAGCCGTTCACCCTGGCGACCTTCAGCGCCGCCACCCTGCTGCAGAACGGCCTCTTCGTGGGGCTGTCGGCCTACGTCGTCGCCGTCCGGTACCGGCAGGATCTCGGCCGCCTGGGTCTGCGGGCTGCCGGCTGGCCGCAGGCCGCAGCACTTGGGGTGGCCGCCGCCCTCCTGACGGTGCCCCTGGCCATGGGCGCCGAGGACGCGGCGGTCTTCCTCCTCGGGCTCGTGGAAGGACCGGCGCAGGCCGCCGCCCGCGCGGCCGCCGAGCACCTGGACGACCCGTTGCTGCCGGTGCTGTCGACGCTGGGGGGACCGCTGGAGGCGGCGTGGTTCCTGCTGCTGGTGGTGGTGGTCGTGCCCGTGGGCGAGGAAGTGTTCTTCCGCGGCCTGGTGTACGGTGCGCTGCGGGCGCGCTGGGGGGCGCTGGCGGCCGCAGCGACGAGCGCACTGTTCTTCACGGCCGTCCACCTGCAGGTGGTGCACGCCCTGCCGATCTTCCTGCTGGGCGTGGTCCTGGCGGGGTTGTACGAACGCACCGGGACGCTGGTCCCGGCGATCGTCGCCCACGCGGCGAACAACGTCGTGGCGGTCGTGGCGCTGTGGCGGGGGTGGGGGTGGTGAGCTTGCGCCGCCTGGCGCGTGCGGTGGTGCGGCGGCCGCAGCAGGCGCAGACGGCAGAGGCGGGGACGGTGGACTCGCGCCGCCCGGGGAGCCCTGCCGCGCGGCGCGGGCTGCTTGACAAGTTCAGACGCACTCCTCAATTTGTAGGTTTCGGGGGACGTCCTGCACGGTCGAATGCCATGCGGAGGTGGGTCATGCTGCGCCACGTGGGACTGACGGCAGCGCTGGTCTTGGCCTTGAGTCTGCCCGGAGGTGCGGCTCCGGCCCCTGCCGCGTCGCCGGGCTATCGGGGGATCTCGCTCTCCACGCAGTACCCTGCGCAGACGGTGCGATCGGGTGAGCCGGCGTCGTTGACGCTGACCGTCAAGAACTACGGCGAACCGCCCCAGGTCGTGAACCTGCGCGTGGTGGAGGTGGCACGGGGCTGGAAGGCGGTGTTGCTGGGTGGCGGCCGGCCGGTGGACGCGGTCTACGTCGGGCCCGACCAGGAGGTCACGGTGACGCTGCGGCTGGAGCCGCCGGCGGGCGCGCGGGCCGGTACCTATCGGTTTCGGGTCGTGGCCGAGGGCCAGAGCAGCCGCGCCGACCTGCCGCTGCGGCTGACGCTGGGGCAGGTACTGCCGCCGCGGCTGAGCCTGACGCCCGAGCTGCCGGTGCTGCGCGGGCCGGCGACCTCGTCGTTCAAGTACCGCCTGACGCTGAAGAACGACAGCGACCAGGACCTGCTGGTCAGCCTGGAGGCCGACGTGCCCCGGGGCGCGCAGATCAACTTCACCCCGGCGTTCGGCACCCAGCAGGTGACCAGCCTGCCGGTGAAGGCGGGCGAGTCCAAGGACCTCGACGCCGAGGTGACGCTGCCGCGGACGACCAGCGCCGGCACGTACCCGGTTGTCGTCCGCGCCTCTGGCGGCGGCGCGCGGGCCGAGGCGAAGTTGACGCTCGAGGTCACCGGGCGGCCCGACCTGTCCATCACCACGCCCGAGGGGCGGCTCTCGGGCAGCGCCAACGCCGGCCGCGACTCGACGGTGAAGCTGGTGATCAAGAACACCGGCAGCGCGCCGGCGCGCGACGTGGAGTTGTCGGCGTCCGAACCCAGCGGGTGGAAGGTGTCGTTCGAACCGCAGCGGATCGACCAGATCCCGGTGAATGAACAGAAGGAAGTTACCGCCACGATCCGGCCGTCGGCCAAGGCCGTGGCGGGTGACTACATGGTCACGCTGCGGGCCAGCGCCGGTGACGTGTCGACGTCGGCCGACTTCCGGGTGACCGTGCTGACCTCCACGCTGTGGGGCATCGGCGGTATCGCGCTGGTGGCGGTGGCGCTGGCCGTGGTCGGACTGGCGGTGTCGAGGTACGGACGGCGGTGAGCACCCCCGCGCCGGTCATCGAGACCCAGGGCCTGACCAAGCGCTACGGCGCGTTCACGGCCGTCGACAACCTCACCCTGCGCGTGTACGCCGGGGAGGTCTTCGGGCTGCTGGGGCCCAACGGGTCGGGGAAGACCACGACGATCCTCATGCTGCTGGGGCTCACCGAGCCCACCAGCGGGACGGCGCGCGTGCTGGGCGAGGACCCAGCCCGCAACCCGCTGGCGGTGAAGCGACGGGTGGGCTACCTGCCGGACTCGGTGGGTTTCTACGACGAGCTGACCGCTGTGGAGAACCTGGTCTACACCGCCCGCCTCAACGGCCTGCGCGGGCGGGAGGCCGACGAGCGCATCGACGAGGTGCTGGCCCGCATGGGCCTGGCCGACGTGGCCCACAAGCCCGTAGGCACGTTCTCGCGGGGCATGAAACAGCGCCTGGGGCTGGCGGAGATCCTGCTCAAGCGGCCCCAGGTGGCGATCCTCGACGAGCCCACGGCCGGGCTGGACCCGCACGCCGCCCACGAGTTCCTCGACCTGATCCGCGGCCTGCGGGCCGACGGGCTGACGGTGCTGCTCTCCTCCCACCTCCTCCACCAGGTGCAGGCGGTCTGCGACCGGGTCGGGTTGTTCAACAAGGGGAAGATGGTGCTGGAGGGCACGGTGGAGGAGCTGGCCCGGCGCGTGCTGGGCGGCGCCTACCGCATCAGCGTCGAGGTGACCGGCGACGACAACCTCGAGGCCGCGCTGGCCGGGCTGCCCGGCGTTGTCCGCGTGCACCGCGAGCGCCCCGGCCTCTACACCCTCGACACCCAGGCCGACCTGCGGGGTGAGGTGGCACGGCGCATCGCGAGCACCCGGGCCAACCTGCTGGGCATCACCATCGCGCAGCCGAGCCTCGACGAGGTCTACGAGAAGTACTTCCAGGTGAGCGCGGCATGATCCGACGGGAAGGCACACCACAGCGCGAGGGCTCGCCCTGGACTGGCCTGTGGGCCGTGGTGGTCAAGGAGATGGCCGACCACCTCTCCAGCCCACGGATGCGCGTGCTGGAAGGGCTGATCCTGCTGACCGCCATCGGCACCGTCTACCTGGCCATCCAGAACATCCGCCAGACCATCGGTGAAGACCCGTTCTTGTTCCTGCGGCTGTTCACCACGGCGACCGAGCCGCTGAACTACTCGTTCGTGGCGTTCATGGGCTTCCTGATCCCCCTGACGGCGATTGCGCTGGGCTTCGACGCCGTCAACGGCGAGTACAACCGCCGGACGCTCTCCCGGGTGCTGGCGCAGCCCATCTACCGCGACGCCCTGCTGCTGGGCAAGTTCCTCGGGGCGCTCTTCACGCTGACCATCACCCTGCTCGGCCTGTGGCTGCTGGTGACCGGGCTGGGGATCTACCGGCTCGGGGTGATCCCCAGCGGCGAGGAGGTCGCGCGCAGCCTGCTGTTCCTGCTGGCGACCGTCGCCTACGCGGCCATCTGGCTGGCGCTGGCCATGATGTTCTCCGTGCGGTTCCGCCAGCCCGCCACCTCGGCCATGGCCGCGATGGCGATCTGGCTGTTTTTCGCGGTGTTCTGGGACATCATCGTCCGCATCGTCGCGGGCATCGTGCGGCCCGTGCAGTACGGGTTCGGGGAAGAGCAGCTGGCCCAGGCGCAGCTGCAGTTGGCCCTCTCGCGCCTGTCGCCCAACACCCTCTACGCCGAGATGATCCTGGCGTTCCTCAACCCCCAGGTGCGGGCCCTGGGGCCTGTGCTCCTGGCCCAGCTCGAGGGCGCGATCCTGGGCACGCCCCTGCCGCTCTCGCAGAGTCTGTTGCTGGTTTGGCCCCAGCTCACCGGGCTGACCGCGGCCGTGCTGATCCTCTTCGCGATCACCTACGTGAACTTCCAGCGACAGGAAGTGCGGGCGTAGCGAGCACCTCCTGCGTTCCCTGCGCCAGCTGGTGGACCGGATGCTGGCGGAGCTCGGGCCGCCGCCGGGTACCGCGCCGCATGTCCCCGCGGGGGGCACGGCGGTTCCGAGGGCGCCCCGGGGCCGCCGGTGGCCGCGCTCGTGGAAGCGCCTGGTCAACCTCCGCGCGAACCTGTTCGTCGTCGGCCGTCGTTGTCGAACGCTCCGGCACGCGATCGGCCCCACGCGCTGATGCGCACGCGGGTCCGCTTATTGTGTCCGCTGCCCGCGAAGAGGTCCAGCACCACGTCGCCCGTGCGCTGAGGCCCGCACGCGGGTCTACTCATGCTGTCCGCTGCCCGCGAAGGGGTCCGACACCACGTCGCCCGCGCGCTGACGCGCGCACGCGGTGTACCTATTCGGCGCACTGGAGTGGGCAGCCCCGCACGGGTGTGCTAGCATTGACGATAGATCAACTAGAGGGATGAACGTGTTGGAGGCCCGTGTAGACAGGCTCGAGGCGGCCCTCCAGCGACTGGCCGAGGCGCAGGCTCAGACGCAGGTGGAACTGCGCGCGCTGGCCGAGGCCCAGCGGCGGACGGAGCAACGGCTGGACACGCTGACCGCGCGGGTGGACGCCCTGGCCGAGGCCCAGCGACAGACGGAGCAGCGGCTGGAGGCGTTGACAGCGCGGGTGGATACACTGACCGCGCGGCTGGACACGCTGACCGCGCGGGTGGATGCCCTGGCCGAGGCCCAGCGACAGACGGAGCAACGGTTGCAAGCGTTGACGGCACGGGTGGATACCCTGGCCGCACAATTGAGCGAACTGGTGGGACAGGTCTCCCGACTCGCGGGCATTCTGGGAGATGTACGCGGCAGGGTGCTGGAACTCGACTACCGAGAGAAAGCGCACAGCTACTTCTTGAGGATCCTGCGGCGCATCCAGCCGGTGACCCGGATGGAGCTGGCCGCCATGGCCGAGGACGCCGAGCAGCGCGCCCTCCTCTCACTGGACGAGCACGCAGACCTCCTGCAGGCCGACGTGGTCGTCCGCGGGCGGCACCGCGACAGGGACGAAGAGTGCTACCTCGTCGCCGAGGTTTCCGCGGTGATGGATGCACGCGACGTGGAACGGGCGGCGCGCCGAGCACGGCTGCTCGAGCGCATCACCGCCGTGCCGGTAGTGGCCGCGGTGGCCGGGGAGCGCGCCACGGCCGATGCCAGCCGGGAGGCGGCGGCGGCAGGGGTCTGGCTCGTGGTCGACGGGCGCGCGTTCCCGCCGGGGAGCGCCCCCGAGAGCTGACTTCGCGCAGGTCGCCATTTGTCGTTGGTGAACTGCGGTGGCCCTCCTGGGTCAGAGGCGCCGGGGAGCGGTTTCCCGCCGAGAGCAGTCAGCGTCGCAGCGTGGTCGGATCAGGATACGTGCAATCCGCACGCGTGGTTTCACTCTGCGGGTCTTGCCAGGAGCCTTGCGGCCCAGGTTCTGATGGCGTCTTCCACGCGATTCCGGTTGGCGGGCGTGAGGACCTGCACGACCGCGTCCGGATGCCGCTTGAACGCATCGGCCCAGGGGTGCGGGGCGGCGGTGATGGTGGCGAGCAGTGGTACGGACGCGCGAACGATCTCCTCAAGGGTATGGCGGAAGGCTGCGCTCAGGAGCTCCATCTTGCCAATCTCGTCCACCACGACGATGTGCCCCCGCTCCGCTGCGTGGCGGAGGGCAGCCACACCGATCCCCTCCAGGACGGCGAGGTCCACGCCATAGCGCCCGACGCGGTGGGGTGACCGGCCGGCGAGGTCGACATGGGCGAAGACGGCGGAGCGGCCGTCCAGCGTGACAAGGCGAAACCCCGTGCGCGCTCCACCATGTCGGACCTCCTCGGTGTAGAAGCCTCCGGCGCGTCCGCCGAGCCACGTTGTCACCCGCCGGATCAGCGTGGTCTTGCCCACGCCGGGACGGCCTGTGATCAGGAAGATGTCGGCCAATGGGGAATGAGAGTCGAGCGGCCGCGAGGGTGGTGGGTACTCCCGAGGCCCATGGAACCGCTTGGCGATTCGCGCGCTAGACGATCCGGTACTCTTCGGCGAACATCGCGCCCGACTCGGCGCAGAAGTTCGAGAGGTCGAGCATCACCTCGCGGCCGGCGGGCGTGGTGAGGGCGGCTGTGAACGCCTCCTGCGAGTCGAACTCCAGTTCCGCCACCCCCTGCACCAGCGGCTCTCCCCGCGGGGCGCCCGTCACGACGTTGATGGTGTAGCGCCGCAGCCCCTGGAGCTTGTCGCGGGCCAGCGGCGCGTGCACCTCGAGCCAGTAGCGCTTGAACTGCTCGGGGCTCTGTCCGCTCTTGCCGCGCAGCCAGACCAGGACCTTGAACACCATCTCACCTCCCGCTCCGGCGGTTTCACCGGTCCCTCCGTCCCTGCTGTGGGCTCTGTCCCGTCATGCCCCAGACCGGCGGGCGATCCACCGGTCCCTGTGGCCTCGCCATCGTCTACGCCGGTGCCTCGCCCTGCCCCTGGCAGCGCCTGCGCATCGGGCCGTTGGCGGTGACCACCGGCGTCGGCTACGCTGGCGCCTTGCCGCGTACCTCGGCGGCACCCGCGGCGCCCATGACGTGGAACCCGCTGTCAACGAACAGCGTGTTGCCCGTCACGGCGCGCGCCAGGTCGCTGGCGAGGAAGACCGCGGCGTCGCCGACGTCTTCCTGGGTGATGTTGCGCCGCAGCGGCGCCACCTCCGCGACGACGTCGCGGAACGCGCTCAGGCCCCGCACCGCGCTGGCGGCCAGGGTGCGCAGGGGACCGGCGGAGATGGCGTTGACGCGGATGTTGGCCGGTCCCAGCTCGGCGGCCAGGTAGCGTACCTCGCACTCCAGCGCTGCCTTGGCGATGGCCATGACACCGTAGGAGGGCACCACCGCCGTCACCGCGTTGTAGGTCAGCGTCAGGATGGCCCCACCACCTGCGGCCTCCAGGAGCGGGCGTGCGGCACCGGCGACGCGGAGCAGCGAGTAGGCGCTGATCTCCAAGGCCTGCGCGTAGCCCTGGCGCGAGATCTGCGTGAAGGGGCGCGCGAGCTCCTCGCGTCCGGCGAACGCCAGGCAGTGGACCAGCACGTCGAGGGCGCCCCACTGCGTCCGCAGGCCCGCGAACACCGCATCGATCTGCTCGTCGCTTTGGACGTCACATGGGAAGATGGGGAACCGCTCGACGTCGCCCAGCTCGGCCAGCAGCTCGACCAGGTTCTCCTTCAGCCGATCGTTCTGGTACGTGAAGGCCAGTTGCGCGCCCTCGCGGTGGAACGCCCGGGCGATGCCCCAGGCGATGCTGCGCTTGTTGGCGACGCCCATGATCAGGGCCCGCTTGCCGTGCAGGAGCACAGGACACCTCGCTTCGTGGGGTGCAGATTGCGTATCGGCTTCGGGGCCACCGCCCGGCGTCCCTTTTTCGGACGATACGCGCGCATCTGGGAGGGAACATCCGCAGGGTCCGGGGGGCGCCAGGGGGCGGCCCTTGTTCAGGCGTGGCGGGCGTACGGCCGGGGGGGCGCTTTTGGAGCAGCCGCCCGTCGGCCGGTGCGGCTGCGAGAGCGAGCCGCGCGGATGCCGGGTGTCGCGGCCGCCCGACCCCGGACCGCCCGGATACCGTCTGCGGCGGCTTGGGGTGGCCTGGTAGTCGTGGAGGGCTAACGCATAACCACGCAGACCCTCCGATACTGTCGGGGACGCCCGGGGTCGGCCTGGCGTTGTCCTGGCACCGGCACTCTGGCGCGACCTACTTACCGTACCACCGCCGGAGCCAGTCACGCAGCATCGCGGCCTCGCGGGTTTCGGTCTGCACGATCTGCCGGGCCATGGTCCGGACCTCGGCGCGCGAGGCCTTGGTGACCGCCAGTCGCGCCAGCGCCACGCTCTGCTCCAGGTGGGCGGCCATCAGGGGCAGGTAGACCTTCTCCAGCGCTGCCCCCTTGAGGCTGCGCACTTTCTTGACGGGCTCGGTGACGGCGTTGGCGTTGCGCCGGCCGGGCGCGGCGCCGGCAGCCTGCAGCCACGCCAGCATCTGTCGCACCTGCGCGCTCTTGCGGTCGATCACAACCTGGTTCCACTGCAGCAGCTCGGGATGGTCGGCGTTCAGCGTCGCGGCCAGGGCGATCTCGATGGCTTCCTCGTGCACCGGGATCAGCTCGCGCAGGAAGGCCACGTCGAAGGTTGCGCCGTTGAGCGTTGCCAGTGTGGCCAGCGCCGGATGTGGGGCGGGGACAGCGCCCGGCGGCGCGGCGCCCGCAGCAGCCGAGGGGGCAGATGGCGACGCGACGAGCGCCGCGACGACAACGGTGACGAGGGCAAGCGAACCGACCACACGCATGGCACACCTCACGGGAGAGAGTCGTCCGCCCTCCGGCAAGGCGGCACGTGCCGTGTGGAGATGTACCCACCTCGGCCGGCGGGTAGGCGGGGCCGCGCCCCCGCCTACCCGGTCCGAACACGGTACCGCGGCAGGCCGCAGGCCGCTGACGCTGCTCCTCGCTCTCCGACCCTGCCGCGCTACTTCTCGATCGGCACGTTTACCAGGCTGCCGTACTCGGTCCACGAGCCGTCGTAGTTGCGCACGCGAGGGTAGCCCAGCAGCTCACGCAGCACGAACCACGTGTGCGCCGACCGCTCGCCGATGCGGCAGTAGGCGATGACCTCCTTGTCGGGCGTGATGCCCTGGCCTTCGTAGAGCGCGCGTAGTTCGTCGGCCGTCTTGAAGGTGCCGTCCTCGCGGACCGCCATGCCCCAGGGAATGTTCTTGGCGCCGGGGATGTGCCCGCCGCGCTGGGCGCCTTCCTGGGGCAGGTTCTCCGGGGCCAGCAGCTCGCCCGTGTACTCCCTGGGCGAGCGCACGTCGACGAGGCCGTGGCCCGGCTGCCCGAGCCGCGCCAGCACGTAGTCGCGCAGCGCGCGGATCTCCGGGTTGGGGGCCGCCGCGCGGTACTGGGTCTGCGGGTACGATGGCACGTCCTGCACCAGCGGCCGGCCCTCGTCGATCCACTTCCTGCGGCCGCCGTTCATGATGCGCGCGGCGCGGTGCCCGTAGTACTGGAAGATCCAGTAGGCCCACGCGGCGAACCAGTTGTTGTTGTCGCCGTAGAAGACCACAGTGTGGTCGTTGCTGATGCCCGCCTCGCTCAGCAGGGCCTCGAACTGCGCCTGCGAGGGCAGGTCCCGGCGCAGCGGGTCGGTGAGGTCGACCTTCCAGTCGAGGTTCAGAGCGCCGGGGATGTGCCCCTGGTCGTAGGCGGTGCGGTCCACCGACACTTCCACGATCCGTAGGGCCGGGTCGCCCAGGTGCTCGGCGACCCAGCCGGTCTCCACCAGCACATCGGGTTTAACGTAGCCCATGCCCATCCCCCCTTTGTGTGATCTGTGCGACGGGCCCATGTGCCGCGACGTGTGGCTCACCCGTCGGCAGACGCGATGGCGACGATGTGGTGGTAGTGGATCGTCTGACGCGTGCCCGGTGCCCCGTCGGGTTCGACCGTCACCAGGGCGCCGTCGAGGGCGTCGAGCACGCCGAGCACGCGCCCCGTGACCGTCGGACCGCCCGGGGCGCCGGGCGCCAGCGTCAGTGTGGCGCGGCGTCCCACCAGCTGCTGCAGTGCGTCCCGGGTTACCATGTGCGCCTCCCCTGCATCACCGGCACGCTGGGCGCCGCCTCGTCCGCTGCCGGTCGCGGTGCCCGGGGGCGGCCGGCGCGCGCCAGGCGTTGCTCGATGACATCGACCAGCACCGGGAAGGGATCGAACCCCACGACCCGCGGCGCGTCGGCGACGAAGTTCGACAACACGTTGATGTCGTAGTAGTAGCGCCTGCCGTCGCGCCGGCTGATCAGGTACTCGACGCCGCCCAGGTCCAGCCGGGCCGCAGCGGCGATACGCAGTACGTCGTCGATCACCTGCGCAGGCGGCCGGTAGCCTTCCACGCGCAGGTGCCTCTTCGGCAGTTCCACGGGGCAGTAGTCGAACGTCGGGGCGGTAGGCGCCGCTGGTGCATCTGCCCCCTCGGCGTGGCAGATGTCGGCCGGGCAGAGGTTGAAGCCCGCCGACGGGTCCGGGAAGACCTTGATGGCGTACAGGAAGCGGCCATCGAGCACCTCGACCCGCACGATGTGGTCGTCGGCGGGCGCGTGGTACTCCTGCACGAGGGCGATCCCGTCGATCCCCAGCGGCACCGTGCCCGCCCGCGCGGCCGCCTCCAGGTCGTCGGGTCGGTCGAACCGCTGGATGCCCGCGCCGCTGCCGCCGATGTTGGGTTTCACCAGCACTGGGAAGGTGAGCGCCCGGGCGGCCCGGACGGCCTGTGCTGCGGTGTTCACCACCTGCGTGCGGGGATGGGGCAAGCCGAGAGCCGCCAGCAACGTGATCTGTGCGGTTTTCGAGAGTTCCAGGGCAAACGCCGCCGCTCCGTTGATCACCGACACGCCCACGGCCTCCAGCCAGTGCAGGTACGCCAGTGAGGCGAAGATCGCCTGACCGTGCCCGCGCAGGTAGGCCGAGGGGCTCATGCGGTTGACGACGAGGTCATAGGGCGCCTGCCGGCTGGCAGGGTCGAACGACAGATCCGCAGCGTGGATCCGGTCGTAGGGCACGCGCCGGCGGTCGAGCTCGGCGAACAGCGGCACGAACCACTGGGGGTGCTCGTACAGGATGCCAAGGCGTGGTGCGGTGGTCCTCATGCTCTGTCCTCCCGTCGCCCGCGGGCGTCCAGACCCTGCCGCCCGCCCGCGGCGCTACGCGCGTGTGTTGTGGCGTCAAAGCCTGGCTAGGCCGGATGCGCAGGCGAAGGCGTTGCGGCCTTCGCCCGAGGACAGATGCAGTCTCGGGGGAGAGGAACCTCTCGCAGGTGCCGCCACGTCGGCCCCATACTTGCCGTGAATAGTAGCACAGCGCGTCGAGCCGTTCAACCCGAAGGCACGTACAGGCGGACGCCGCGCTGACGGCGGCGGCGCTGCACCACAGCGCGTCGAGCCGTTCAACCCGAAGGCACGGACAGGGGGCACGCGTGGTCGCGGCGTGCGGGCCCGGCCAAAGGCCGCTCCCCGGCCCGGGGCCAGCGCCGCGGCTCGATGGTCGAGCAGCCACGTATCGACGGTCGGGCATCCACGGTCCCCGGATCGCCCGCAGCCCGCAGTGACGGCTACTCCAGGAACCACCCACGCCAGGCGACGAATCCTGGGGACATGGATCGGCGGTGGCTGCGCCTGGCGGCGTGGGGTGGCGGGATCCTGGTGCTCTGGTGGGTACTGGGACAACTGCGTACGCTCACCGGCATGGCCATCGTCGTGCTCATCATCACCTTCCCCATCTATCCCGTGGTCGATTGGCTGGAGGGTCGGGGGCTGGGACGCGCGGCCGCGGCGGCCCTGGTGCTGCTGGGCGTGCTGGCCGGGCTGACCCTCGGGCTCGCCGTGGTCATCCCCTGGCTGGTCGATCAGGTCAACGTGCTCGTCCGCGTCGCGCCGGCCGGGATCCGCGCGGTCACCGAGTTGCTGGCGCGCTGGCAGGCGCAAGTCGCGGAGCCCACGTTCCCCCACCTGCTGCGCACGGCCTGGGAACGTGCCGGCGAGAGCGCCGTCAGCGCCGCCAACGGGCTCGCCTCGCGCCTGGTGAACACGGTGGTCGGGTGGCTGGGCCAGCTCTACCTGGTGCTGCTGCTACCGTTCGTGATCTACTTCGTGTTGCTCGACTACCGGCGCGTGCGCGCGGCGACGCTCGCGCTGCTGTCGCCGCAGGCGCGGCCCCGGGTCGAGCGCCTATTGGGGACGCTGACGCAGACGCTGCGGTGGGGGTTGTGGGCGCAGGTGGTGGTGAGCGGCATCGTGGGTGGCCTGACGGCCATCGGACTCGCGGTGCTCGGCGTGCCCGGGCCCCTGGCGATCGGGCTGTTCGCGGGGGTGGCGGAGGCGATTCCCTACATCGGCGGCTTTGCCACCTACGGGGTGGCGTTGTTGGCGGCGATCCCCCAGGGCGGCGCGGTGTGGCTGTGGGCTGTGGTGGTGGTGACCGTCGTGAAGCTGTTGTCCAACGTCCTCGTGCCGCTCGTGCTGGGGAAGTTCACCCACATCCACCCGCTGGCCATCATCGCGGCGCTCCTGGCCCTGGCGCAGCTATTCGGTCTGGTGGGGATGTTCTTCGCCGTCCCGGTGGTGGTCATCATCCGGGAAGTGCTGGCGTGGTGGCAGGAGGCGCGCCCGTGACCCCGGTGTCCGCGACTTCAGTGCGCCCCTTGCCCTGTCACGCTGGCTATGATAGGTAAGGAGTACCCGCAGCACTGGCGGGTCGTGGTCCCGATGAACGCGATGCCGTCGAGCCGTCGTACCAGATCCAGTCGCCCGCGCGAGTGCATCTGTCCATCGCGAAGGCGCTAGCCTTCGCGTTCCCCCACACAGCCTGATTCCACATCCGGGTGCCGGCCCGTGGGCGCGGGCCCGGAGGTCCTGACCGCAGCCGGGTCGGCAAAGGCTTCTTCGCCGGTCGCCAGCCGCTGACGGCGGTCCGGGCACACGTGCACGGGCCCGTGCGCCGGGCATGCGCCGGGGCTGCGCTGGTACCTCAGGTGCGAGGCCTCTGCCGCGAACGGCGAGTGCGTTGCAGGCGCATGAGGGTGCTGCGACACAGGAGTGACGACGCAGGAGGGAGAGCCATGGACGACACGTTGGAACCGCAGGCTTGGTCCACGCCTGGCGCGGATCCGTCGTGCTGCCCGCCAGATGATGCTGAGCCGAGCGGCGGGTTCATGCCACGGCGCGAGTTCCTGGCGAAGCTGACGCAGTTCGGCCTCGCCGCAGCCGGCCTGGCCTGGCTGGCCGATCGACCCGCGGCGGCGCAGGGGCGTCGGCGCGTGCGGCTGGCGTTCTGCAGCCAGCTGCTGTGCATCATTCCCTACGAGGTCGCCCGGCGCCAGGGTTACTACGCCGAGGCCGGGCTGGACGTGGAGCTCGTCTACTTCCGCGGCGGCACCGCCGCGATGCAGGCCCTGGTGGGCGGCGCGGTCGACTACGCGGCGACGTCGTTCGACGTGGCGCTGGCCGCCGCCGGTCGCGGCGCCGACGTCGTCCGGTTCTTCACCACCGGGCGGCTGCCGCTGTTCGCGCTGGCCGTGGCCCCGCACACGGCGGAAGCGGTGCGTGGGCTGGCCGACCTGCGGGGGCGCACGGTGGGCGTCTCAGGGCTGGGCAACGCCGACCACCTGCTGGCCGTCTACCTGCTCCGGCGTGCCGGCGTGCCGCCGACGGCCGTGCAGTTCGCGGTGCTGGGGCCCAACCTCTTCGAGGCCCTGCGCGCCGGGCACGTCGACGCCGGCATGGTGCAGGAGCCCGCGGCCACCCTGCTGGAGCAGGCCGGCGGGCGCGTGCTCGTCAACCTCATGGACCTGGCCCAGGCGCGCCGGTACCTGGGCGGCCCGTACGAGTTCATGGGCGTGGCGGTCCGCGGCGCCGAATGGCAGGAGCGTCAGGCAGAGATGCGGGCGCTGGCGCAGGCGCTGGGGCGCGCGCTCCGGTTCATCCACTATGGGACCCCGCGGCTGGTGATCGACGCACTGCCGGGCGAGCTCATCGCCGGCGGCGACCGCGCGCTGCTCGAGCAGGTGCTGGCCCGACACCGCAAGTCGCTCTACCCGCAGGACGGCCGGCTCGACCTGGACGCGGCCCGCCGGGTCGTGACGGTGCAGCAGCAGGCAGGCCAGCCAGTGACGGCGGATCTCGGGCGCCTGCTAAACCCGGCGATCGCGGGAGCGGCTGGGCGCTGATGCCGGTCGACGCCGCGCTGGAGATCGTGGGCCTCACGGTCGCCTACGGCCGCCACGAGGTGCTGCGTGACCTCACCCTGGTGGTGCGGGAGGGTGAGTTCGTCGGCCTCGTAGGCCCGTCGGGCTGCGGCAAGAGCACGCTGCTGCGCGCCGTGGCAGGGTTGGTGGTGCCGGCGGCGGGCACGATCGCGGTCTTCGGCCGTCCGGTGGCCGGCTGTATGCCCGAGGTCGGCATCCTCTTCCAGGAAGACGCGCTGCTGCCGTGGCGCACCGCGCGGGACAACGTCGCGCTGGGGCTGCGCTGCCGCGGCGTGCGACCGGACGAGGCGCGCGCCCAGGCCCAGGCGTGGCTCGAGCGCGTGGGGCTGGGGGCGTTCGCCGACCGCTTCCCCCACGAACTCTCCGGTGGCATGAAGCAGCGCGTGGCGCTGGCGCAGGTGCTCGCGCCGCGGCCCCGTGTGTTGTTGATGGACGAGCCCTTCGCCAGCCTCGACGCCATCGTGCGGACGCTGCTCCAGGCGGAGTTCGCGCGGCTGGTGCGCGACGAGCGGCTCACAGTGGTGCTGGTCACCCACGACCTGGAGGAAGCGCTGCTGCTGGCCGACCGCGTCGCGTTGCTCTCGGCGGGGCCGGGCGCGCGCCTGGTCCGGGTCTACGACGTGCCGTTTGCGCACCCGCGCGACCCGGTGCACCTGCGCGGCGCGCCGGCCTTCGGGCGCTTGGTCGAGGCGCTCTGGGAAGACCTGCGGGGTGAGGTGGGCCGAATGGGGTGGGAGGTGATGGTGTGAGCCGTGGCGCGCGACGGCGCCGGGCCGTGCGTGACGTTGACCGCGGAGAGAGGCCAAGCGTGCGGCACCGGCGGACGAGGCCCTGGCATGAGGCGTCTGGCGCGCTGCCTCGCGGTGGGCCATGCGGCGTGCGCTGCGGGCGAGAGGAGGCCCCGGCATGAGGCGTCTGGGCGCGCTGGTGGTGGTTTTGGGCGCGTGGGAAGGGGTCACGCGGTTGCGATGGGTCAGCGCGCTGGTGGTCCCCCCACCGGCGGCCGTGGTGGGCGCCCTGGGAGAGCTGGCGCGAGGCGGTGCGCTCTGGGGACACGTCGGTGCAACCGTCGCAGAGGCGCTGGGCGGCCTGGGCCTGGGTGTCGCTGCGGGCGGGTTGCTGGGCCTGGCGGCGGCATTGCTGCCGCCGGTTGCGGACGTGCTGGCGCCGGTCATGGCCGTGCTGAACGCCGTGCCCCGTGTGATCCTGGCGCCGCTGCTGGTGATCTGGTTTGGCATCGGCATGGCGTCGAAGGTCGCGTTGAGCTTCCTCCTGGTGGCGGTCACGGTGTTCTTCGCCGTCTACGGGGGCATCCGCGAGACCGATCGTCGCCTGATCGAGCGCGTGCGCACGCTCGGCGGTGATGCTTGGGTGGTCATCCGCGAGGTCTACGTGCCCTCGGTGGGCGCCTGGGTGCTCGGCAGCCTCAAGCTGGCCGTCGGCTTCGCGTTCACCGGCGCGGTGGTGGGCGAGTTCGTCGCGTCGAGCCGTGGGCTCGGCTACCTGCTGTCGTTCGCGCAGAGCACCTACAACGCCGCCCTGACCGTCGCCCTCATCGTGCTGGTCATGGCGGTGACGCTGGCGTTGTTTGCCGGGTTGGAGCGCCTGGAACGGCGGCTGCTGCGGTGGAGGACCGGCACGGTCGGCGCTGGTGGGCGGCGCCTGGGGACCGCAGCGCGCACGCCGGCGCGCGGGGAGGCGGTGGTGCCTTGAGGGGGAGGGCGGTCGGGGCGATCCTTGGGGGCCATGCCCGGACACAGTGTAGCCGAGGCTCGATCGACCGACGGGCGATCCTGCCGCTCATGATCCCGGCCGCGACGCGCTGTGGTGTGACGTCACGCAGCGGCCGGGGTCTCCTGCGCCGCGGGCCCGCTGTGGTTTTCTCCTGGTGAAGGAACCCTCTGGAGGCAGCCCGAAGGCTCTGACGGTTTCTCTCCACAGGGAGGGATACAGGCACAGGGGGTGAGGTGAATGTCAGTAAACTTTACGGTCACCCGCTGGCGATGGATGGTCATAGCCGCGGCCATCATGACGCTCCTTATCGTGCTGAGCTCGTGGGGTATCGCTCAACAGCGGGTGACCCTGCGGTTTTGGATGTCGGCGGATCCGGCCCTGGAGCAGGCGATGGATGCGCTGCTGCAGGCCTACATGCGGGTCAACCCCAACGTGACTGTCCAGCGCGACGCGTTCCCGTTCAACGAATACCACCAGAAGCTGACGACGGCCTTTGCTGCGGGCGATCCGCCCGACGTGTTCTGGATGGACGTGCGTACGGCCGCCTTCGCGGCACAGGGGAGCCTCGTGGTCCTCGAGCGGTTCCTGACGCCGCAGAACAAGGCCGATATTCTGGAGTCGGGGCTGATCGAGCCGGTGTGGAAAGGAAAGCTCTACGGCATTCCCATGCACGAACTCACCGAGGGGCTCTTCGTCAATCGCACGATGTTCGAGGAAGCCGGTATTCGCATTCCGCAGCGCCTCAACGAGGCGTGGACGTGGGACGAGTTTGTGTCGATCGCGCGGCGACTGACCAAGCGCACGGGCGATCGCACTGACGTCTGGGGCTTCGGTGTCCTGCGGCACCTGAGCGACTGGCCGATTCTGCCCATCATTTACCAGAACAATGGCGCCGTGCTCAGCCCCGATCTCAAGAAGGCCACCGGCTACCTGAACAGCCCGGCGACAGTCGAGGCGTTGCGCTGGTACCAGGACCTGTTCACGCGGCATCGGGTCATCGCGTTCGATCCAATCCCGGAGGGGTTCCCCGCGGGCAAGATCGCGATCTTCCAGGCGCCGAGCACGTACCGGGCAGTGCTGGATCGGCGGTACCCGGAGTTCAAGTACGCGGTGGTCCCGATGTTCCGCGGGAAGCGGTGCGCGGTGACAGCTGGAGGGTGGAACGTATCGATCTCGGCCAAGACCAAGCATCCCGAGCTGGCGTGGTCACTGGTGGACTGGCTTACCCGGGAACGGCACCAGGAGTGGGTGCGGACCAGCGGGTACCTTCCGGTGCGCAAATCCCTGCTCCAGCGGGACCCGCAGTTTCGTCAGTACCCTTGGAACATCTTCACTGCACAGCTTCAGAGCTGCGCGATCCACCGCCCCCACACGCCCGCCTACAACTTCTTCTTCGACACGTTCCTGGCTATCGCCAAAGACATCGCTCTGGGGCGGGATGTGCAGAGGGTGCTGGACGACGCGGCGGCGCGCCTGGACGCAGCCCTGGCCCGCGGCGGTCGCTAGGCAGGCCGTGATCAGAGCCACGCGGCGGGTCACCCCGCGTCCCGTGGCGGAACCCGGAACCGGATCCACCCGGCCGGGGCGTCCATGAGGCGTGTCGGTCGCCCTGTCCAGGTGCCGCCTCGTGCAGCCCGTGGGTCGGGACTGGCCCGTCAGCGGTACGCCGCTGCGGCGGTCTTTCTGCTCCCGGCCACGGTCGGGATCGTATTGTTCGCGGTCCTCCCGATCCTCCAGGCGCTGCGCCTGAGCTTCTTCGACTACTCCCTACTCAACCCGCAGCTCGTCTTCGTGGGCGGGGCCAACTACGTGCGGGCGGCGCAGGATCCGGTGTTCCGCATTGCCCTGCGCAACACCCTCGTCTACGCTGGGCTGCTCGTCGTGGCGCAGACGGTGGCTGCATTGGGACTCGCGCTGGCCCTGAACCGCCCACTGCGCGGGTTGGCGTTCTTTCGATCAGCCTTCTTCATCCCCGTGGTCACCTCGCTGGTGGTCATCAGCACGGTCTGGAAGCTGCTCTACAACTCCCAGGGGTTCATCAACAGCGTGCTGCAGGCCCTGGGCCTGCCTTCCCAGCCGTTCCTGGCCAGCGCCGACCAGGCCTTGGTGAGCCTGGTAGCCATGAGCGCGTGGAAGGAAGTGGGCTTCTACATGCTCATCTTCCTGGCCGGCCTGCAGGCGATTCCCGCGGATCTCTACGAGAGCGCGGCCATCGACGGGGCCACGGGCTGGCAGAGCTTCTGGCAGATCACCGTACCGCTCCTGCGGCGGGCTGCGGTCTTCGTGGTGGTGGTCGGAACGATCTCGGCCTTCAAGGTGTTCACCCCAGTCTACCTGATGACCGATGGCGGCCCTGCGGACAGCACCATGGTCTTGGTGTTCTACATCTTCCGAACCGCGTTCCGGTACTTCGAGATGGGATTTGCCGCCGCGATGTCGTTCTTGCTGCTGGTGATCGTGCTGGTCTTCACCTTGCTGCAGTTTCGGCTGCTGCGGACCACGGTGGAGTACTGAGCGATGCGGCGGCCTGCAGATGGCTCCCTGGTGGTGCCCGCCCGGGCGAGGCCCCGGGCGGTGGTCTCTCCCTGGGCCGTGGTCCGCCGTGCCAGCGGGCGCGTGGGCCTGTACGCGATGCTGACGGTCCTGGCGGCGATTTTCCTGGTGCCGTACCTCTGGATGGTGGCGTCCTCCCTGCGGCCGCAGGTCGAGATCTTTCGGTACGTGTCGCCGCTATCGTGGCGCACCTTCGTGCCGGAGGTGGTGACGTTCGACGCGTACCGTGAACTGTTTCGGCTGGTACCGTTCCCGTTCTCGCGCTACCTGATGAACAGCGTGATCGTGGCCACCGCGGTCACGGGTCTCAGCCTGATGGTCAACGCCATGGCGGCGTACGCCTTCGCACGCCTAGCCTTTCCCGGGCGCGATGTGCTCTTCGCGCTGTTCCTGGGCACGATGATCGTACCCTTCGAGGTGCTCGCCATTCCCCTCTACCTGCAGGTGCGCGCGCTGGGCTGGGTCAACACGTACCAGGCGCTGATCATTCCGTGGGTTGCGAATCCCCTGGGGATCTTCCTGCTGCGGCAGTTCTTCCAGGAGATTCCCCGGGAGTTGGAGGAGGCTGCCCGGATCGACGGGTGTTCCTATTTTGGCGCGTTCCGCCACGTCGTGCTTCCCAACGCGGTGCCTGCCCTGGTGGCGTTCGCCCTGATTCGGTTTCAGGCCAGCTGGGACGCGTTCCTGTGGCCGTTGATCGCGGCACCGGCGGCCGAGAAGCGTGTGATCCAGGTGGCCATTGCCAGCTTCGTAACCGAGGTGCAGACACGCTGGGACCTGACGTTTGCAGCCAGCACACTGGCCACCGTGCCCATCATCGTTGTCTTTCTCATCCTGCAGCGATACTACGTCCAGGGCGTCGTGATGAGCGGACTCAAGGGGTAGGCACATGGGCTCCGCGAACATCGGCCGACGGCGTGGTGCTGTTTCTGAGGGCGCGAGGCGGAGGAGGAGGGCTGCATGGAGGTACGGACGTACGAGGCGATGCTGGATGCCCTCCGGGCAATCGCGGCGTCTGCTCGTCACGTGACGATCGACCGCGCGCAGTTGGTGCGGGTTGCGGCGGTGCTTCGGGAGCGTCTTGGGGCTGACGACTTCCAGATCCGCCGCGAGCGCCCGGCCTTGGCGCCGGCGGACTGCCTGCAGTTCGCGCTGGTTGCCGGTACCCACAACTTCCTCATCTGGCAACGGATGCCTACTGGGGACGTGGAGCCCTGGCGGGTACACGTCGACGGCGAGGAGCGCTACGGTGCCCCGGCCATCTACGCGTGCCACCTGCGAGCCCTGCGCGCCGGCAAGAACATCCTTGACCCCAACTACCTGGTCTCGATGACACTGGCCGACATGGAGGACTACTACCGGGACGAGCGCACCGGCGCGGTAACCTTGCAATTCCTCCCGGAACGCCTCGCTAAGTTCCATGAGGTAGGGCGGGTCCTCCGTGCCCGCTACCGCGGGTCGTTCGTGACGCTGTTCGAACGCGCCGAGGGCTGGCTGTTCCGTCCCGATGGTCAGGGGATCGTGCAACGGCTGCTCGACGACTTTCCGCTGGCGTATGGCGACTGGCCGTTCTGCAAGCTGATCATGGTGACCGTAGGGAACCTCTACGCCGACCAGGAGTGGCTGGGGCCGCCGGGCACCCCCGTGCGCACGCTGGTGGACCTGCGCGACCCCGAGCATCTGGAGGTGGGTGCCGACTACTATCGACCTTTCTTCCTCTACCGAGTGGGGGTGTTGCGGGTGAGCGAGGCCTTGCGAGAGCATCTGCGGCAACGCGCCCTCATTCCACGCGACAGTCCCATGGAAAGGGAGTACCGGGCCTGGACGATCCTGGCCACGCGCGAACTCGCCGCACACCTGGGCGTGCTTCCGCACGCCCTGGCCACAGAGACGTGGGCCATGGGGTTCATGCGGTGCCGGCCCTGCCACCCGGGGGTGGACCCCGAGACAGTGCCGTGCGACTACCGAGGCGTCTGTCGAGCCTACACGAGCGACCCCGCGCTGATGGAGGCGCTCTGGCCGCTGGTGCTGACCCCATGGTACTGAGCTGACGACTAAGGAGGCCGCATGCCGTACACCTACGAGGCGATGCGTCGAGAGATCGCGGACCTGGTTGGGGCCGCAGTGCACGTGACGATCGACGACGGGGCGCTGGCCGACGTCGCCGTGGTGATGCGGCAGCAGCTGGCCACGGGCGGTACCGCGTTCCAGACCGATCCGCAGCGGTTCCCGGCCGAATCGCCGGCCGAGAACAGCCGTGACACCCTGCAGTTCTACCTCGTCTTGACGTCGCAGGAGTTCTGTATCTGGCGGCGCCGGCCCGACGGGGCGGTGGAGGCCTGGGAGATCACCATCGGCGGGGAGCGCTTCGTAGGGGCACGTGGCATCGCGGCGGCGCACATGCGGGCCCTGCGGCGCGGCCAGCCGATCCTGGATGCGCGCTACCTGGCCGCGATGACCCTCGACGACGTGCGCAACATCTACCGTGACGAGCGAACCGGTCAGGTGACGCTGCAGCTGCTGCCGCAGCGGCTTGCCAAGTACAACGAGCTGGGCCGGGTGCTCCTGGAGCGCTACGACGGGCACGCGGCCAACCTTCTCGAGGCCGCCGACGGCTACCTGTTCCGCGGGGACGACCAGGGGCTGATCCAGCGGCTGCTGCTGGACTTTCCCACGGCGTACTTCGACTGGCCGTTCTGCAAGCTGGCGATGCTCTACCCGAAGTTCCTGAGCACGCGGGCCGTCGACGGTATTCCGACCACGCCGGGCTACCGGAGGCTCGTCCGCATCCGTGACCCCGAACACTTCGAGATCGCCGCCGACTACTACATTCCCCTGTTCTTCATCCGCACCGGGATCTTTCGGATCAGCGCAGACCTGGCCGATCGCCTGCGTGAGCAACGCCTCATCGCCCGTGACAGCCGTATGGAGCGGGAGTACCGTGCGGCGACGGTCACCGCTGGCCGCCGGCTGGCCACAACCACCCACGCGGCGGTCAACGCGGTGGACACCGAGTGCTGGCGCATGGGGTACCTCGGCTGTCGGCCCTGTCGGGTGGGTGTCAGCGACGCTGAGCACCCGTGTGCGTACCGCGGGGTGTCCCGCGCGTTTCAGCGGGAGCACGCGCTCATGGAGCTGCGGTGGCCGCTGGTGCTGACGACGTGCTACTGACGTTGTTGCTGAGGAGGCCGCGTGGCGCGGAGACACGGTGGGCTGGCGAGCAGCGCAGCGCGCTATCCACGTAGCGTAGACACCGTGGAGAGTACCATCGCGCAGCGAGGCGTGTCATCGCGGGGCATGACGCACGGCGCTCTCACGCTTCCTCGCGCCAGTTTGCGCACGCTGCGCGGACGTCGTTGCCCGTGCCCGGGGCGCGGCCGTGCCTCCCTGCCGCAGCCGGAAGCACGCAGCCACCGAGGAGGCCGGGGATGCGGGTGATCATCGATACCGATCCGGGGATCGACGACACCGCGGCGATCTTCCTCGGGCTCGCCGCCGGGCTTGACGTGGATGCGATTACCACGGTCTTTGGCAATACCGACGTCGAGCAGTGTACGCACAACGCCCTGGTCATCCTGGAAGCGGCCGGTCGGCCCGACATCCCGGTGTACCCTGGAGCGGCCCGGCCGCTGCTACGCGAGCCGACGTACGCCAGGGCGATCCACGGACAGAACGGGCTCGGCGACGTTGCGTTCCCCGCGCCAGCGCGGGCCCCCGCGGCAGCAGGCGCAGTGGAGACGCTCATCGAGCGCATCCTGCAGGCACCGGGCGAGATCACCGTGGTGGCGCTGGGGCCGCTCACGAACGTCGCCCTGGCACTCGCCGCGGAACCCCGTGTGGCGCGGGCGGTGCGCCAGATCGTGCTCATGGGGGGCGCCGTGCTCACCTGGGGCAACGTCACGCCGGCTGCCTCGGCGAATCTCTACAACGACCCCGAGGCCGCGCGGATCGTGTACCGCTCGGGAGCACCGCTGGCCCAGGTCGGGCTCGACGTCTGCCGGCCCACTGTGATCACTGCGGCGCACCTTGCGCGCCTGCGGCGGGCAGACAACCCGGCCGTGGGGCTGCTGCTGCAGATCACGCCGTTCATCCAGGAGGCGTACCGGCGTCGTGGGATTGCGGCGGTCGCCGGTGGCGGGGTGCAGTACAATGACGTGGTGTGCATGTCCTATGTCCTTCGCCCCGACCTGTTCCGGGTGCGACGCCTCCCCGTCGACATCGAGACCCAAGGCAGCCTGACCGCGGGGGCCACCGTGGCGGACTTCGACGGGCAGTGGGGGCGGCCCGCGAACGTGGATGTGGCGCTCGAGGTGGACGCGGGGGGCGTAGCGGACGTCTTCACGGAGACGCTGCTCGCCTGGCGCTGACACGCGGTCGACGAGGGGGGCGGATTAGTGCGGCTGGCAGGGAAAGTTGCCGTCGTCACCGGAGGCGCGCAGGGCATCGGACTGGCCATCGCTAGGCGGTTCGGCGCGGAAGGCGCGATGGTGGTGGTCGCCGACGTCGACGAGGAACGGGGAACCCGAGCGGCGGCGATGCTGCAGGGGCACGGAGCCCCGGCGCTGTTCGTGGCCACGGATGTTGCGTGTGCTGACCAGGTGGCCCGGCTCTTCGTCCGGACGGTGGAGGCGTTCGGCCGGGTGGACGTGCTGGTCAACAACGCAGCCCTGGCCCACGGCCCCGGAGTCGAACGCCACTTTCTGGATACCGACGAGGCCACGTGGGACCGCGTGATGGCGGTGAACCTCAAGGGTGTGTACCTGTGCGCGTGGCACGCCGCGCGCCAGATGGTGGCGCGCCGCGCCGGGTGCATCATCAACATGAGCTCGTGCGGCGCCACGCGCGCTCATCGCCATCGAGTCGCCTACGATGCGGCCAAGGGGGCGGTCGAAGCGGCCACACGCGCCATGGCCTTGGATCTGGCACCGTGGGGCATCCGTGTCAATGCCATCGCCCCGGGCGCGATCGCCGTGGAACGACGCAGCCCCGTGGGGGCGGAAGCGCGGACGGCCGTGAGCGACGTCATCCCGTTGGCCCGCATGGGCACCGGCGCCGACGTGGCGGGCGCAGCGGTCTACCTGGCATCCGATGACGCGGCCTACGTGACCGGCACCGTCGTCACCGTCGACGGCGGGCTCTCGGCCCAACTCCGGTCACCGGCGGTCGACGTGAAGATCGTGTTCACGGGCCAGTAGCAGAAGCCACGCATCCCAGCACCGCTGTCGGCAGCCGCTGGTCAGGCGACTGCCGCCAGCTCGGGCACGTGCTGTGGCGCCGAGCGGTTGGTCCGGTGCGCGTATCGTGTGCGCGTAGCGTGCCACCTATGTCTCGTCACGGACCATGGAGCGTTTACGCGATGCCAGCGTCCACGGAAGAGGTCTCATCGGTCCGGCCTGCCCAGCGCAGGAGTTCGGCAGTCGCTTCGGCGAACGAGGAGACGATCCGGCCGCGCTCGTGGATGCACTCGACGACGTAGGCGTTGACCGCACGGGCACCCGCGGCCCAGTCCCACCTGGCCACCCGCGTGTCGTGCAGGACGCCGATGATGCCCTGCTTGGGCATTCCCAGGCGCATCATGGCGTGGAAGGCGCCGATGTGGGCCGCGACGGCGTCGTCGACGCTCAGGCCGTCGAGGATGGCGACGAGGGCGTCGGCTTCGTGTAGGGCGGCGAAGTCATCAGCCACGGTACTCTCAGCGCGGTCGCCGACGGCAGGCGTCCACGTGCCCTCGACGGGAGTGTAGCACGTAATTCCCTTATCCCGGAGCACGCGTGCGCACTTGACCAGGAACTCACGAGCGTAGGGCGTAGCGATGATGCCGGTGAGGAAGACCTTCACGGAATCCCTCCTGCAACATGTAGGTGTGTAGTCGGCGCGGCCAGGCATGCATCGACTCGAGCTGGCAGGGCCGATCTTTCTGAGGCACGGAGAAACACAGTGGGCATGATCGGGGGCCTGGGTATCGCGTCAGAGGAGCAACCCCTCAGCATGCAGCTCCCGGCGCCAGACATCGAGGTGCGCAATGACTTCGTCGAGCGTACGGTAGACGGCGCCCGCGGCTTCGACGGTGCCCAGCGTGAACGCATTGATCGGCGGTGCACCAGCAGCGGCCCGCTTCCATGCACGGGCGTCGGTGAGCAGGCCGAGGATACCCTTTTTCGTCTTGTCGTGCTGCATCAGGCCGTAGAAGATGCCGATCTCAGCTGCGGTGCCGCTGCTGACGTCCGGATCATCCAGCAACGCGACGATTGCGTGGGCGTCTGCGACCATCTTGTAGTCCATCTGGAAGATTTGTGCTGGCGTGAGGACCTTGCCAGTCGCCCGGTCGATTTCATGCACGACGCCGCGCTCGTGTGGCACCAGGCATACGAAGCCCGCGTCTCGTAGGCGCTCGGCATTACGGGCGATGAAGGCGCGATGGTACGGGGTGAACAGCGGACCTGCCATGTAGATCTTCATGGTGTCTCCTTGGTCGAACGCATCTGTGCAATGATTCCGGCCGGGGGCACCCGGTCCCCGCGTGCCGATGGTGGTCCCGGGTGGAGGACTGCTGGACCGCATCCCCTGGCCAGGGTCCCTCCCGTGCTCGACGCATTCGCCTACACGATCGGTCATTCCCCCTCCGAGGGTTGGCTGCGCCGTTGCCCGAGGGTGAAGTGCGAGGGTTAGGAGGCAGCGTGTGATCGGTTGCGACTTCGTTTTGTCCTGGCCTGCAGGCGGCGCTTTCGTGGCTGCGCCGGGCTCTGGATCCTCCTGGCGGGAAGGGTGAATGCAGGCGCCGAAGGGTGGGGAACCGTCCGGGTCGGGGTAGGCGGCGCGCTGTGCACAACCCAATACCATGGGACGGTCGAATGGCGCTCACACTGTAGAGGGGGGACACAGATGCCGCAGGCATCCAGGGCAACAGCATTTCAGGTGGAGGTGGCGGAGGGGTTTGAAGGTCGGTACCAGGAAGTGGGTAGCTACACGATTGGGTTCGAAACCTACACCGCCCATGCAGATTTGACTCCCCTGTTCAAGGGACTCCCAGACGACCGCTGTCAGTGTCCGCACTGGGGCATCGTGCTGCAGGGCAAGCTCGTTTACCACTACGCTGACGGCGACGACGTAAGCACCGCGGGAGAAGCGTACTACGCCGCTCCCGGCCACACCCCCGAGATCTTCCCGGACACCGAGGTCGTCGAGTCCAGCCCTACGGTGGAGTTGAGGAAGACGATGGACGTCGTGATGAAGAACGTTGCGGCGATGGGCGGCTAGGCCGGAAGGCCCTGGGCCTCGGGGCCGCGTTTTTCGGGTGTTCAGAGCGGGATCGTTGCCCCGACGAGGGTGCGGCCCCGGGGGCCGGTCGCACGTTGATTGCCACGGCCGGCCCGCGGTGTTAAGGTGAGAATCTGGAGGCGGCGGCTATCTGACCGCCGCGTGACGGCAGTAGGGCCCTTAGCTCAGCAGGCAGAGCGGCGGGCTTTTAACCCGCGCGTCGGGGGTTCGAGTCCCTCAGGGCCCACCATCACGAGCTGCGCAGACCAGGGGCTCGATTGGGCGAGGGTTCGCAAGGTCTGCCCCTGGTGTCGCACGCACCGCGCTCGTGTGGCGTGACGGGCTGAGCGAGAGCGCAAACTCGGCAAGGCCACCTCGCTAGGCGCGCGCGTTTGCGGCGGACGTGTCGTAGCATTGACGCCCAGCGGTGCGAACACGACACGGCCACCGCTGCTGGACGCACTGAGTACGCGGGCCCGCCCGCGCTTCACGGCTTCACTAGATCTCAGCGACCTCGATGACGACGCCTGGTCGCCGGTGCCGTAAAGCGGTCAGGAGCGCCTCCTCTTGATCGGCGCCCTCCCAGACCAAGCCTCCTGGTGGTTCCCACACTTGAAACCCTGGCATGAGCGTTCACCTCGTGTTCCTGCGCCCGCTCAGCGCTGTGCTTCGACGCGGCCGTTCATGGGTCCGTGGCGCGCGTAGTTGCGAAGGGCCTGTCCGATGCGGCCGGCGCAGACGTGCACTGCCTTCGCCTCATGTACGTGACCATCGGGGCAGTGGCGGTGACCGCGCTGGCCGTCTTCCTGGTCCTGGCCAACACGGCGCCGGGGAGCCTTTGCCATTCCACGGGCGGCGCGTGGGGATTTTCCCGCCGCAGATTTCGGGATGTCCCCGCTATGCTCGCACCGCGGACTGGGGTTGAATGAGGATGGACCTGTACGACAGGAGGCCGCAGGTGACGCCGCCATCGCCCGCCCTGGCACTGGAGACGACGCTGGGCCGCCTCGATCGCCTGCAGCCGTTCTTGCTGCTGAGCGCCATCGCCGTAGGGTTGGCCCTGGCGGCGATGGCTCCGACGGTGGCGGCACGACTGGCCCCCGTGGTCACAGGTGGCGTATTCCTGGTCATCTACTTCATCATGCTTGGCGTGAGCGCACGAGGTGTCATGCGGGCCTTCGCGCGCTGGAAACCGGCCACGGTGGCGGTCGGGATCAATTTCGTGGTGACACCCGCGCTCGCCTGGGTGCTCGGGTATCTGTTTCTGCGCGGCGACCCGGACATTTGGGTGGGGCTCATCCTCTACCTGGTCACGCCCTGCATCGGTTGGTATCTCGTGTTCACCGAATTGGCCAGCGGCGACGTCGAACTCGGTGTCAGCCTCTTGTTCTGGAATGTGGTGCTGCAGATCGTCCTCCTGCCAGTCTACATGGTGGTGCTCGCCGGCGCCGTCGTCCACATCGAACCCTCCGCCATCCTACGCAGCGTGCTCGTCTTCTTGGTCGTGCCGTTTCTGCTGGCGGGTGGCACACGCTGGAGCCTGGGCCGCGCCGGCATTTCCATCGAGCTTGCCAAGCAGCGCCTCAGGCTTCCCTACCTGAAAACGGGCACGCTGATGGCGGTTGTCGCCTCCATGTTTGCATCCCAGGGGTCCGTGGTGTTCGCGAATCCGGCCGTAGTGGTGAAAATGATCCTGCCGGGGCTTGGCTTTTTCGCGACGGCGTTCGGCATGAGTGTCGTGGCGGCCCGGCTCTTTGGGCTCGCGTACCATGAGTTTGCGTTGCTCGTCTTCACCACCTCGGCCCGCAACTCCGAAGCTTCCCTCGCCGTGGCGGTCACCGCGTTCGCCAGCCCGCTGGTGGCGCTCACCGTGGTGATCGGGCCGAGTATCGAGCTGCCCGTGCTGATCCTCATGCTGCACGCCGTGCTGTGGATACGACAGCAGGAATGGTTCGTCGGGTCCCGTGTGGACAGTGCTCGACGGGCGGTGGCAGCGGACGGTCCGCTGCGCCACCGTCCGCTGCACCGACGGTAGGCGGACGGGCATCGAGCATGTGATACGAGGGCGTGGACCTTCAGAGTCTCTTCAGGGCGCAAACGCCTCGTGGGCGTCAGAAGGTCGACTGCCGCCGACGGTGAGCCCGCCCCCCGGCACGTAGATCCATGCGCCCACAGCCGCGGCGCCGGTCCCGTGGCGCGGGGTGGGCATGGGCGCCATAGCTACCCAGCGATCTGCCTGGGGGTCGTAGGCGTCGTTGTCCGGGAAGACGCCGCCCGTCTCCTCGCCCCCGAACACGTAGATGCGCCCGCGCAGCACCGCTGCTGCCACGCCGCTGCGCGGCTTCGGGAGCGGCGCGCGCTCCTCCCATCGGTCGCGGGTGGGGTCGTAGACATGGTGGATGGCGCGGTTGTTGGCGAAGGTGTTGAAGCGGCCTCCGATGGCGTGGATGCGCCCGTCGAGCACCACCAGGCCCAGGTGGTCGCGCGGGCCCGGAAGCGGGGCGCGGGCGTGCCAGCGGTCCGCCGTGGGGTCGTAGACCTCGTGCGTGCCGACGCTCTGCTGGTCGCGGCCGCCGACGAGGTGGAGCAGGCCGCCCAGCTCGACCGCCGAGGCCGCCCCGCGGGGCGCCGGCAGGGGCGCGATGCGCTCCCAGTGGTTTGCGGCGGCGTCGTAGACGTAGGCGTCCGCCACGGCGTTCCGGTTCTGCTCCACGAATCCGCCAAACGCCCAGATGCGTCCCCGACTGCCCACCACCGCGACGTGGTTGAGGCCTCTGGGCATCGGGGCGAGGTCGCGCCAGGCGTCCGCCTGCGGGTCGTAGGCCTGGGTGTAGGGCTGGTCGACGCGGCCATGGGCGTATCCCGCGATCACGTACACCTTGCCGTCGAGGGCCGCGACGCTGACTTCCGTGCGGGGGAATGGCAGTGAGGCCCGCCGTACCCAGCGTCCGGACGTCTCGGCGGCCGCCCCCCGCGTCGCGTGCCCCATACCGACGGCCGGGGCGACGACCGTGCCAGCCACCACCGTCAGGAACTGCCGCCGTGTGATTTCCATGGTCTCCTCCTCACCTCATGGCGTGCATCCCGTCAGCGCGTGGTCGCTACGCGAGAGGGCCCCCACGGGGCCCTGCGGCGGCCGGCGTCGACTGCGCGAACGCCGCGGCGACGTGCAGCGCCTCGTCGAGCGTTCGGGCCCAGTGGACGAGGCGTGAGGGCTGTGTCCAGGTCCGGACGAAGCGCCGGAGCTTCCCGTAGCGGTCGTCGAGCAGCACGTGCGGTCGTTCCAGCAGCATCGCCAGGATGTGGCCGTGCAGGCGGTCGGTGACGACGACGTCGCTGTCGGCGATCAGCCGGACGCCCCTGTGCACCAGCCACGTCGCCAGGGCGTCGTAGGCGGTGAGGCGGGCAGACACCGCGGGAGACACAAGCGGGACGTCGGCCGCTGTCCACCGGGCCATCCGCAGGCGAAGATCGGCCAGCATGATACGCGCGACGTACCGGACGAGCGCTGCCCAGTCGCGGCCCGCGATCGTGACCCAGTCGACCGCCTGCGGATGCTGTCCTCTGGTCAGTGCCGCTTCGTGGTCCCTGCGGAGCAGGAGGAGCACGCGCCGTGTAGGGGCCGGTGCTGCCAGCGGGGCGGCGGCCCCGGGCAGGGGATCGAGCGCAAACGCGGGGTCCGGACACAGGACTGCACGGACACGGAGCTCCTGGTCGACGATCCGCAGGCTCTCGGTATCCCGGACCAGCACGGTGAGGTCGGGATGCCGCCGGAGGACGGCGCCCGCGCGCTCGAGGGCCGCCCGCTGCACGAAGGTGACCGTCTGCGGCAGCAACACGATGGGGCGGTCGGGGCACGCCGCGACGACCGTCTCGCAGAACACCTCGTGGACCGGCCAGAGATCACCCAGCTTGCCACCGCCGTGGAAGAGGATGGGGGTGGCGCGCGGCAGCCTCCGCACCACGGTCGCGCTGAAGGTTCTGCGGTCGGCGGTGTAGAGCACCCGAATCCCGCATCGGTCGAGCAGCGTGCGCTCGCCGGCCCAGATGAGGCTGTCGCCCACGTTGGTGCGGTTGGGGAAGTCGAGCAGCGCGCACGTGCGTGTAGCCCCCAGCACCGCCCGGAGGACGTCGTGCAGCGTGCCCCGCAGCGCGGCGACCAGACCCGTGCCGGCGGAGGGGACAGCGACACCCCGACCACGAAGATCCCGGAGGTGGGTAGCACGGTGGATTCCAGACGCGTGGTGCACGGACACGATCTGCCCCCTTGGGCGGACGCCCCATGCATAGGACGCCACGGGCACGGAAACGGTTTGTTCGTACCAGCGCATCGCGAGGCCGGCGCGGCAGCGTGCGTCGGGGAGCCCCCGTGCGCCGCCCGGTGAGCCCGTGACGGTCCACCCGCCCCGCAGCAAGGGGCAGATCGTGTTTGAGTTCGTGCGCCCGCCGGACCGGCGCGTCGCGTTCACGGCGCACCTGCTCGAGGCCACCGAGCACCTCATCGTGGTTGCCCACGACCTGGCGCCGTCGCGTCCCCTCGACTACGATGGTGTGCCGGTGCTGGCAGCCGGGTATGGGGCCGTGTGGTTCCTGTTCAAGGACCAGCCCTTCGACGTGGGCCGGATCTACCGCCCCGATGGGACCTGGACGGGGTACTACGTCGACGTGCTGGAGCCGGTGCGGTGGCAGGATGCGGACCCGCACACCCTGGACCCTCTCGTGGACCTCTTCCTCGACCTCTGGATCGCGCCCGACGGCAGGCACCTGGTGCTCGACGAAGACGAGTTCGCGGCGGCCGTGCGCCTGGGGCACCTGACCCCCACGCAGGCGGCCCACGCCCGCGCGGTCCTGGACGCGCTCGTGGCGGCCACCGCACGGGGCGAATTCCCGCCGGAGGTCGTGCGGACGTACGCCCTGTAACGGCCCGCGCCGGGGTGTGGTGATGCGGGCTGGGGCTACCGCCTGCTTCCGCGGCGGGCAACGGGGATGCCCCGAGGCAAAGCGCTGCCCGACAGCGCGGCGCAGGCCGGGCAGGCGTCTACCGTCGTCCTACGCGCACGACGCAGCGACGAGTGTACGCCCGACAGTCCGGTACAGGCCGCGCAGCCGTCTACCGGTCGATCTTCGAGATCTTCGCGCCTTCCAGCGTCAGGTTGTACATCAAGCCCTTCTGGCCGATCACGAAGCCCACGATGGGCTTGTTGGCTTTTTGCGTGTCGATCGATGCGTCGGCGCCCAGGTCGACGAGCACCACCGAGCCGTTCACGCCCACCTGCCAGCCGGTGCTGGCGCGGAAGTCGGCCAGCGCCTTGCTGTCGAGGAAGACGATGATGATGTCCTTCTTCTGGGCGCCCAGCTGTAGCCCGATGGAGGCGGCGGCCAGGCTGTAGTAGGCGACCGTGCGTCCGCCGATGCGCAGCGCGCCTTCGCCGTACTCGCCGCCGACGCCGATGCCGGCCTTGATGACGCCGGGGAAGACCAGCACGCCCTTGGCGGTCCGGAGGAACTCGCGGGCGCCCTTGACTTTCTGCATGAACTGGTCCAGCACGGCGTCCACGCCGGCGTCGATCTCCTTCGCCGTCTTGGCGGACGCCGACGGTGCCAGCGCAAGCGTTGCTGCCATCGCGAGGACGACCGCCACCAGGACCCTCCGACCAGCTGCGCTGCGGTCCATCGCCCACCTCCGTGTCGTCGCCAGGCGTCCAGGGCTGTGCCGGCGACGAAAGATGCGGTTCCGTGGAACCGTTACCCGCCCGGCACGGAGATACCTGCTCGGGGCGCGGTGGTGCGGGCGACCGCTCGCTGCTGACAACGCCGCGGGCCCGGGCGCGCAGCGCCCGGGCCCGCTAGGCTCATCATCCCGCTGACAGCCGTCCCCTTCTCCTGTCAGGCGGGAGACGGCGCGGGGCCGCCCGGTTAGCCGATCGGGCGCACCCGCGTGGCCTGCGGTCCCTTCTGGCCCTGGGTCTGCGTGTACTCGACCTTCTGCCCCTCGACCAGCGATCGGTAGCCGTCGCCCTCGATGCCGCTGAAGTGCACGAAGAGATCCTTCGTGCCGTCGTCGGGTGTGATGAACCCGTAGCCCTTCTCGTTGCTGAACCACTTCACGGTGCCTGTTGCCATCGTCCTGCCACCTTTGCTGCAAGCTACCACAGACGCCTTGCCCTCTGCGATGCCCGGCCATTGTCTCACGGGTTGGGCACGAGCGCAAGACCACCGGCTGGCCGCGCCACGAGGCCCGGCTGCCAGGTAACCGCAGCGGACGGGAACCTCTGGGTGCCCTCTGGGGAAGCGCCCGCTGCCGCGTTCCTGCCGGTGCCGACCATCGACGGCAGATGGATCGTAGTGGCACACGAACCGGGGCTGGGCTGCCGCGTTCCTGCCGGTGCCGATCACCGACGACGGATGGAGCAGCTGACCACGTCTCCAGGTGGCACGCGTTGCCGCGCCCGTGTCGCGCAGGCCCGCGGCGGACGCGCGCGAATATCAGCGGATGGCGCCGATTCGGCAGCGCGATGGGAGGAGGTCATCTTATGCCGACGTGGCAGGTGTTCGCCTTGAGCCCGGGGGGCCGTACGGTGGACTGGTCGACGCGCCTCTACCTGCACCCGGTAGGCGAGACGACGACGTCTGCCTACTTCCTGTGGGTGCTGGAGGGCGCCGACGGTCCGGTGGTAGTGGACACGGGGTTCACGCCACGCCTGGGACGCCTCAAGGGCATTCCCGTCGACGGGCTGCGGCCGCGTGAGCAGTTGCTGGCTGCGGTGGGCGTGCAGCCCGAGCAGGTGCGCACGGTGCTGCTCACGCACCTGCACTGGGATCACTTCGACCTGGAGGGGGCGTTCCCGGCAGCCACGTTCTGGGTGCAGCGCCGTGAGGTGGAGTTCTGGACCGGCTACGGTGCCGGCGAGCCCTGGCACCAGCGTTTCCTGAGCGACCGGTTCACCGAGGAGCTGGGAGACCTGCAGGTGCACGGCCGGCTGAAGGTCGTCGAGGGCGTGCTGGAACCGCTGCCCGGTGTGCGGCTGGAGTGGGTGGGCGGGCACTCGCCGGGGATGCAGATCGTGGTGGTGGAGACCGCCAGGGGGCCGTTCGTCATCGCCAACGACGCCCTGACGACCTACCGCAACCTGCGCGACTGGATGCCCCCGGCAATTCACCTCTGCAGCGTCGCGGAGTGCCTGGACGCCATGCGGCGCATTCGAGCGCTGTGCGACGGCGACGAGAGCCGGCTGTGCCCGGGCCACGACGGCGAGGTCTGGCGCCGCTTCCCCGAGGTGGCGCCGGGTGTGTACCGGCTGGCGTAGGCGGTCACGCGCAACCGCGGCCCCACCATCGCCGTCCGCGGCGCTGCGGGTGGCCCTGCCGCGCTGCCGACGGGGTGATCGCCCCCCCGGGCTACGGATAGTGTGCAGCGTGCGGTGCGGTCAGCCGTTTCCGCCGACGGGGTGTCGTCGCCGGGAGCTCAGGATGCGGCTCGACGAGATGCGCGAGTCACCCGGCACCGTGGCCGACAGGGTGGTCGTCGCGCGGGCTCAGGATGCGGCTCTCTTCAGGCGCTCCCGGTACATGGCGAGGAGCTCGGCCACCGTGGTGGCGTCGGTGGGGCCCTTGTCGTCCCGCACGCGCACGAACCGCGGGAACCGAATGGCGAGCCCCGCGCCCGCCCGGACGGCTCCCCACCCCGCGGTGTGGATGGGGCTCAAGGTGATCTCCGCGCCGATCACCTCGAACACCAGCGCCGGTTCGACCCACCGGTCGGGGACCAGACGACTGTCGACCCGGGCGGGGCGCTCGGGCCGCAGGTGCGGGCGCAAGAGATCGGGCAGCGTGCGCAGGAACTCGTCGGTGAACCCCGAGCCGAGCTTGCAGACCGTGGGGAACGTGCCCGACGGCGCATCGTAGGCGGCCATGAGCAGCGCGCCGTAGGTGCCGGCGCGGCGGCCGCGCCCGTGTAGCGCCCCGACGACGACCAGGTCGACCGTGTCGGTCAGCTCGCTGCGGTACTCGCGCTTGAACTTGATCCACAGCCACCCGCGGGCGCCGGCCTGGTAGACACCGCCCGCCGCCTTGCAGATCAGGCCCTCGCAGCCATCGGCGACGGCCTGCTGGAAGAACTCCTCGAGGGCCTCCACCGACGTCACTTCGCGTCCGGTGGCGAGGTGGAACCGGTCGTTGGGGGCGATGGTCCGCTCGAGCCGCCGCCGCCGCTCACTGTACGGCTGCTCGGTTAGATCCTGGCCGTCGACGTAGAGCAGGTCGAACGCGTACACGGCTGCAGGCAGCGCGGCCATCGCTTCCTCGATACCGTACTTGCGGCGGCGGCGCATCAGGTCCTGGAAGGGGCGCAGGTCGCCGGTGTCGGGGTCGACAGCCACGACCTCGCCCTCCAGGATGGCGTCCTTCGCCTTGACGTGACGGCGCACCAGGGCCACGACGTCGGGGTACTGGGTGGTGATGCGTTCCAGCCGGCGCGAGTAGAGCTCGACCTGGGTGCCCTGCTTGTGGATCTGCAGCCGCTCGCCGTCGTACTTGTACTCGGCCGCGCAGCGGCCGCCGAGCTTGGCCAGGATCTCGCGGGGATCGGCGAGCCGCTCGGCCAGCATCGGGCGGATCGGCTTGCCCACCACGACATGGACCTTGCGCACGGCAGCCAGCCCGCCCCGCGCCACCGTGGCGGCCACGTAGCCGAGGTCGGAGGTGAGGTTGTAGGCGCGCTCCAGCGCGGTGCGGGCGGGGCGGCCGCCGCCGAACACCTCCGCCAGCGCGTCCAGCACCGTCATGTCGCCGACGCCCAGGCGCAACTTGCCGGTCACGGTGCGCACCAGGTACTTGGCTTCCAGGGGTGTGGCCCGGCGCAGCAGGTCGGCGATGGCGGCGAGCTTGGCGGCCTGCGCGCCCTTGCCCGTGGCGCGTGCTGCGGCTTCCAGCGTCTTGTGGACGTGCTCGACCGTGAGGGCCGGTCCGGCAGGACGCACCCGCTCGAGCAGCGCCTCGGCCACCGTGCCGAGGTCTCCGGCGCGGGCCAGGCGCCGGGCGACTTCCTCGGGCGCCACACCTGCGGCCTGGGCCACGGCCCGCACCGCCAGCTTCTCGGCTACGCCGACGTCGAGGCCGGCAAAGCCCGGGGCGAGCTGGCCCTGGGTGAGGTAGACGACCAGGGGGAGCACGCGTTTGGGCGTCGCGCGGAACAGGTCGGCGAGCAGGCGCGTCATAGCCAGCCGCGCGGTGGTGGCCTCGATGCGGGCGTAGGCCTCGGCCAGCTCCCGGTAGCGCATGGCAGGTCCTTCCCATGCAAGAGTTCAGCCATGGGCCGCAGAAAACCCTGCAGCGGACAGGGACGGAGGGACCCGTGCGTCTGGGAGGAGTGAGGGCTATGACCGACGCGAAGCGCCCGCACCGCGTGCTGGCGCGTGACGCGACAGGCGACCGGCGGAGCGCACCCGACGTGCGAATCCGATTCACCACGCTCGGCGTGCCCCTGGGCCGCCTGCTGATCGCCGCCACCGACCGCGGCGTGTGCGCGGTGCGGATGGGCGACAACGACGCTGCGCTGACGCGGGGGCTGGCGCGGGAACACCCGCACGCGACGCTCGTGCGCGACGATCGCGGGCTGCGCCAATGGGCCCGCGCCGTCCTGACCTACCTCAGGGGCCGGCGGCCGCACCTGGCGCTCCCCCTGGACGTGCGCGGCACGGCGTTCCAGCAACGGGTGTGGCGGGCACTGCAGCGCATCGGGTATGGCGAGACCCGCACCTACGGGCAGATCGCGCGGGCCGTCGGCGATTCCAGGGCCGCCCGCGCCGTCGCCCGTGCGTGCGCCACGAACCCGGTGGCGCTGGTCATCCCCTGTCACCGCGTGGTGCGCGGCGACGGCCAGCCCGGCGGGTACCGATGGGGTGCGCGGCGGAAGCGCTGGCTGCTGGCCCGCGAGGCCATGAGGCGCCGCGGTCGCGGTGTAGCGTTCCAACGCGCTGGCATGCACAGCGGCGCCGGGGGCGCGCCCGCGCTCAGCGCCCGCAGGACGTCGTCGCAGGACTTCGCCACTTGAGTGCGGTAGAGAGACGGTAGCCTGGCATCTCACACCCGCCGAGGAGTCTGCATGGAGACGCGCACCACCACCGCGTTGATCCAGACCGATCAGGCGCACCTGATCCACCCTCTGCACCATCCGGCCGACCACGCGCCGCCGCTGGTCTTCGTGGAAGGGCAGGGGGCCGTGCTGCGCGACGCCGATGGGCGCGAGTTCATCGACGGCCTCGCGTCGCTGTGGAACGTCAACGCCGGCCACGGCCGCGCGGAACTGGCCGAGGCCGCCGCCGCGCAGATGCGTCGGCTGGCCTTCGCCTCGAACTACGTGGGGTTCACCAACGAGCCCGCGGTGCGGCTGGCCGAGCGACTGCTCCAGCTGGCCTACCCCAACCTCTCGGGCGTCTACTTCACCACGGCCGGCGCCGAGTCCAACGAGGCGGCGTTCAAGACGGCGCGGTACTACTGGAAGCGGCGGGGGCTGCCCACCAAGACCAAGATCATCGCCCGCATCCACGCCTACCACGGCGTCACGCTAGCGGCGATGAGCGCCACCGGCATGGCGTCGTATCACACGATGTTCGCGCCCACGGTCCCGGGCTTCGTGCACGTCCTGCCCTCGTACCCGTACCGGTACCCCGGCTCGATGGCCGAGGCGCTGGAGGAGGCGATCCTGCGCGAGGGGCCCGACCAGGTGGCGGCGTTCATCGCCGAGCCGGTCATGGGTGCGGGGGGCGTGATCCCGCCGACACCCGACTACTTCCCCAAGGTGCGCGAGATCTGCGACCGCTACCAGGTGCTGTTCATCGCCGACGAGGTCATCACCGGCTTCGGGCGGACGGGCCGCTGGTTCGCGCTGGGCCACTGGGGTGTGCAGCCCGACATCGTGAGCTTCGCCAAGGGCGTGACCAGCGCGTACCTGCCGCTGGGTGGCATCATGGTGTCGCGGGCGATTCACCAGGCGATCCTGGACGCGCCGCCCGCGGAGCGCTTCATGCACGCGGCGACCTACTCGGGCCACCCGGTGTGCTGTGCCGTGGGGCTCCGCAACCTGGAGATCTTCGAGCGCGAAGGGCTGGTGGACCGGGCGGCGGCCATGGGGCGCCGGTTGCTGGCAGGTCTGGAGAGCCTGCGCGAGTTCCCCGTCGTCGGGGACGTGCGCGGCCTGGGGCTCATGGCCGGCGTGGAGCTCGTCGAGGACCGCGCGGCCAAGACCCCGGCCGTAGGCCTGGGTGCCCGCGTGCTGGCCGAGGCCCGCGCCCGGGGGCTCGTCACCCGCGTGCGGCCGGGCCAGACGGGCGACTATCCCATCGGCGACACCATCTGCCTGGCCCCTCCCCTGGTCATCACCGAGGCGCAGGTGGACCGGATCGTGGAGATCCTGCGGGAGTCGATTCGCGCGGTGCTCTGAAAGCTCGGCGCCGCCGGCTGTCCCGCATCGGCGCTCCGCAGCGCCAGGTGCGGGCCTGCGGACCGGATCTGCGCCGTGGAGATCACGAGGTGGACCGCACCGGTCTGACGCCGGGGCTGCCGGGCGACCGTCTCAGCGCACTGCGGCCATGATGCGGTCGACGACGCGGCGCGCCGCCGTCAGCGCCTCGTTCACCTCGTCCGGGCCCATGGGCAGGCTCGTGGCCATCATGCCGCGGGGCGCACAGAAGACGCCTTCCAGCAGCAGGCCCAGGTGGAAGGCGGCGGTCAGGACGCGGTCGGCCGTGCGGGCCGCGCGGACGTTGACCACCTCGGCGTCGGTGAACAGGACGGTGAGCAGCGACCCGATGCCCGTCACGCGGGCGGGAAGCCGTGCCTCGTCGAACAGGGCCTGCAGCCCCGCGCGCAGCGTCTCGCCCGTGCGGTTGCACCGCGCGATCGCCTCGGGCGTCAGCAGCCGCAGGCCCGCGATCCCGGCGGCGACCGTGACGGGGTTGGCGTTGAACGTCCCCGACTGTGCCAGCGCCCCCGGCCGGCGGGGGTCGTAGAGATCCATGATCTCCCGGCGGCCGCCAAACGCGCCCACCGGAAAGCCGCCGCCGATGATCTTGCCCAGCACCGTCAGATCGGGGCGCACGCCGAACAGGCCCTGAGCGCCGTGGTAGTCGAGGCGGAAGCTGATCACCTCGTCGAAGATCAGCACGATGCCGAGCTCCGCGGTGATGGCGCGCAGGAACGGGAGGAACCCCTCTTGCGGCGGAATCGTGCCCGCCACGCCCTGGACCGGTTCCACGATCAGCGCGGCGATCTCCCCGGCCTGTGCGCGCAGCGTGGCCTCCACGGCTGCGGGGTCGTTGAACGGGACCACCAGGACGTCGCCGGCGACGCCGGCAGGGATGCCCGGACCCTCGGGGACCGCCACCGGCCGGCTGGCCGGGCCGGCGCGGACGGGGTCGGACTGCACGCTGATCGCCACCGCATCGTACGAGCCGTGATAGCCGCCTTCCATCTTGACGATCTTGTCGCGACCGGTGAACGCCCGGGCCGCGCGGATGGCGTGCATCGCGGCTTCCGTGCCCGAGTTGGCGAACCGGATGCGCTCGACCGACGGCAGGCGCGCGCAGAGCATCTCGGCCAGGGTGAGCTGCGCGGGGGTGGGCGCGGCGAACCCCGTGCCCTGTGCGATCTGGGCGCTTGCGGCGGCGACGATCTCCGGATGGGCGTGTCCCCAGATCATCGCGGTGTAGTTGCCGAGCAGGTCCAGGTACGTGTGCCCGTCGACGTCAGCGATCCGGCAACCCTCGCCGCGGGTGATGAACACGGGGAACGGCTCGTAGTGCGTGACCGTGCGCGTGTCGCCACCGGGCAGGGATTCCCGGGCATGCGCGGCCAGGGCCGCGGATCGCGGGTGGCGGCGGACGTACTCGTCCACGATCTGCGCGTGCGCGCGGGCCGCTGCACGGGCCAGGGGCGTGGGGCCGGTACGATTGGGCATACTGGAAGGTTCTGGGCTCGCCCCTGCTTCCCCTATCGGGGCTTCCCTCCCGGGTGCTGCAGGATGCCGGGGCATTTGTGCCTGCGGTCGCGACCGCGTCTGAGGCGCGACGGCGTCTGGGGATGAGGCGTACCGGGGAGTCTGCGCACGCCGGGTGCGACTCCCTGTGGGACCAGACCAACGGGGCGCTCGTACTCCGTCTGGGGCTGGTGAGTGCGCACGATGGACGTACGCGTCCGACGGACCGTCCGGGTCATGGCCCGCGGGTGTCTGCTGCGCGGGCATCGCGCGCCGCGCGCCTGGCCTGGCGCAGTGGCTCGGGCGTCAGCGCGGGGCCCACGAGGGCCAGCACCACCGTCGCCGCCACGTCGGGATCGGTGCGCCAGGCCGCATGCACCGCCAGCGGTCGCACGCCCGGGCGCACGCGCAGCCAGTAGCCCACGTGCTCCCCGTCGAGCAGCAGCGGGCTGCGCGCGCCCGGCGTGTCGGCGGGTGCGGCGCCGGAGGCCAGCAGCGGCCTGCTGGTCACGCCGATCGTCGGCAGGTCGAGTCGTGCCCCAAGATGGAGCGCGAGGCCCGCGCGGCGTGGGTGGTCGCGGCCGGTGGCGTTGACCAGGAGGACCTGCGGGCGCAGCCGCAGGGCTCGGACGGCCGCTTCCAGCAGCGGGCCCTCCCGCAGCGCCAGCAACCCGGGTTCGTACGGTGCGCCGGCCGCGCCGCGGACCGCCGCGGCGTCGACCAGGCGGCCGTCGGCAAGCAGCGCAGCACCAGCCCATCCGGCGTCGCCCGCCTGGCCGCGGCCCGTCTTGCCGCGCGCGAAGCACACAAAGCACCCCGCCGCCATCCGCACGCCGCTGGGATCGGGCAGCCAGGGTGCCGGCGTGGCCCTGGCGAGCGCCTCTTGTGCGGCCACCAGGTCCGCGGACGTGCGTGGCCATGGCCCCGGTTCAGGCCACGCGGACTCGGCCACCGACCACGAAGGCTCCGGCAGGGGCGGTGGCAGGAGGTCGTCGAGGACGGCGAGCCGGGCGCGGCCAGGCCGCCGATCGCTGGCCTGCGGTCCGCAGGGTGGCAGGGTGTTGCGCATGGCGTCGTCAAGATTACTCTACGCGCCCGTGGCCGCGCCGCGCACGACGCAGGGTGGACGCTGCATGCCGACGGTGGTGGCCCGGCGGACGGCCTGGCAGCGCGGCCCGGTACGCAACACGGTTGGAAGGGACTGGACGTCCGTGCCCCGACGCCCGGCCGATGCCATCAAAGTGGGCTGCTGCGGGTTTCCCCGTCGGCTCGAAGAGTACGCCCGGCATCTGGACGCCGTGGAGGTGCAGCAGACGTTCTACCGGCTGCCCCGTCTGCAGACGGTGGAACGCTGGCGGGCGCGCGTGCCGCCCTCGTTCACGTTCACCCTCAAGGCGTGGCAGCTCGTCACCCATCCGCCGACCAGCCCCACGTACCGGCGGCTGGGACGCGCGATCCCCGAGTCCCGGTGGGACCGCTACGGGTTCTTCGCGCCCAGCGACGAGGTGGCCGAGGCGTGGGCCCAGACGCTGGTGGTGGCGCGGGTGCTGCAGGCCCCCGTCGTGCTCGTCCAGTGCCCGGCCAGCTTTGTGCCCACGCGGGTGCACGTCGCGCGCTTGCGGCGGTTCTTCCGCACCGCGCCGCGCGACGGGCTGGCGATCGCCTGGGAGCCGCGCGGCGACTGGCCGCCCACGCTGGTGGCCCGTCTGTGCCGCGAGCTGGGGCTGATCCACTGCGTCGATCCCCTGGCCGATGCGAGCCGCCACGGCCGGCCTCACTACTTCCGCCTCCATGGCCGCACGGGCTACCGGTACCGCCACACCGACGACGACCTGGCGATGGTGGCCGCGGCCTGCCGCGGGCCGGCGTACGTCTTCTTCAACACCATCGCCATGTGGGACGACGCGCTGCGCTTCCGACGGCTGGTCGACGACGCCGGGGGTGCGCCCCACCGGGCGAGGGACCGGTGACGGCTCCCCGCCCGGTGGCGGTCCGCCACGCCCGAGCGGCGCCGCACGGGCGGCGCACGACGGGGTGGCGCAGCGATGACCCTCACCCGTCGCTGTCGGCAGAGCAGGAGGTTGCCGCGGTGTGGGTAATGGGTCAGGACGTGGGCCGGCGTGCGCTGGCCGACGCCAGCCCCGCGAGCGCCGCTGCTGTCCGACGGACGGCGATGCGAGATCACGGCCCGGGGGGAGACCGATGAGCAGAAACGGCATGCAGTGGTGGAGCCTGGTGTCGATCGCGGCGGTCCTCGCGCTGGGGGCAACGACGGCGCCGGCTGCCCCGATGGCGAGCATGACGGTGAGCGGCGTAGGCTTTCAGACGCCGGAGTCGGTGTTGCACGACCGCGCAGCCGACGTGTACCTGGTCTCGAACATCAACGGCAATCCGACGGCCGCGGACGACAACGGGTTCATCTCGCGCGTGCTCCCCTCGGGCAGGGTCGCTGCGCTCAAGTGGATCGACGGTGCGGCGCCGGAGGTGACGCTGCACGCGCCGAAGGGCATGGCGATCGTCGGCGACACGCTGTACGTCACCGATATCACCGTGGTCCGGATGTTCGACCGCCGGACCGGCCGGCCGAAAGGCACCATCGAGGTGCCGGGTGCCACGTTCATGAACGACCTGGCCGCCGGACCTGGTGGCGTCGTCTACGCCACCGACAGCGGGCTCAAGCCCGACTTCAGCCCCTCGGGCACCGACGCGGTCTATCGGATCGACGCGGCCGGCACGGTCAGGGCTGTGGCCAGGGCCCCGGCGCTCAACCACCCCAACGGCGTGGCGGTGCGGCCCGACGGCACGGTGGTGGTCGTCACGTTCAGCGCCACCGGCGACATGTACACAATCGCGCCGACGGGACAACGGCGGGCGCTGCCGGCGCCGCCCAAAGGGCAGCTCGACGGCGTGGAACTGCTGCCGGGTGGCGCCATGTTGGTCTCGAGCTGGGCAGCGTCGGCTGTCTACCGGATCGACGCCGCCGGCAAGGCGACGGTTGCCGTGGCCAACGTCGAGTCGCCCGCGGACATCGGCTACGACCGCAGGCGGGGGCGGGTGTTGATTCCGCTGTTCACCAAGCACGCTGTGGCGATCCAGGCGGTGCGCTAGCGGCCGCGCAGGATCGCGAGCAGGACCGCCGTCGGGTTGACGGGGGCTCTGGTTCCCCGGGGTGCCGGCCGCGTTCAGAGCCGCAGGGCCTGGCGGACGAGCGCCTGGGTGTAGGGGTGCCGCGGGGCGATGAACAGGTCGGCTGTGGGGCCCGACTCCACGATGGTCCCGTCGCGCATGACGTACACGTGATCGGTCCAGTGGGCGACCAGCCCCAGGCTGTGGGTGATCAGCAACAACCCCATCCCCAGGTCGCGCTGCAGCCGACGCAGCAGGTCGAGGATCTGCGCCTGGACGGTGACGTCGAGCCCCGAGGTGGGTTCGTCGGCGATCAGGACCGAGGGGCCCGGCGCGATCGCCGCGGCGATCAACACGCGTTGCCGCTGGCCTCCGGAGAGGTGGTGCGGGTAGCGCCCGAACAGCTCGGCGGGCAGCCCGACCTGACGCATCACCTCCAGCGCGCGCTCGCGGGCGCCGCGCTTGCCATGGTGCACGACGATGCCTTCCATGATCTGCTCGCCCACGGGCAGCACCGGGTTGAGGGCAGCCCCCGGTTCCTGGAAGATCATGGCCACCCGGCGGCCGCGGTAGCGCGCGAGGGCCGGCTCGGGCAGGGCCGTCAGGTCCACGTCGCCCAGGAGGATACGGCCTCCGGCGATCACTGCGGCGTCGGTCGGGAAGAGCCGCAGCACCGCGCAGGCGGTCATGGTCTTCCCGGCGCCCGACTCGCCCACCAGGCCCACGCTGTGACCGGCGGGGACCGTCAGCGACACCCCGCGGACCACGGCCTGGGCGCCGCCTGCGCGGCGGAGCTCGACCGTCAGGTCCTCGATGCGCAGATCAGCCGGCTCGTGCCACGTCACCACGGATGCCCTCCCGGTTGTCCCTGAACGCGCCCACCGCGTCCGGACGTTCCCGGCGCACCGCGCCGCTGCTACGAGGGCCGTTCGCGCGGCTGTGGGTGGTGATCCTGCTGGTCTCGTTCGCGTTCCACCTGGTCACGGCCAGCCTGCCCTTCTACGCGGCACGCCTGGGCGCCGACGAGGCCGTCGTCGGGCTGCTGATCGGGCTCATCGCCGCCGCGGCACTGGTGGCCCGGCCGCTGGCCGGCCTGTGGATCGACGCGGGCGCGGGGGCGACCGCCCTGGTGGTGGGCCTGCTGCTGTACGCGCTGTGCGCGGTCGGGTACTGGCTGGCGCCGTCGGTGGGGGCGCTGCTGAGCTTTCGGGCGCTGACCGGCGTGGCCGTGGGCCTCTACGGCACCGCCAGCCAGGCGCTTGGCGTGGCGTTCGCGCCGGTGGAACGTCGCGCCGAGGCCCTGAGCCTCCATGCGGCGGCGATCAGCGTGGCCCAGGGGCTGGCCCCGAGCCTCGGCGTCGCGCTGGCCGCCGCCATGGGCTTCCCGGCGCTGTTCATCGCGTGCGCAGCGGTGAGCACGGCGGGGGCGATCCTGGCGTGGCCCCTGCGCCGGGTGGTCGCCCGCCCGCTCGCCGGCGCCGTCCGACGGATCTTCCATCGGGGCGTGGTGGTTCCGGGGCTGCTGCTGGTGGCGCTGCACGTGACCTTCGGTGCCAACGTCGCGCTGCTGCCGCTGCACGCGGGCCGGCGCGGCCTCGCGAACCCCGGGCTGGTGCTGGCCACGCACGCGCTGGGGCTGTTCGTGGCCCAGGCCGTTGCAGGGCGCGTCTCGGATCGCGCTGGCCGCACCGCCGTGATCGTCCCGGCGCTCGGGTTGGCCGCGGCAGGGATGTGGACGACGGCGCTGGTCGGTGGGTGGGCCCTGTTGCTGGCGGCAGCGCTGTCGGGCATGGGGCTGGGCGCCGGCCAACCGTCGATCGTGGCGCTGGCGGCCGACCTGGTGCGGGAGGAGGAACGGGGCGCCGCGCTGGGCACGATGGGCATCTTCCACGAAGTGGGGATCGTGGCCGGCGCGGTCGGCGGCGGCCTCGTGGCCCGCCTCCTGGGACTGCCGGCGATGTTCGCGCTGGTAGGGATCGTCCCGGCGGTGGCCGCGGCCCTGACGGTGCGGCGCGGGCGGTGAGCGTCCCGCCCCCGCGTCGGCGCCGGTGCGGCGACCGCTGCGGCCCGGCAGCGTCATGCCGCGCCGCAACCTACTGGTAGAGGAGGAACCCTTCCCGGAGCTTCAGGAACCGCTGCAACGCGGGCTGCCAGCGCGCCACGATCGTCGCCGCGTCGTCGCCGCGGAGCAGCCCCAGCCGTACGTCCTTGGTGCCCCACACCAGGTCGAACAGGTACGGACCCCGTCGCGGCGCGGTGAAGCGCAGACGGTCGCCGTGCAGGCGCCGGATCTCCACCAGGATGTACACCAGGGTCGTTGACGGGCGGAAGACCGCCGGATCGGTGACGTGGAGCCGCACGCCGTACCAGACGCGCCCGGTGCGGGGATGCGGCAGCGCCGAGGCGGCGAAGCGCACGCCGGGCAGCCCGTACCGGTTGAGGCGTGCTGCCAGCCGGTGGCCGTCGAGCCACGGCGCCAGGACCACCTGGAAGCGCGAGTCGGTGGCGACGCCGTTCCACAGGTTGGTGCCGTCGACCGGCCCGGTGGCCGCGTAGGTGAAGACGGCGTCCGGTCCGGTGATGCCCGGCGACGGGTTGATCCACGGCAGGCCGGTGTCGCCCCAGCGCATCGTGCGGGTCCACCCGTCCATGGGCACCACGGTCAGGTCCGCACCGATCCCGAACGCCCCGTTGTAGAGCCGGGCCAGCTCGCCGATCGTCATGCCGAACACGTAGGGGATGGGGTACAGGCCAATGAACGAGCGCAGCGCCGGTTCCAGCACCGGGCCGTCCACGATCGTCCCGCCCATGGGGTTGGGGCGGTCGAGGACGACGACCTTCTTGCCTGCCTCGCGGGCCGCGGCCATCACCAGGGCCATCGTGGACGTGTAGGTGTACGCGCGCACGCCCACGTCCTGCAGGTCGACCAGCAACGCGTCGACACGCGCCAGCATCTGACGCGTGGGGCGAAACGTGCCGCCGTAGAGGCTGAAGACCGGCGTGCGGCCCGGAATGGTGGGGACGGCCTCCCCCGCATCGTACGTGCCGTCGAGTCCGTGTTCGGGCGCGAACAGCGCCGTCAGCCGGACCTCCTCGACGTCGGCCAGCAGGCGGGCCGAGGGGGTCCCGTCCCGATTGACCCCCGCCTGGTGCGTCACCAGACCGAGGCGACTGCCGCGCAGGGCGCGCAGGTCTTCGAGCAGACGGTCGATGCCGGGGCGCACCGCAGGGGGCGCGCCACGGGGCCCGACGGCCTGTAGCGCAGCCAGCGGCCGGGCGGCTGGCCAGAGCATGGCGGCCAGGGCTACGCACCATACGACCGGGAAGCACACGACCGGTGAGGACACGCGGCGCATACGGCCTCCTTGTTTCGACGCGGGCGTCGGGGGAGCCTTGTCTGCACTGTGCCCATCGAGTGGGGTGGACCCGCCTGGCACACCGTCCGCCGGCGGCCCGGGGGAAACGGGGCCGGTATGGGGAACTGAAAGCGGCGCGATCTCGCCGACGGACGATCGGACGCGCCGGCACCGCGGCGCCGGGCGGTATCGGCGGAGCAGTCCGCGGCGTCGAGAGGACGGTGGGGCAGGGTGTGGATCGCGGTGAAGGCGCAGCACATCCTCGACGGCACGGGCCGGCCGCCCATCGAGCACGGGGTGGTGCTGATCGAAGGCGAGCGCATTCGGGCCGTGGGGCGGCAGGCGGACGTGGCGATTCCCGAGGGCGCGCAGGTCTACGACTGCGGCACGCACACCGTGCTGCCGGGGCTGGTCGACGCGCACTCGCACGCCTCGATCGTTCCCGGGCTGGGCGACCAGATCGGGCAGTTGCGCCAGCCGCCCGCTCGCCAGCTGCTGCGGGCGGTGCGGAACCTGCGCACGGACCTGCGCGCGGGGGTCACCACGATGCGGGTCGTGGGCGAGGAACACTTCATCGACATCGAGCTCCGGGACGCCATCGCGGCCGGCCGCCTGCTGGGGCCCCGGCTGCGCGTCGCGACGCGCCCCATCACCGCGCGCCACGGGCACGGCGCCGCGCTCACCTTCTCCGACGGCGAAGACGCGATTCGCCGGCACATCCGCGAGAACGTGGCCGCCGGCTGCGACCTGATCAAGCTCTTCATGACCGGCGGCATCTCGAGCACCGCGGGCGGTGCCCTGTGGTATGCGTATACGCCGGCCGAGCTCGCTGCTGCCGTGGACGAGGCCCACCGCAACCAGCGGCCGGTCGCCGTGCACGCGCACGGCGGCCCGGGCCTGCGGCTGTGCATTGCGGCGGGCGTCGACACCATCGAGCACGGCAAGCTGGCCACGCGCGACGACCTGGAGGCCATGCGCCGTCGAGGCATCTGGCTGGTCACCAACAACGCGGTCAGCGGACACCCCGAAGGCATCGAGCGCGGCGACGGGCACAACCCGGTGATCATGGCCAAGCTGCGCGAGGCCCGGGCGCATGCCCCCGAGAACTTCCGCCACGTGCTCGAGAGCGGCGTGCGGTGGGCGTTGGGCACCGACGCCATGCACGGCCTGATGTGGTGGGAGATCGCCCAGGTGGTGGCGTGGGGCGCCGATCCGCACGACGCCATCCTGGCCGCCACCCGCCGGGCGGCCGAGGCCATCGGCATGGGCCAGGAGGTCGGCAGCCTGGAGCCGGGCAAGCTGGCCGACCTGATCAGCGTCGACGGTGACCCGCTGCGCGACGTCACCTGCCTGCAGCGCGTGGGCCTGATCCTCCAGGCCGGGCGGCGCGTCGACACCCTCTCGCCCGACTGACGCCCGGCCTGCCCGGGTCTCCTCTGCACCGACTGCCCCCGGTCCGCGATGGGCATATACGCGCCGGAGGGGATCGGATGGGCTGGCTGTGGCGACCCCGGTGGCAGGGCGTCGACCGCCGCGCGTTGCCGCGCATCCCGCTGGCCGTGCCGGTGCGCTACAGCACCGACCGGGGCCACGCCGGCATCGGCGTGCTGATCGACGTGACCGAGCGGGGCGCCGGGCTGCTGGTCCACACCATCACGCCTGAGACGGGCACGATCTGGATCCGGTTCCTGTGGTTCGACGACCGCGTCGGGGCGCAGGGGCGCGTCGCCTTCGTCCGCCCCACGCCCGAAGGACAGCACGTCGGCATGCAGTTCCAGCCCCTGCCCGCCGGGTCGCGGCGGTTCATCACCGAGCTCTTGATTCCCTACGGCTTGCGCAAGTTCCGGCACGACCGGCGCCACCCGTTCTCGCTGCTCCAGGCGCTGGCGGCGTCCGCACCGTCGGGGCGGGTGTCGTGGCGCCGTCGTCGCTACCTCCCCGTGCTCGTGGAACAGGGCGACTACCGGGCGTGGGCCGTGACGGAAGACCGGACCGACGACGGTACCCTGCTGCTGGTCCCCTCCCCACCGCAGCCGGACGCGGCGGTGCGCCTCACGACGTGGGGGACGTTCGTGACGCGCTACGGGATCGTCGAGCGTGCAGACGTCCTCGTGCTGCCCCCAGTCACGTTGCACCGGTTGGTGGTCCGCTTCGTCGACGAGCTGACGCCGCCGCGGGTCGACGCACCTCCAGCCCTCGCGCCCGGCGTGCGCGAGCCGGGTCGCTGAGACGTGCAGCTGCCGCCGCGGACGCGCTGACGATCCCCTGATGGGCCGGCCGGACGGCGCGCACGGCGTGGTGCCGCCGCCGTGTCGCGCCGCGAGGTAGAATCGTGGAGGAGCAGGACGAGGCGGACGGCCATCTGCCCCCGTGGCCGGCCGCACGACCGACGCGAGGAGGACCCATGCTCATCAGCGAGCGCATGAACGTCGCCCTCAACGAGCAGATCGGCCGCGAGTTCGGAGCGTCGCTGCAGTACGTGAACATCGCCGCCCACTTCGCCGAGCAGAACCTGCCGGTGCTGGCGGCGCACTTCTACCGTCAGGCCGAAGAGGAGCGGGAGCACGCGCTGCGGATCGTCCGGTACGTCACCGATGCAGGCGGACACGTGGCGATCCCCGCGGTCCCCGGGCCCAAGACGCAGTTCGCGACGGCCGAGGAGGCCGTGAAACTCTCCCTGGAGTGGGAGCAGGAGGTCACCCGGCAGATCCACCGCCTGATGGACCTGGCGGTCAAGGAGACCGACTACACCACGCAGCAGATGCTCCAGTGGTTCGTGGAGGAGCAGCTGGAGGAAGTGGCCAGCATGGAGGAGCTGCTGAGCGTGGTGCGGCGTGCCGGCGAGGGCGGGTTGCTGCTGGTGGAGGAGTTCCTGGCGCGCAAGGGCCGCGCGGGCGACGGCGCGTAGCGCAGGGACGGGAAGCAGCCGCCGCCAGCCGCGCGGTACCCGGATCGCGCACCGTGCCCGACAGGACGGCTGTCCGCCATGGCGGGCCTTCGGTGCAGGTCCGTCGGCTCGCGTCGGACGGTTGCAGCGTGCGGCTCGGGAGGCCGGGGGGTAGGCCGTGCACCTGACCATCGTCGGCGCGGGCGCCATCGGCGGCATCACCGGTGCGCACCTGGCGCGCGCCGGACACTCGGTGCTCCTGGTCGACCGCAACCGCGCCCACGTCGAGGCGATTCGCGCCCGCGGCCTTGAGATCGTGGGCGCGGCGCGCTTCACCGTCCGCGTGCCCGCCTGCCTGCCCGAGGAGGTGCGCGGCCCCCTGGGCGCAGTACTCCTGGCCGTCAAGACGCTGCACACGCGAGAGGCGCTGGCGCCGCTGGTCCCGCTCCTGGCGCCCGACGGCTACGTCGTGTCGATGCAGAACGGCCTCGAGGAAGAGACCATCGCAGCACTGGTGGGACGCGAGCGCACCGTCGGCGCCTTCCTGACCTTCGGCGGGTACTACGAGGGGCCGGGCCGCCTGGTCTACAGTGGTCCGGCGTCACTGCGCGTGGGCGAGCTCGACGGTCGGATCACCCCGCGGGTACAGACGCTGGCACGGGTGCTCTCCGCCTTCCATCCCTGCGAGCCCACCGCCAACATCACCGGGTACCTCTGGGGCAAGCTGATCCTGGGGACGATCTACTTCGCCACGGCGGTGGTGGACGCCGACGTCGTCGACATCCTGGCACAGCCTGCGGCGCGGGCGGTGCTGGCTGCCCTGGCCACCGAGGCGCTGGCGGTCGCCGAGGCGCTGGGCGTCCGCGTCGAGGCCGTGGACGGGTTCGACCCGCGCGCGGTCCGGCTCGACGCCCGCGGGGCGCCCGTGGACCCTGCGGCCGCGCAGGCGGCCTGGGCGGCACAACGTGTCTACTGGGAGCGCGGCCTGGCCCGACGCACCGGGGTGTGGCGCGACCTGGCGATTCACCGGCGGCCCACCGAGGCCGGGCCGATCTTGGGGGCGCTGCTCGCCGCGGCCGACCGCGCGGGGTGCGCCGTGCCGCGCGTGCGCGCCCTGGTGCGGGTGATCGCCGACCTCGAAGCCGGGCGGGGCACGCTGGGTTGGGCCAACCTGGACGTGGTCGCCGCCGCCCGGTGATCGCCCCGACAGCACCGCGCCCGACGCGCACGGTGTCGGGCGGGGCGGGGTCGCGGCCTCGGCGATCCTGCCGCTAGCGGGACGCCATCAGCCCACGGGCGGGCGCCATGTGCGTGCGGCCGCAGTGGGCCCCGCCCGTGACGTAGAAGATCTCACCGTGCACGTAGCTGGCGCGGGAGGACGCCAGGAAGAGCACGGCCTCTGCGACCTCCTGCGCGGCCCCGGTGCGGCCTAGCGGGATGGCGGCCAGCATGTCGCGGACGTACGGGTGGGGCGCGGGGACGTCCCGGGTCACCACCTCGTCCAGGACGAGCCCCGGCGCCACGGCGTTCACGCGAATGCCGTACGGGCCCAGCTCGATGGCGAGGACCTGGACGAGCATGTTCACTGCTGCCTTCGACCCGCAGTAGTGCGCACCGCCGGCCCGCGCCGAGGTGGCGGCGCCCGAGGAGACGGCCACCAGGGTGCCGCCCGTCCCGCGGGCGATCATGCGCCGCGCCACGGCGCGGCAGCAGAGCATCGTGCCCTTGACGTTCACGTCGAAGGTCCGGTCCCACTCCTCCGGCGCGACCTCCAGCACGGGCGTCGTGGGCACGTAGCCGTGGAACGTAACCAGCACGTCGACCGGGCCCAGGGCCCGCGCACCTTCCTCGACCGCGTGCTCGACCGCCGCGGGGTCGCGCACGTCGGCGGAAATGGCCGCGACCGGCGCGCCCGCGGCGCGCACCGCCGCCGCCGCGGCCTCGAGCCGCGCCGCATCGAGGTCCACCAGCAGCAACCGGGCACCCTCCCGGGCGAAGGCGAGCGCACACGGCCGGCCCAGCCGGCCCGCGGCGCCGGTGATCATCACCACACGGTCTGCGAACTCCATGACGGTCCTCCTGGGGCAGGGGCTGTCGGTCGGGGCCGGGTGTTCGGGGACGCTCAGCGGGGGAACAGGCGCCGTACGTCCGCGCCGCGGCCTGCCAGGACCACGACGCCGACCAGCGCCGCGGCGAAGACGATCAGGAGCGCCGACAGCGCGGCGACGGTGGGATCCTGCCATTTCTCCATGTACAGGAACATCTCGATGGGCAACGTGTTGTTCTCGCCGCGGGTGAGGAAGATCGAGCTCTCGACCTGATCGAAGGAGACGATGAAGGCGAACACGCCGGCCGTGAGTACGCCGGCGCGGATCTGGGGCAGCACGATGCGCCACAGCACCGTGGGCGTCGACGCCCCCAGGTCCTGCGCCGCTTCTTCCAGGGCGACGTCGAGCCCGACGAGGTTGGCAGCGACGATGGTGATCACGAACGGGAGCACGACGATGGTGTGGGCCAGGACGAGGGGCACGATCCCACCCTGGAGCCCGAGCCGTGCGAAGAAGATGAACCAGCCCACGCCCAGCACGATCTTCGGCATCACGATGGGCGACAGCAGGAACCCCCGCAGCAGCTCCTTGCCGCGGAACCGGCCGCGGACCAGGGCCAGCGCCCCCAGCACCCCGATGCCCAGGGCGAGGCCGGTGGCGAGCAGGGCGATGACCACGCTGCGCGCGAACGCCGCGCGGAACGCGGGCAGGCTCAGCAGGTGGCCGTACCAGCGCAGCGACAGCCCCGGGGGCGGAAACACCCCGTAGGGGACGCTGCTGAACGAGTAGACCACCACGATGGCCAGCGGCAGCAGCACGAAGCCCACGCCCAGCAACAGCGTCGTCCGCAGCAGGGCGTCGCGCACCGCGCCGGCCCGGGCCTCCTGGGCAGCGACCGAGGCGTACGCCCGCACCGCCGGCGCGCTCATACCGAGGGCAGGCGCCGCAGCACGGCGTTGAGGGCCCACACGGCGGCCATGGAGAGCGCCAGCAGCACCAGCCCCGAGACGGCGCCCGCGGGCCAGTTGATCTCGACCGTGTTGTTGTAGACCATCAGGGGCAACACCTGGACCCGGCCCCCGCCCAGCAGCCGCGGCGTCACGAAGGCGCTGAGGGCCAGCGTGAAGCAGATCAGCGCCCCCGCCACGACCCCCGGCATCGTCAAGGGCAAGGTCACGTGGCGGAACGCGTCCCACCAGCTGGCGCCCAGATCGGTGGCGGCGTCCTTCAGGTCGCGGTCCACCCGTCCCATCACGCTGTAGATGGGGAAGATGGCGAACGGCAGCATGATGTGCGTCAGACTGATGACCACTCCCCGCGTGTTGAACAGCAGGCTGAGGGGTTCGTCGATCACCCCCAGGGCGCGCAGTGCTGTGTTCACCAGCCCCTGGCTCGCCAGCAGGATGAGCCACCCGTAGGTGCGCACGACCACGCTGACCAGCAGGGGGGAGAACAGCAGCAACGCCAGGAGGGCCCGGGGCCCGGCGGCCCGCACGCGGGTCTGCAGGGCGTAGGCCACGGGATAGCCGATGGCCAGCGCCAGCCCCGTGACCACCAGCGACAGCCGCACCGACTCCGCGATCACCTTGTACGAGAACGGGTCCGTGAAGTAGTCGAGGTACGTCCGCAGCGTCCAGACCGGGAGGATGCGGCCGTCCTTGAACAGGTGGAACGAGTTGACGAAGTACACGCCCAGCGGGATCACGTACAGCACGGCCATGGCCACGAGCGCCGGTGCCAGCAGACCCATCACGGCAACGCCGCCCAGTCTCATCGGTCCCTGACGACCACCGCCTGGTGGGGGTCCCACGCGACGGCCACGGTGTCGCCCCGCTGCCACAGTGGCGTCCCGCTGCGGTAGGGGACCGCGGCGTGCAGACGCAGCGGGCCGGCGGCCAGCCGGTACCTGACCACCAAGCCCGAGAACGCCCGGTCCTCCACCAGGGCGGCCAGGCCGCTGCCCGGCGGGGCCAGCTGCAACCGTTCGGGCCGCACGCACACCGCCACCGTCTCGCCCCGTTGCTCCCCGCCCTGGCCGCGGGCGCGTACGACGCCGGCGGGCGTCCGCACCGTCGCCAGCTCGTCGGCGACTTCCTCCACCACGCCGTCGATGAGATTGGCGTCGCCGATGAAGTTGGCCACGAAGCGGGTGGCCGGCCGCTCGTAGATCTCCATCGGCGTCCCCACCTGGAGCAGCCGGCCACCGTCCATCACCCCGATCCGATCGCTCATGGCGAGCGCCTCGCCCTGGTCGTGGGTGACGTAGAGGAACGTCGTGCCCAGCTCGCGCTGCAGGCGCTTGAGCTCCTCCTGCATCTGCAACCGCAGCTTGAGGTCCAGGGCGCTCAGCGGCTCGTCCAGCAGCAACACCCGCGGACGGTTGACCAGCGCCCGGGCCAGGGCCACACGCTGCTGCTGGCCGCCGGAGAGTTCGCCGATGCGGCGGCCCTCGAGCCCCACCAGCCGTACCAGCTCCAGCGCCTCGCCCACGCGGCGGCGCACCTCGGCCTCGCCCAGGCGCTTCATGCGCAGGCCGAAGGCGATGTTGTCGAAGACGCTGTAGTGGGGGAAGAGCGCCAGACGCTGGAAGACCATGTTGGTCTCGCGGCGGTTGGGCGGGATCCGCCCCATGGGCCGACCGTCGATGACCACGTCGCCTTCGTCGGCGTGCTCGAAGCCACCGATGATGCGCAGGGTGGTGGTCTTGCCGCAGCCCGAGGGGCCCAGCAGCGAGAAGAACTCCCCGCCGTGGACCGTCAGGGACACCGCCGACACCGCGACCACGGTCCCGAACCGCTTGGTGACGGCCCGCACGTCCACCTCGGCGCCACCGGCGGAGACGCTGGGGGCCTGGGGCGGTGCGCCGGGCATGCTGTGGAGCGAACGAGCCACGGGGTGCCTTACAGGCGCGACTTGACCTCCTTCTCCCAGCGCTGACGCCACTCGCTGGCCTTCTGGCCCATCGTGGCCCAGTCGAGCCAGATGGCCGTGTCCAGCAGCTTGGGGTTGAGGATGGCGCGCACCGCCTCCGACAGCTCGGCGTCGGTGCGGGCGGGGATGCCGAAGGTCAGGCGCGCGTACCGGGCGTTGTTCTCCGCCGTGAGCAGCTCGTTGATGATCTCCTCGGCGACGCGGATCTGCTCGGGCGTGCTGCCCTTGACGATCTGCAGGTAGATGGGGAAGGCCACGACGCCCTCCTTGGGCACCGCGAACCCCAGGGGAGCGCCACCGAGCTCCCAGAACTTCCAGATGCTGGTGAACCACGGCGCGATGTGTGCCTCGCCCGTCACCAGCAGCTGCAGCAGCTGATCGTTGCTGTTGGCCAGGGCCCGAATGTTCTTGGCGTTCTCCGCCCAGACGCGGAAGCCGGGGTCGATGTTCTTCTCGTCACCGCCGTTGAACCGGGCCGCCAGCACCAGCGGGATGAAGTTGTTGTCGAAGAAGGTCACCTTGCCACGCCACTTGGGGCTCCACAGCTCCGTCCACGAAGTGGGCGGTTCCTTCACCAGGTTTCGGTTGTACATGTAGCCCACGCCGCTGATCCCGTACCCGATGCCCCGATCGCCCGGACGCCGCAGGGTCCGGTGGACCCTGGTCATGTTGGGGATGCGGGCGGGCGACAGCGGGATCCACATGTCGTCGGCGTCGCCGCGGTTGCTGATGTCGATGTTGAAGTACCCGAAGTTGATCAGCGGGCGCGTGGGATCGGCCTGCTTGGCCGCGATCATGCGCGGGTAGGTCACGGCGTTGTTGGACTCCCAGAACTCGATCTCCACGTCGGGGTGCGCCCGCACGTACCGGGCCACCACCTCGCGGGGCACGACGCCCTGGTTGGCCCCGGCCCAGATGAACATGGTCAGCTTGACCCTGGGGGCGGCCGCTGCCGGCGGCAGCACCAGCGCGCCCAGCACCAGTGCCACGATCGCCCAGCTTCCCGGGCGGACCCATCGCCTCCTCATGCTCCTCGCCCTCCTTTCCCGGGTGGCACAGTGGCCGAATGAGCTCCAGACGGCCGGGTGTGTTGGCGATTCGCGCTGCAACCTCCTGCTGCGCCGGCACCCGGCGTCGTTGGAGACCGTGTGGTGCACGGTGGCAGTTGGCGGCCCTTCTGACAATTTACCGACGCTCACCTCGCACCGCGTGGCGCAACCGCGCGCCGGGGCGCGGAGGTGGGCGACGGTCACGCGCGGCCGTGCGTCGTGGCGGCGTCATACAGCTGGTCGGTCTTCGCGGCCATGATGAAGTCGTTGCGGTGCAGGCCCCGGATCTTGTGGGTCCACCAGGTCACCGTCACGCGCCCCCACTCCGTCAGGATGGCCGGGTGATGGCCTTCCTCCTCGGCCAGGGCGCCGACCGCGTTGGTGAACGCCAGCGCCTGCGCGAAGGTCTTGAACCGGAAGACGCGTTCCAGCCGCTTGATGCCGTCGCGCTCGACCACCTGCCAGTCGGGCACGTGCGGCTGCCACGCGGCGATCTGGGCGTCGGTGAGCGGGGGCTCGTCGCCGCGGCACGCGGTGCACTTGAGGTGTGCCAGCTCGGTCATGGTCTCTCCTCCCGTTGGCCTGTGCACATCCAGCCTCGGCCCGGCAGCACGCAGTGACACGCCGGGACAGATTCCCGGCCAGGGCGAACCGCACCGGCCCTTGTGTCGATGATAGCCCACGGGCAGTTGGCGCGCACATGTGATGCGGCCGATCTAGCGTTCTGCCTGTGGGACCGCGGGCCCGCGAACCCCAGCCGCGCGAAGGTTGCCGTGGGAATCGCCCTGCCCGCGAGAGCACAGACCCGCGGCGGCGCAGGACAACTGCGCCAGCGGCCAGGTGCGGAGGATCGCACTGTCGTGGGCCGGCCGTCCACACTCGTGATGCACAGCGGCCCGCGGATAGTGCCGAGAGGAACCGTACCGTCTTGGGCCGGCTACACGTGCGGACCATCCGCACCACCGGGCAGGACGGCGCCCGCACGTGCCCGAAACCTGCAGGAGCGCACCAGGAGGCCCGCGTGACCCGATCGGAACGGTTCGTGACCCTGGGCATCATGCTGGGGATCTTCATGGCGTCCATGGAGAGCACCGTGGTCGCCACCGCGATGCCCACCATCGTCAGCCAGATCGGCGGCCTGGCGTCCTACAGCTGGGTCTTCTCGGCCTACATGCTGGCGGCCACGGCCACCGTGCCGCTGTTTGGGAAGCTCTCGGACCTCTACGGCCGGCGCAGGGTCTTCGCGGTGGCCATGGGGGTGTTCCTCACCGCGTCGCTGCTGTGCGGCCTGGCCCAGAGCATGCCCCAGCTCATCGCGTTCCGCGCCCTGCAGGGGTTGGGGGCGGGTGGGCTGCTGCCGCTGGCGTTCATCATGATCGGCGACATGTTCACCGTCGAGCGGCGCGCGCGCATGCAGGGGCTGTTCTCGAGCATGTGGGGGCTCTCGTCCATCGTCGGTCCGTTGCTGGGTGGGTTCCTGGTGGACCGGGTCTCCTGGCCCTGGGTCTTCTACATCAACGTCGCGCCGGGGGTGCTGGCCGCGGTCCTCATCTGGCGGTTCTTCGAGGCCGACCTGGCCCCGGGGCCCGCGCGCCCGACGGTCGACTACGCCGGCGCGGTGCTGTTGACGGCGGGAGTGGTGGCGCTGCTGCTGGGGCTGTTCGAGCTGGAGGGCGGGCGCGCCGCGCCACGGCTCGCGCTGGCCGCGGGGTTGTTCGCCGCCCTCGCGTGGGTGGAACGGCGCGCGGTCGACCCGGTGCTCCCCCTGCAGCTGTTCCGGCTGCGGCTGTTCGCCGTCGCCTGCGCCCAGGGGTTGTGGGCGGGTTGGTCGATGTTCGGCAGCCTGGCGTTCGTCCCCCTGTTCGTGCAGGCTGTCCTGCGCACCAGCGCCACCGCCGCGGGCTCGACGCTGACCCCAATGATGCTGGGCTGGGTGGGCGCCAGCATCCTGAGCACGCGGTTCCTGCTGCTGCGCCTGGGCTACCGGGTGCTGGCCCTGACGGGGATGGTCTCGCTGTCGACCGGTACGCTCTTGATGACCCGCGTGGGCCCCGAGGCCACCCGCGGCTACGTCATGCTGGCGGTGACCTTGATGGGGATCGGGATGGGGCTGTCGGTGCCGTCCTTCATGATCGCGGTGCAGTCGGCGGTCTCGCGCCGGGTGCTGGGCGCCGCGACGTCCACGCTGCAGTTCTCCCGCAGCATCGGCGGGGCGTTGGGGGTCAGCGTGATGGGCGCGGTGCTGGCGGCGCGACTGGCGGGTGCGCTGCGCGCCGACGGGATCGACCCCGGGACCGTATCGGTGCACCGTCTGCTCGATCCGCTGGCGCGGGCCGCGGCGGCCCCCGACGGGGCGCTGCGCGCCGCGCTGGCCGGCGCCATCCAGGGCATCTTCGTCGTGGCCTTCCTCGCGGCGCTGGCAGCGCTGGTCGTGACGCTGCTCGCCCCCGGCGGCCGTCTGGTCCTGGGGTCGCGGCCCGAGGACGCCGAACCGGCCCAGCCCGAGCGTGCCGGCGCCGTGCGCCCGGCCGGAGCCAAGTCGTGACGCCGCGCTGTGACGTCGCCGTCGTCGGCGGCGGGATCGTCGGCCTGGCGACGGCGCTGGCGCTGGTCGAGCGGGCGCCCGACCTCCGGGTGACCGTGCTGGAGAAGGAAGCCGACGTCGGCCAGCACCAGACCGGGCACAACAGCGGGGTGATCCACTCGGGCCTCTACTACCGGCCCGGATCGGCCAAGGCGCGGTGGTGCGTGGAGGGCGGCCGCCTGCTGCGGGCCTTCTGCGCGGACGCCGGGATCCCCGTGCACGAGTGCGGCAAGGTCGTGGTGGCGACCGACGCGGCAGAAGCGGCCCGTCTGGACGAGCTGTACGCCCGCGGGGTGGCCAACGGGGTCGCGCGGCTCGAGCTGCTCTCCGCCGGGCGCCTGCGCGAGGTCGAGCCGTACGCCGCGGGCGTGCGCGCGCTGTGGTCGCCCACGACCGCCGTCGTGGACTTCCAGCAGGTGGCCCGTGCCCTGGCCGCCGTGCTGCGGCGGCGTGGGGTCGAGATCGTCACCGCGAGTCCGGTGGTGGGCGTGCGCCGGGCGGACGGCGAGCTCGTGGTGCGGACTCCGCGGACCGACGTGATCGCGCGATGGCTGGTCAACTGCGCGGGGCTGTACAGCGACGTCGTCGCGCGCATGGCCGGCGCGCGGCCCGACGTCCAGATCGTACCGTTTCGCGGCGAGTACTACCTGCTGCGCCCCGAGCGCGCGCACCTGGTGCGCGGTCTGATCTACCCGGTGCCCGACCCCCGGTTCCCCTTCCTCGGTGTGCACCTCACGCGCACGATCCACGGACGGGTGGAAGCCGGTCCCAACGCCGTGCTGGCGCTGGCCCGTGAGGGCTACACACGCTGGCGCGTGCACCCGGCCGAGGTCGCGATGCTGCTGGCGTATCCCGGCGTCTGGCGGATGGCGCGCCGCTACTGGCGCACGGGGCTGCACGAGGTCGTCCGGTCGTTCAGCACGCGGGCCTTCGTGCGCGCGCTGCAGCGGCTGGTGCCGGCCCTGGACGTGGCCGACGTGGTCCGGGCGGGTGCGGGCGTGCGCGCGCAGGCGGTGCGGCCGGACGGGACGCTGGAGGACGACTTTCGCATCGTGGTCGCCGCGGGCGCCATCCACGTGCTGAACGCACCCTCGCCGGCGGCCACCAGCGCGCTGGCCATCGGCCGGCACGTCGCGGCACTGGCGGACGAAGCCTTTGGATTTGCCCGGACGGTGGCGCGCGCCTGAGGGTGCGCCCCCACGGGACGATCACACAGGGCGGGCCGCAGCCCGCCCGGGAGGAGGTCGCATGGCAGCTCGACGCACACCGTCGCTCACCCCTGAGGAGGCGCGCCGCCTCCACGAGACCGCGCTGGTCGTCGACGCGCAGCAACCGCCTGTCATCGGCGGGTTCCTCTTCACCGACGCGATGCGCACGGCGCTGGCCGAGTACCACCGGCGCGGCTTCACCCGCGAGGAGGTCATGCCCATCATGGCGGACATGGCGGTACGCGAACTCCAGACCTCGCCCGCAGCCCGGCGGACCTACCTGGAGTTCTGGCGGACCTCCGGCGTCACGGTGGCGTGCGGGACCTTCTCGGGCTCCCACAAGCTCAGCGACGCGTTCGAGATGGCGGTCAAGCGCATCGCCCAGGCCTACGGCGTGGTCGACGCGCTCGGCGGCGCCCTGCGCGTGTGCCGGACCGCCGCGGACATCGAAGCCGTGCACCGGGACGGGGTCCATGGCCTGGTCCTCGACTTCCAGAACACCACGCCCTTCGGGGACGCCCTGGAGCGCATCGAGCTGTTCGCCAACCTGGGGGTGCGCATGGTGCAGCTCACCTACAACCTCCAGAACCTGGTCGGCGACGGCTGCACCGAAGCCTACGGCGGTGGCCTGACGTACTTCGGCCGCGAGGTGGTCCAGCGCCTCAACGCGCACCGGATCCTGGTGGACGTGAGCCACTGCAGCGAGCAGGTGGCCTGGGATGCGTTGAAGGTCTCCAGTGCCCCCGTCATCGTCTCGCACTCGTCCAGCAAGGCGGTCTGCTACCACGACCGCGGCAAGAGCGACGAGCTGGCACGCGCCATCGCCGACCGCGGCGGGTTCTTCGGCGTGGTGGTGATCCCCGGCTTCCTCTCGGAGCAGCCCGAGCCCACCCTGGACGCGTTCTGCGACCACGTGGAGCACCTGGTGGACGTCATGGGCATCGACCACGTGGGCATCGGCACCGACAAGGCCGGACCCGGGCCGGGCACGGACTCGATGGTAGCGTATCCGCCGGACATGCCCCTGCGCCGCCCCGAGACGTTCAACTGGGCGGGGTTCCGCGACGCCGAGCACCGGCTCACGCCCAACTTCCGCCTGCGGGGATTCGAGAAGTTCAGCGACTGGCCCAACCTGACCGTAGCGCTCGCGCAGCGGGGGTTCACCGAGGACGAGCTGCGCAAGCTGCTGGGCCTGAACTTCCTCCGGGTGTTTCGAGACGTGTGCGGATGAGCGCCCGGCGGCCAGCGACACCGCGCGCCCACTGCCACGGCGTACGGCCCGGGCCCGCCGGGAGGCGGTCACCCGAACAGCCGAGGTTTCCCCAGCAGCGCGCGCAGCGTGGTGATCTTGCCGATGTGGTAGCCGCGGTGGTAGACCGCGAACATCAGCATCTCGCCCACGGTGCTGTAGTTGCGGGCCTCCACACGGGCGGCGGGGTCGGCCGTGCGCGCGATCTCCTCCAGGCGCCCCTGGCCGCGGTTGATGGCGTCGCGCACCTGGGCCAGGGGCGGGTAGGCCGCGGGGCCGCCCGTGCCCGTCGCGAACAGCGCCTCGTAGCCGGCTGGCGGTTCGGTGCGGCCGTCGGCTCGCCGCGCCATGGCGGCATCGGTCAGCGCGATGTGTCCCGCCTGCCACACGATCGGCGAGAGCCCGTGGGGCGTGCGGTGGGCCTCGTCGTCGCTGAGATCCTCCAGGCACCGCAGCAACCGCGCGTGGGTAGCGGCCAGCCCGTAGAGCACCAGGTCCCTGATCTCCATCGCCGTGGAGTTCGGGACCCGTCCGGCGTCTCCCTTGCGGGCGGCGCCGAGGGCGGCCCGTGATCGCCGCACGGTGCCACCGCCGCCGGCGGGCAGCCGCGGCCGGCGCGCCCGGACGGCGGTAGCGCCCTGCATGGTCGCCGCACGGCGCAGGAGGCGACACCGGGCCGGGCGAACGCCAGGACGGTCATGACGGCGCGCTACTCCTACTTGCTGCACCTGGAGTGCACCGCCTGCGGGGCGCGGCTGGACGCCGACCGCCCGCACGGGCTCTGTCCCCACTGCGGCAAGGTCCTGTACGCACGCTACGACCTGGACGCAGCACGCCTCGCGGTGGATCGCGCGGCGCTGGCTGCCCGCCCGCCCGACATGTGGCGCTACCACGAGCTGCTCCCGGTGCGGGATCCCGCTCACGTGGTGACGCTGGGGGAAGGGGCCACGCCGTTGCTGGACGCGCCCCGGCTGGCGCAGCGATTCGGCCTGCGGCGCGTGTGGCTGAAGGACGAGGGCAAGAACCCCACCGGGACGTTCAAGGCGCGGGGCCTGGCGGCGGCCGTGTCCCGCGCCAGGGAACTGGGCGTGCGCGCGGTGGCGATGCCCACGGCGGGCAATGCCGGCTCGGCCCTGGCAGCGTACGCGGCCCGCGCCGGCCTTGCCGCGTACATCGTCATGCCCCGTGACGCCCCGGTGGTCACCCGTGCCGAGGTCGTCGCCTATGGGGCGCACGCGTACGCCATCGACGGCGTCATCACCGACGCGGGTCGCGCCCTGCGCGACCTGGCCCCCGTCCACGGCTGGTTCGATCTCTCGACGCTGCGCGAGCCCTACCGGGTCGAGGGCAAGAAGATCATGGGCTACGAGATCGCCGAAGCCCTGGGCTGGCGCCTGCCCGATGCCATCGTCTACCCTGCGGGCGGCGGCACCGGGCTGGTGGGCATCTGGAAGGCGATCGCGGAGATGCGCGCGCTGGGCTGGGTGGGCCCGCCGCTGCCGCGGATGATCGCGGTCCAGGCCGCCGGCTGCGCGCCGATCGTGCGCGCCTGGGAGGACGGCCACGACCACGCCGTCCCGGTGTCCGCCCCGCACACGATCGCCGCGGGGCTGCGGGTTCCGGCCGCCATTGGCGACTACCTGATGCTGCGGGCCGTGCGCGAGAGCGGCGGCGCGGCCGTGGCCGTCAGCGACGGCGAGATCCTGGCGGCGATGCGCGATCTGGCCGCCAGCGAGGGCGTGCTGGCGGCGCCCGAGGCCGCCGCGACCGTCGCCGCGCTGGTGCCCCTGCGGGCCCGCGGGCTGCTGAGGCCCGCTGACGAGGTCGTGCTGCTGCTCACCGGGTCGGGGCTGAAGTACACGGACCTGTTGGACCACACGTTGCCCGGGCTGGAGGCGCTGGCGCAGACCCCGCCGGCACAGCACGGCGACGACGCCCCCGGGCTGGTCCAGCCCCGGGTCGAGTGATGGTCGAGGCCGCCTACCGCTACGCCCTGGACAACCAGGCGTTCTTCTGGAGCGCAGTGAGCCTGCACGTGCGCCTCTCGGTGCTCGCCCTGGCCCTGGCCAGCGCCGTGTCGATCCCCCTGGGCGTGCATGCCGCCCGGCGCCGTCGGCTGGGCGCGTACGTGCTGGCGGCCGTGGGCGGGGTGCGGGTGATTCCGAGCTTGGCGATCCTGTTCCTCGCCGTCCCGTACCTGGGGCTGGGGTTCCTCCCCGCGCTGGTGGCGTTGACGGTCCTGGCGTGCCCGCCCATCCTCATCAACACCGAGGCCGCGTTCCGGGGCGTCGACCCTGCCGCGGTCGAGGCAGCCCGCGGCATGGGGATGGACGCGGGACAGATCCTCTGGCGGATCGAGGTGCCGCTCGCGTTGCCGGTGGTGGTGGCCGGGGTGCGCACAGCAGCCGTCGACGTGTTCGCCAGTGCCACGCTCGCGGCGTTCATCGGCGGAGGTGGGTTGGGTGACTTCATCGCCCGCGGGTTCGCGCTGTTCGACCCCGCGGTGATGCTCGTCGGCGCCGTCCCGGTCGCCGTGCTGACCCTGGGCGTCGAGGCCGTCCTGGCGGGGACGCAGCGCGTGCTGGAGCGCCTTGCCCGCGTTGGGTGACCGACCGCCCGCTGCCCCGGGACGCCCCGGGGCGACCATAACCTGGAGGTGAGCGATCGTGCGTACCGTCCGCGCTGTGGGGTTCCTGCTCGTTGTCGCGGTGCTGGCGGCTGCCTGCGGGCCGCGGGCGGCGCCGCGGCCCACCCTCAAGGTGGGCTCCAAGGACTTCACCGAGGAGTTCATCCTCGCCGAGATGTACGCGCTCCTACTGGAAGACGCGGGGTTTGCGGTGGAACGCAGGTTCAACCTGGGCGGTACGCCCGTGGCCCACGAGGCGCTGGTCAAGGGCGAGATCGACCTCTACCCTGAGTACACCAGCACGGGCCTGCTGACGGTCCTCAAGCAGCCGGCGCTGCAGGATCCGAAGGCCGTCCTGGAGGCCGTCCGTACGGGCTACCGCGAGCGGTTCGGCCTCGAGTGGCTGGAGCCCGCGGCGTTCAACAACACCCAGGCCCTGGCCACCACCAGGGCCGTGGCCGAGAAGTACGGCATCAGGACGTTCTCGGACCTGGCTCGTAAGGCGCCGGAGCTGCGTCTGGGCGGACCCGCGGAGTTCGCCGAGCGGGAGGACGGCATCAAGGGGCTCCAGCGCGCCTATGGGGGTTTCCAGTTCAAGGAGTTCCGACAGCTGGGGACGGGGAGCCTCCGCTACGAAGCGCTGCGCGCCGGCCAGGTGGACGTGGTGGTGGCGTTCAGCACCGATGGCCAGATCAGCGGCCTGGGGCTGGTGCTCCTCGTGGACGACAAGCGTTTCTACCCCGCCTATCAGGCCGCGCCGGTGGTGCGCGCGCAGGTGCTGCAGCAGCATCCGAAGATTGCCGAGGTCCTCAACAGGCTGACCGGGTTGCTGACCGACGATGTCATGGCAGGTCTCAACTGGCAGGTGGACGGCCCGGACAAGCGCGAGTTCGCCGCGGTGGCCAGGACGTTCCTGGAGGAGAAAGGCTTGATCAAGCGCCGGTGAGCCCAGCAGTTCGATGCGCTACCTCGTAGAGCACCCCGGGGTCGTCCTGCGGCTGCTGGGGCAGCACCTCTGGCTGACGGCTGTGGCGCTGCTGTGCGCGGTGTGCGTGGCCGTCCCCCTGGGCCTCCTGGCGGCCCGCTCCGCCCGCGTGCGGGGCCCGCTGCTCGGGGCGCTCGGCGTGGTGTACTCCATCCCCAGCCTGGCGCTGTTCGTGCTGCTGATCCCGGTGCTGGGGCTGGGGATGCTGCCCGCCGTGACGGCGCTCGCAGCCTACGCCCAGGTCATCCTCGTGCGCAACATCGCCGTAGGGTTGCTGGGCGTCGATCCCGCCGCGGTCGACGTGGCCCGCGGCATGGGCATGACCCCGTGGCAGCGCTTCTGGTGGGTAGAGCTCCCCCTGGCGTTGCCGGTGGTCCTGGCTGGCGTGCGGGTGGCGGTCCTGGCGATCATCGGGATCGGCACCGTCGCCGCGTTCATCAACGCCGGCGGCCTGGGGGTGCTGCTCTTCACCGGCGTGGCCCAGAGCCATCCCGACAAGATCGTCGCCGGCGCCGTGACGGTCTCGGCGCTGGCGTTAGGGTGCGGGGGCCTCCTGCGGTGGGTGGAGGAGCGGGTGGTGCGGGTGGTGCAGGATGGCGGCCAGCGGCCAGGCACTGACGCAACGTCGTGATGAGGTCGAGTGGTATCGGGAGGTGAGCTGTGCAGGCGGCCCGACGACTCCACCGCTACCCCGTGACGATCGACCTGCATGGTGGTGAGATCGCGCTGTACGTCCACGAGGTCATCGGATCTCGGGACGGCCCTACCCTGGGCGTCCTCTCCACACTGCACGGAAACGAGTGGCTGTCGGTAGAGATTGCCCGACGGCTGCTGACGCGCGTGGTTCCGCAGGCACTCGCTGGCAGGTTGTTGGTGGTGCCCGTCGGAAACCCGGTGGCCTTCGCGCACCTCACCCGCAGCACGCCCGACGAATCGGACTCGCCGGACCTGAACCGGATCTTCCCCGGGCAGCACACCTGGATCGGGGACCTGCTGGCGCAAGCCATCACCCGCCACGTGCTCACGCACGTCCAGTACCTCATCGACCTGCACCTCGGGCTGTGGGGGTCCAGCTTCTACTGCGTGGCCTGGCCCAAGGACCTCCCGGACGCCGAGCAGGTCCAGCGGGCGGGCACGATGGCCCAGGCCTATGGCTGCCCCCTCGTCCAGCACCTTGCGCTGCTGACGCGGTTCCCCGGGCCCCGTTCGGCGGCGGGCTACGCCGCGCAACACCTGGGCGTGGTGCCGATCTTGGTGGAGATCGGTGGCGCCGGGTTCGCGCCGGAGCTGGAAGAGCGCTGGATCGAAGAGAACGTGGCGGGCATCATGAGCGTCCTCCGCGCGCTCGGGATGCTGGAGGGCGAGCCACGGTTCCTCGACCGGTATTTGCACTACACCCGGCACGTACGCGTGAACCCCTCCGTTGCGGGCTATCTCCTACCGACGGTGGGCCCCGATGCGCTGGGACGCGAGGTCATCGCGGGCGACGAGGCTGGACGCGTCGTGAGCCCGTACACGTTCGAAGACCTCGAGGTGCTCCGCGCACCGGTGCGTGGCGCATGGGTGCTGGTGTCCCGCCCCTACCCGGTGCGCCCGGGGTACTGGGCGTTTGGCGTCGCCGACCTGGAGGAGCCGGGCACCGGTTGGGGGCCGCCCAGGGCCATCTGAGACCGTGCGGTTCCTTGCGCGACGGTTGACGCAGCTCGTGATCGTGCTCCTCGGCGTGTCTGCCGTGGTGTTCGGCATCGTGCGGCTCACCGGCGACCCGGTGGTGGTCCTGCTGGGCGAGAGTGCCACGCCCGACGCCGTGGCAGCACTGCGCGCCGAACTGGGGCTCGACCGGCCCATCCACGTGCAGTACCTGCGCTTCTTGCGTGGCGCGCTGCGCGGGGACTTCGGGGAATCGCTGCGGTATCGACAGTCTGCTTTCAGTCTCTTCGTGGAGCGGCTGCCCGCGACCCTGGAGCTGGCCACGGCGGCGTTTGGTCTGGCCCTGGCCGTGGGACTGCCTGTCGGCGTCGGCGCGGCGCTGCGGCCGCGTTCGGCCCTCGACGGGCTCGTGCGCCTTCTGGCGTTGATCGGGCAGGCCGTGCCAGGGTTCTACCTGGGGCTGGTGGCGATCATCGTCTTCGGCGCGCACCTCAAGTGGCTGCCCACGGGTGGGCGCGGCACGCCCGCGCAACTCCTGCTGCCGGCGGCAACGCTGGCAGCCTACCAGGTGGCGGTGGTGGCGCGCTTTGCCCGCGGCGCGATGCTGGAGGTCCTGGGAGAAGACTACATCCGGACCGCTCGGGCCAAGGGATTGGCGCGCATGCGCGTTGTGGTGGTGCATGCGCTGCGCAACGCCCTGATCCCCATCGTCACGGTGGTGGGCCTGCAGTTCGGTACGCTCCTGTCGGGTGCGGTGGTCACCGAGACGGTGTTCAGCTGGCCCGGGGTCGGGCGGTTGGCCGTGCAGGCGATCTACGCACGCGACTTCCCCGTGGTGCAGGTGACGGTCCTGATGACCGCGGCGCTGTTCGTTGTGGTCAATCTGCTGACCGATGTGGCCTACGTGTTGATCGACCCCCGCGTGCGTACCGCGGACTGACCATGGCACTGCAGACGTCCCGGCGGATCGTGTACCGGTCGCCTCGGGTCCGGGCGGCGGCCGTCTTCTTCCGTGACCGGATGGCGGTTGCGGGAGTTGTCCTGCTCGCTGTCATCGTGGTGGCAGCCGTGTGGCCCGTGGCCTGGCTCCCGCATCCGCCGGCGTGGTCGGACCTGGACGCACGGCTGGTGCCGCCCGCGTTCCTGCCGGGCGGATCGGTGCGCCATCCGCTGGGCACGGACACCCTCGGCCGCGACCTGCTCAGCCGCATGATGTACGGTGGGCGGTTCTCGCTGTTCGTGGCAGGCGCTGCGGTGGCGCTCGGCGGCGCTGTGGGGACCGCCGCGGGCCTGCTGGCGGGCTATCGCGGCGGTCTGCTGGACGTGGTCGTCATGCGGCTGGTGGACGTGCAACTGGCGTTTCCGCTGGTCCTGCTGGTGATCGCCGTCATCGCCGTGGTGGGGCCGAGTCTGCCGGTGCTGGTGATCACGCTGGGGCTGCCCGCCTGGGCGCACTACGCGCGCATCGTTCGGGGTGCGACCCTGACCGTCGTCGCTCGCCAGTACGTCGAAGCGGCCAGGGCGGTGGGCTGTCCAGAACCGCGCGTCCTGGGACGGCACGTCCTGCCGAATCTGGCGACCCCGCTGGTGATCCTCACCACCTTCGAGATGGCCAGACTGCTGTTGCTGGAGTCGGCGGTGTCCTTCCTGGGCTTGGGCATTCAGCCGCCCACACCGTCGTGGGGCACGATGATCGCCGACGGACGCAACCACATCTACGAGGGCTGGTGGGTGTCCACCATGCCGGGGCTGGCCATCTGCGTGGCGGTCCTGGCGTTCAACTTCATCGGCGACGGTCTGCGCGACGTGCTCGATCCGCGCGCCCACGGCCGTCGCGCCGTGCTGTAGGTCCGCTGTCACTTGACCTGGACGCCCGCGCGGAGGGAGGGTGCGCCGTGACGCCGAACGTGCGTAGCGACTCGGAGAGGCCTGGGTGGAGGGCACACGACGATGCGAGGATCCGGAGGGCACGTGCGGCTGGGAGTACTGTTGCTGGTAGCGGGGTTGGTGGTCCTGGGGACCCAGGGCAGTGTGTTGGGGGCACCACGCACCCCCAGAGACACCCTCGTGGTGGCCCAGGGCTTCGACCCCAGGTGCCTCTCACCGCTGTTCGGGACCGCCCAGCCGGACAAGAACGTCAGCGGCCAGGTGGTCGAGCGCCTGGTGACGTTCTCGCCCGACTCGCTGGGGTTCCTCCCCGAGCTGGCGATTCGGTGGGAGAAGACCGCGGCGGATACACTGCGACTGCACCTGCGGCGGGGTGTGCGCTTCACCAACGGCGAGGAGTTCAACGCCCACAGCGTCCGCTACAGCCTGGAGCAGATGCTGCAGGCGCGCGCTCTGGCCTTCTTCGTGTCGGCCCTACGAGGCGTCGACGTAATCGATCTGTACACCGTCGACGTCAAGGCGAAGGGACCGACGTCCGAACGACTGATGCTCACGGCACTGGCCATGGGATCGTTTCAGTATCCTCCCGCCTACACGGAACAGGTCGGATTGCTGCGCGGCTTCTGCCAGCGTCCGGTCGGTACCGGTCCGTTCAAGCTGGTGGAGTGGGTCAAGGACGACCGCGTCGTGTTCGAGGCCAACCCTGACTACTGGGGTGGGGCGCCCCGCATCCGGCGCCTCATCATCCGTCCGATTCCTGAGGGCGCAGCCAGGGTCGCGGCCCTGCAGGCTGGCGACATCGACATCGCCACGCTGTTGCCACTCGACGCCTACGAGCGCGTGGCCGGCGATCCCAGCCTGACGACGTACTCCATCCGTGGCATGCGGGTCTTTGGGCTGATGCTGGCCCAGAAGTGGGAAGGCCCGCTGCGAGACAAGAAGGTGCGCCAGGCCCTGCAGTACGCCATCGACACCAACGCGCTCATCCGCTCGTTGCTGAAGGGACGAGCCCGTCGGCTGGAGGGACAGCCGCTGACGCCCGAGTACTTCGGCTATCAGCACGACTTGAAAGCCACGCCCTACGACCCCGAGCGGGCCAAGAGACTCCTTGCCGAAGCAGGCTATCCCGCAGGGTTCCAGGTGACGTTCAAGTACCCGCACGGGCGGTACCCGCAGGACAAGGAACTCAGCGAGGCGATTGCGGCGCAGCTCCTCAAGGTGGGGATCCGCACGCAGCAGGTCGTCATGGAACCGGGAGAGTTCTTGACGCAGCTGAGTCAGCTCGGACTGCGGGACATGTTCTTCTTCGGGACGTTGCCACCCCCCGACGCGCACTTCATGCTGACCCAGTACGTCTGCAACTTCCGGTACGCTTACTGGTGCCGCCCCGATTTCGACCAGCTGATGGCGAAGGCCGGGGCCACGGCCGACGACCGGGAACGGCTGCGCCTGTACCGCGAGATGCTGCTCCTCATGCAAGACGATCCACCACACGTGCCGTTGTTCGCCCAGTCCGACCTCTACGCCACGGCCAAGAACGTGGCGGGCTGGCGACCGTACAAGGACCAGTCGCTGTACCTGGCCAAAGCCTACAAGCGGGACTGAGGGACGTGGCGCAGTCGACGCCAGCCGTGGACGCGATGGCGTTCCACCGGGAAGCCATCGTCATCGACATGTGCACGTTCTACTTCCAGGGATGGTCGCCGGAGGTCGCCGCGAGCGGCGCCACGGCGCTCAACGTGACGGTCCCCGAAGTCACCGCATCCTGGGAAGAGGCCCTGGCGGCGCTGGACGCCCACCACGCGCTGCTGGCCCGCGAGCCCCACCGCTGGGTGCACGTCCGGACGGCGGGCGACGTGACGGCTGCAAAGGCAGCAGGGCGCACCGGCGTGATCTTCGGGTTCCAGAACGCCGCGCCGCTGGAAGGAGACCTTGGACGGATCCACACGCTGTGGGCCCGCGGCGTGCGCGTGCTGCAGCTGACGTACAACGAGCGCAATCAGTTCGGGAACGGGTGTCTGGTGGCCGGCGACACCGGGCTCACGCCGCTTGGGCGACGTGCGGTGCAGGAGATGAACGCGGTGGGGGTGGTCGTGGATCTGGCCCACAGCGGCTACCGGACAGCCCGCGAGGCGATCGAGGCTTCGGGCCAGCCGGTGATCATCTCTCACGCGAACCCGCGGGCGCTGGCCGACAACCCGCGAAACGTCCCCGACGATCTGATTCGAGCGGTGGCCGCCAGCGGCGGCGTGGTGGGGGCGTGCGGCTGGGGGCCGATCTGCTGGCGGGGCGGGGACGAACGGCCCGGCGTCGCCGACCTGGTGGCCCACATCGACCACATGGTCGGCCTGGTCGGTATCGACCATGTGGGACTGGGGCTGGACTCTCCCGCCGCGGGAATCGGGACGGTGGCGGCCCACGCGGCCGAGATCAACGCCAAGTACCCGGAGGTCGTCGGGCCGTTCGTGGCGCAGTTCGGGACAGGACTCGAGGGGCGGTACGCCGTGCCGCTGGAGGCGTTGCCCCGGGTGACCGAGGCACTGCTCGCGCGCGGCTACCCGCCCGAGGCGGTGCGGAAGGTGCTGGGGGAGAACTTTCTTCGGGTGTTTGCGGCGGTCTGGCGCGATGGCTGACGCCGCCACGGTCCACGCCGCCAGCATCGTCGTCGACGGCACGACGTTCTTCCTCACGAAGTTCACCGAGCGATTGATGCGCGCCGGGGTGACGGCCCTCAACCTCACGACCGCCTGGCCCGACGACGACCTCGAGCTGGCGGTCCGACGCATCGAGGACTACTACGGGCTGGTGGCCAGCGAGCCACGCGTGGCCATCGTGGAGCGTGCCGAGGAGATTCCCCGACTCAAGCAGGAGGGGCGCGTGGGACTGATCCTGGCCTTGCAGAACGCCCGCCCCATCGGTACCCGTTTGGAGCGCGTGGAGACGTTCCGACGGCTCGGCGTGCGGACGATCCAGTTGACCTACAACGAACGCAACTTCGTAGGCGACGGTTGCGCAGAACCCACAGATGCCGGCCTGAGCGCCTTCGGGCGAGCGTTGGTGCGCGAACTCAACCACGCGGGCATCGTCATCGACCTGAGCCATGCCGGCCGCCGGACATCCCTGGAAGCGATCGAGGCGTCGTCCCGTCCGTGCGTGTTCACCCACTCGAATCCGCACGCGCTGGTGCCCGTGCCGCGGAACATCACCGACGACCAGATCCGGGCCGTTGCGGCGGCAGGCGGCGTGGTGGGGTGCTCCTGCTTCCCACCGCTAGTGTGGCGCGGGGGCGATAGGCCGCCCACCCTCGACGAGTTCATCGACTGCATCGCGTATGTCGCCGACCTCGTGGGGGTCGACCACGTGGGGATTGGCACGGATTCCGAAGCGACGGCGGGGGCCTACCCGTCGGAGTTGCGCGCAAGCCTGCGCAGCAGGTACGCCGCGACGGTGGGACCCTTCCGGGACCGATTCCCCGACGGCCGGGTCGAGGGTCTGGAGGATGGGATGGCCGACTGGCCCCGCATCACCGCCCGACTGCTGGAGCGCGGGTTCTCGGTCGGGGACGTGTACAAGATCAACGGCGGGAACTTCCTTCGGGTGTTCCAACAGGTCTGGCGCTAGCTCCCCGCCCCCAACGTCCCGGGCCCGCCGCCTCCCAGCAGGATTCTGGTATGCAGATGGTATACCAAATCAGCGCATGGGGACCGGCAGGGACCGAGAGGGCCTGGGGCGGATGGGCGCCGCCTCCAAGGAGGCGGTGTACGCGCAGCTGAAGCGTGCCATCCTGACGGCGGCCGTCCGGCCGGGGCAGCCGTTCTCCGAGCGCGCGCTGGCCGCGCGGTTCCACCTGAGCCGGACGCCCATCCGCGAGGTCTTGCGGCGCCTGGAGCACGAGCATCTCATAGAGCTGGTACCGCGCCGCGGCGCGTTCGTGCGGCCGTTGGATCCGCAGGAGGTCGTCGAGATCTTTCAGGCGCGGGAGGCGGTCGAGCCGCTGGCGGCCCGGCTGGCGGCGGCCCGCGCCGACCCCGACGTCCTGGCACGGCTGCGCTGGGAGTTCGACGCGCTGGCGGTGGTCGACCGTCCGGGTGCGCTGGCGGCCCTGGTGGCGGCCGGGCGGCGGCTGCACGACGCGGTCGTCGCTGCCTGCGGCAACCGGTACCTGCAGGAGATGCACGGGATCCTCAGCGCGCAGACGGCGCGCGTGCGGCTGCTGACGCGCGAGCACTTCGCGATCGAGCGGGAATCGTACCGCTGGCACCTGCGGATCCTGGAGGCGCTGCGGCGCCAGGACGCCGACGCGGCCGAGGCGGCGATGCGCGAGCACCTGCGGCGCACCCGCGAGGCCCTGCTGCGCCGGCTGCTGGTCCCCGAGCACCGCGACGGCGACCGTCGCGCCGCATCCACCGGGCAGGGCAATCGAAGACCGCGCGCCGCGACGGCGCGGGCTGCGAGGAGGGAGCAGCATGCGTGGAGATGACCGGTTCGACCGTATGACCCGTCGTCGGTTGCTGGGGCGTGCGGCGGCGGTGGGCGCCGGCCTGTGGGTGGGCCGGACGCTGGCCCACCCGCGCTGGACCCTCGCCGCGCCCGCCGCGGGCACACCCCGGCGCGGCGGCCGCCTCACCTTCGGGAGCGCGGCCCTGCCCGCCAGCATCGAACCGCACCTGGAGGGCGCCGACATCTACCAGCGCCGCAAGTTCCTCTTCTACGAGACGCTGGTCTGGATCGACTTCGACCTGACGCCCAAGCCCATGCTGGCCGAGCGCTGGGAGGAGCGCTCGCCGACCGAGTACGTGTTCCACCTGCGCCGTGGCGTGCGGTTCCACAACGGCCGCGAGATGGACGCCGAGGACGTGAAGTTCAGCTACGAGCGGGTGATGGATCCGCGGACCGGCTCGGGCGGACGCGGCGACCTGATCATGATCAAGAGCATCGACGTCGTCGACCGCTACACCGTCCGGTTCACGCTGCACGAGCCCACGGCCACGTTCCTCATCAACCTCGGCGGCAAGTACAACGCGGTCATCCCGCGGGACGTCCTGCGCACCGGCCGCGAGCTCCAGGGGGCGGCGGTGGGCACCGGACCGTTCCGCGTGGAGAGCTTCGAGCCCAACCGGCTCCTGGCGCTGCGGCGCTTCGAGGACTACTGGGACCGGGGCAAGCCCTACCTCGACGCGCTGGTGTTCCAGGCCATTCCCGACGAGTCGTCGCTGGTGGCGGGGCTCCGGGCGGGGCAGCTGGACATGGTGCAGTTCGAGAGCGGCGTGAACTTCAAGCTGGTGCGCCACCTGCGCTCGCTGAACCACCTGCAGGCGCCCGCCATCCGCTGGGTGGTGCTGGACCTCGTGGGCGACCAGGAGCCCACCCGGCATCCCGACGTACGCCGGGCGATTGCGCTGGGCATCGACCGGGAGGCCGTCCTGCGCATCGCCGGCGACGGGCTGGGGCGGCGGCTGGGCGTCCTGCCGCCCGCCATGGGCTTCTGGCACGTGCCCGTGGAGAACCTGCCCAACCAGCGACGCGACGTGGCGCGGGCCCGCGAGTTCCTCCAGCGGGCGGGGCTGCGGCCGCCGGTGCCCCTGGTGATCCGCAACATCGTGGGGTTCCCCTCGCTGCTCGCGTCGGTGCAGGTCATCGCCGACAACCTCAAGGAGGTCGGCTTCGACGTGCGCGTCGAGACCGTCGACATCGGCGTGTGGATCCGCGACTGGATCGCCCGGCAGAGCCCGCCGACGATGAACGAGTGGGGCGGGTTCGTCGACCCCGACCAGGCCTTCTACCGGCACTACCACACGCCGCCCAAGGGCGTGGACTTCCGGCGCTGGGCGAACCCCGAGGTGGACCGCTTGCTGGACGAGGGCCGTGGGACCCTCGACCGCACCCGGCGCAAGCAGATCTACGACCGGGTGCAGATGCTGATGGCCGAGGACCCCATCAGCGTGCCGCTGTACGCGCCGAACCTGCTCTACAGCATGCAGCACAAGGTGAAGGGGTTCCGGCCGCATCCCACGGGGTTCCTGTACGGGTTGCGGGAGGTGTGGATCGAAGGGTAGGCAGCCGGGGGCCGGCCGCGCGAACGCCGGCCGGGCGCCCGGTGGCCCGGTGGTCCCGGAGGGCGGATGCGCGCGTACATCGCCCGGCGGCTGCTGGCGATGCTCGCCACCCTGCTCGGGGTCAGCCTCATCGTGTTTGGCCTGATGCGGCTGATCCCGGGGACGGTGGTGGAGCAACTGCTGGGGCAGAGCGCCCTGGTCGGCGAGGAGACGATCCGCAGCCTGCGGCAGTTCTTCGGGCTGGATCGCCCCTGGTACGTACAGTACGGCGAGTGGCTGGCCGGGATCGCCCGCGGCGACCTGGGGATGTCCTGGCGCAGCCACCGGCCGGTGCTGCAACTGATCGCCGCGCGCCTGCCGGTGTCGGCTGAGCTGGCGGTCCTGGCGGTGGCGTGGTCGCTGCTGCTGGGCGTGCCGCTGGGCGCGCTGGCCGCGGTGCGCCGGGGCCGGGCCTCCGACAGCGTGGTGCGGTTCGCCTCCACCCTGGGCCTCTCGGTGCCGGCGTTCTGGCAGGGCACGCTGCTGATCCTGCTGTTCTCGGTCTACCTGGAGTGGATGCCATTCCTGCAGTGGGTCCCGCTGACCCGAGATCCGCTGGGGAACCTGGCGATCGTCGCGTTGCCCGCGCTGACGCTGGGGACGGCCACCGCCGCCATGATCAGCCGCATGACGCGGTCGGCGATGCTGGACGTGCTGGGTCGCGACTACATCCGCACGGCGCGGGCCAAGGGCGCTTCCGAGCGGCGGGTGCTCGCCATCCACGCGCTGCGCAACGCCCTGATCCCGGTGGTCACGGTGGCCGGCGTGCAGATGGGCTACATCCTGGGCGGGATCGTCGTCGTGGAGGACGTCTTCAACCTGCCAGGCGTGGGGCGGTTGCTGCTGGACGCGATCTTCCAGCGCGACTACCCCGTGGTCCAGGGGACCATCCTGGTGGGCGCCGCGCTGTTCATGGGGCTGAACTTCCTCGTGGACCTCCTCTACGCGGTGATCGACCCGCGGATCACCTACGCGTGATGGCTGCTGCCGGTGCCACGCCCCCGGTGGTCGCCCGCGCGCCGGCAGGGGCCAGTACGCCCGCCGTGCGCGTGACGCACGTCTGGCGTCGGCGACTGCGCGCGAACCCGCTGTTCGCCGCCGGCGTGGTCATCATGGCGGTCTTCGTGCTGGCCGGGCTGGCCGCGCCCTGGCTGGCCCCCTACGATCCCATCGCCGTCGACGCCCAGGGGATGTTCCAGCCACCGTCCCGTCCGCATCCGTTCGGCACCGACCGCTTCGGCCGCGACCTGTTCAGCCGCGTGCTCTATGGTATCCGGGTCTCGCTGGGGATCGCCGCCCTGGCCATCGGCATGGCCGCCCTCGCCGGGGGCGTGCTCGGCCTGGTGGCCGGGTACGTCGAGCGCGGGGTGGACCAGGTCCTGGGCCGCGTGATGGACGTCTTCTTCGCGTTTCCCTCGGTGCTGCTGGCGCTGGGCATCTCGGCGGTGCTGGGGGCCGGGGTGACCACGGTGGTCATCGCCATCGCGGTGGTCTACGCACCGCTGTTCTTCCGCGTCATGCGCGGCAGCGTGCTGGCCGAGAAGCACCTGGCCTACGTCGAGGCGGCCGCGGCGGTCGGCGCCGGCCCCTGGACCATCATGACCCGGCACATCCTGCGCAACTGCCTCTCGCCCATGATCGTGCAGATCGCGGTGTCGCTGTCCTACGCGATCCTCATCGAGTCGGCGCTGTCGTACCTGGGCGTCGGCGTGCAGCCGCCGACGCCGTCGTGGGGCACCATCCTCAACGAGGGCAAGGAGTTCCTGCCGATCTCGCCGTGGATCTCGCTGTTCCCCGGGCTGTTCATCATGTTCTCGGTGCTGTCGTTGAACTTCATCAGCGACGGGCTGCGCGACTACCTGGATCCGCGGGTGAGGGGCTGATGGGCTGCCGCGCAGGCGGAAGCGTGCGGGCCCGGTGGCGGCTGGCGCCTCGTCGGCGGGTGCGTGCCCCGCGGGCCACGCATCGAGACGCCGTCCGATGAGGCCGGTGCGCATCGCGCTGGTCGGCGCCGGGAACTTCGGGCGCCTGCACGCGGCCGTGCTGGCCGATCTGCCGGGGGCCGCGCTGGTGGCCGTGTGCGATCCGGACCCTGCAGCGCGGCGTCTGGCCCGAGCCGCGATGGCCAGCGCGTCGATGGGCACGGGACCGCGGGCTGCGGCTGCGGCGCCCGCCGGGGCGGAGGTGGTCGCCGCCGGCCGCGACGATGCGCTGCAGGAGTTTGACAGTTTCGATGCGGTCCTGGCCCGGGCCGACGTGGACGCGGTCGTTCTGGCCACCCCGGAGCACCTGCACGCGGCGCAGGCGATCGCAGCGACGGAGCGCGGGTGGGACGTGCTGGTCGAGAAGCCGCTGGCGCTGACGGCGGCGGATGCCCGCGCGGTGGCCGCCGCGGCGGCGCGCACAGGGCGTCTGGTCATGGTGGGCACCGTGCTGCGCTTCAGCCTGCCGCACCGGCAGCTGGTGGAGGCCGTGCACGCGGGCGCGGTGGGCCGGGTGCGCCACGTGCGCAGCGCGCGCTACGTGAGCGCGTCGTGGTTCGCGCGCACGGCGGTGCATCCCGCCCTGCGGGCGGCCATCCACGACATCGACCTGGTGTTGTGGCTGACGGGCCGCCGCGTGCGGGCGGTGGCCGCCGCGGCGCACGCGCTGGCCGGCGAGACCCGCCCCCGCGCCGTGGTGGCGCTGCTGTGGTTGGACGACGGCGCCAGCGCCGTCGTCGAGGCGCACTTCGTCGTGCCCCCGTCGTACCCGGCCACCACCCTGCCGCCGGAGCGGCCCGGCGTGCGCGCCGGCCTGGTCGAGGTCGTCGGTGAGGTGGGCCTGGCGCGACTGGACGACAGCGCCGGGCTGCAGCTGTGGGGCGAGGGCGGGGCGTACGCCCCGGATCTCCACGTCGTCCCCCGGGTGGCGAGCCGGCCGGTCGGCGCGCTGCGGGCCGAGGTGGAGCACTTCGTCGCATCCGTTGCGGCGCGGGCGCCCTCGACGATGGTGCCGCTGGACGATGCCGTGCACGCGGTGGCGGTGGCAGAGGCCATCGCCGCCGCGGCGGACTCCGGCGGCGTCGTGTCGGTGGACACCTGACGACAGGCCAGTGACGCTGACGAGAGGAGGCGTTGGGGCATGAGCACGCCGTCTGTTCCCCTACCGGCGGTGGCGCCACCCGACCGGGTCGGCGGCCTGCGCGAGGACGAGCTCACCGCCTTCCTGGCCCAGCCCTGGAACGCGCGTCTGGCGACCATCACGCCCGCACAGACGCCATACGTCGTGCCGGTGTGGTACGAGTACGACCCGGTCGAGCGCGTGTTCTACGTCGTGGCGCGCGAGCGGTCGGCGTACGTCGAGCACATTCGGCACAACCCCGCCGTGGCGCTGCACATCGCCGACGACATCCACCTGGAGCACACCCGGGTGCTCGTCGAGGGCGTGGCCGAGATCGTGGAGGGCCCCACGCCCCCGGCGCAGAGCCCCCGGTTGCACGCGCTGGCCGTGCGGCTGGCGCGCAAGTACCTGGGCGATCGCGGCCCCGAGTACGCCGAGCGCACCATGGACCGGCCACGCTACCTCATCCGCATCACGCCCCGGCGGTGGCACACCTGGACCGGCCGCGAGTGGGCGCGGAAGTACCGTGAGCCGGCGCGCTGACGCCACACTCGACGCGCGCCGCGTCGAGCGGTGTCTGACGCCGGACGAGGTCGTCGGTCTGGCGCGACGCCTGGTGGCGACCCCAAGCTACGCGGCCGACCACGGGTGGGAAGCCGGCGTCGCGGCCGTGCTGGAGGAGGTGCTGGGCGCCGAGGGCCTGCAGGTGCGCTGGCAGCCCGTCGTCGCCGGACGGGAGAACCTGCTGGCCGTGTTGCCAGGGATGTGCGCGGGTCCGCCTCTGCTGGTCCTGAACGGCCACATGGACACCGTGCCGCCCCCGACCCACCCGCCGCGGTCGCCGTTCGCCGCCGAGGTCGCCGACGGCCGCCTGTGGGGTCGGGGCGCTGCGGACATGAAGGGCGGGCTGGCTGCGCTCGTCGGCGCCCTCCTCGCGCTGCGCCGCGCAGGCGTGCAGCCGCCCCGCCCCATCGTGCTGGCTGCGGTCGTGGCGGAGGAGAGCGGCAACCTGGGGACGGCAGCCCTGGTGCGGTCGCGCGCTGGCTGGTGGCCGACGGAACCGTCGCCGGCCCAGGGCGTCGCAGCGCCGCGCGTCGACACGACGTCAGCGGCCGGTGCGGGTGACGCAGGCCCGGTGTCGTACGCCGTCGTCGCCGAGCCCACGGGGCTCGACGTGGTCACCGCGCACAAGGGCGTCGACCGCTACCGCATCACGGTCCGTGGCCGCGCGGCCCACAGCAGCACCCCCGACCGGGGCACAAACGCCATCGTGCGGGCCGCGCGCCTGATCGTGGCCCTGGAGGATCGGCTGCGCCAGGCGGACGACGAGCCGCCGCACCCGTTGCTTGGCCGGGCATCGTACAGCATCGGCACGATCCAGGGCGGGGTGAGCCGGAACGTGGTGCCCGACCGGTGCGTCTTCCAGATCGAGAAGCGCTACCTGCCCGGCGACAGTCCGCCGCGCATCCGGGCGGCGTTGGAGCGGCTGGCGACAGACGTGCTCGGGCCGGACGTCGCGGTCGTCGAGCGGGAACCGGAGTTCGAGACCGTCCCCCATCCGCCCCTGGAGGTGGCGGCCGACCATCCGCTCGTCCAGGCGGTCAGCGCGGCGGTGGCCGACGTGCGTGGTCGCGCGCCGGCGCTCGTGGGGCTGCCGGGGTTCACCGACGCGGCACTGCTGCAGGCTGCCGGCATCCCCGCGGTCGTCTGCGGCCCCGGCGACCTGGCCGCAGCCCACACCGACGACGAGGCGGTGCCCCTAGACGACCTCTGGACGGCGGCGCGTGTCTACATCCGGCTGGCGCTGCGGGTGATGGCGGCCGTGGCCTGAGGGCACGCGCCGTAGGTCACAGGCGCAGCTCGCCGTCCTCCAGCAGCACGACCCCGTCCAGCCGCAGCGTCGGGCGGTTCATCATGCCGTCGAAGTGCGCTGCGGCTTTCGTGGTCCCGCCCAGGTTCGCGCTGGTCCCGATGCCGATGTGCACCGTGCCGAAGGCGCCGTGATCCTGCGCCCAGACGCCGGTGAGGATCCGGATCGCCGGGTTCAGGCCGATGGCGAGCTGCGCGATGTTGTAGACGGCGGCATCGGCCAGGCTGGCCCACACCTGCCGGATCAGCCGCGCTTCGTGCCCACCCTGGACGTCCACGATCATCCCGCGCTCGACGGTGCAGACCACAGGTTCCCGCAGCAATGCGGTCTTCAGGCGCAGGTTGGGGATGCTGCCGTCGAAGACCAGCACGCCCTGCGCCGTCCCGTCCACCGGCGCGATGTTGGCCTCGATGTTGGGGAAAGCCGAGAACTTCCCCGGCCGGTCGAGGATGCAGTCGTGGGCGTTCCCCGTGCGGCCCCGCAGGTCGAAGGTGCAATCGGTGCCGGCGGGCGTCACCAGGTGTGCGGTGGTGGCACGGGTCAGGCGTGCGGCGACCTCCCGGACCGTCGGCGCGGCCGCCTCGAAGTCGGCCTCGGCGCCTCCCCGCACGAGCTGGTCGGGGGTGACTGCCGGTAGGGACAGGACGCGCGTCCCGCGCGCCAGGGCCTGGCGCACCGCGGTCGAGTGGCTGATCGAGTAGGACACCGGTACCAGCGCCACGTCTGCCGCCTGCAGCGCGGCGGCGACGATCGCCGGCGGCTCGTCCCCGTCCACCTGCCGCGGCGTCATGACCGTCGTCACCACCTCGGGGGTGATCTCCAGCGCAGCTGCGGCCAGCGCCTCGGCCACCGGCACGGTGTCGGTGTCCGCCACGATGGCGACCTTCTCGCCCGGCCGCACCCGGGCCAGCGTGTGTACGACTTTGCGTGCGCCCGTCATGATCCCAGCCAGCACCACGAGCATCCCTCCAGACGTCAGCGTCCTGCTACGTATGCCCTGCCGGTCGCGCCCCGGCACGGCGCCAGGGGCGTCGCGGGATACCGTCCCCGTTCACACCCGCCCCAGACGCCGACGCAGCGCCGGCGCGAGCACCAGGCCCGCCGTCGCCGCCAGGAAGGCGACCGCCAGCGGGCGCGTGACGAAGATCAGCATGCTGCCCTGCGAGAGCAACAGCGACTGGCGCGTGGCTTCCTCCAGGGTCCGTCCCAGGACCAGCGCCAGGACCAACGGCGCGGCGGGGTAGTCGAAGCGGCGCATCACGTACCCCACCGCCGCGAACGCCAGGGCCAGCCACACCTCGAAGACGTGGTTCTCCAGGCTGTAGACGCCCACCACCGCGATGGCGACGATCGCGGGCAACAGCACCGCCCGGGGCACGCGGAGCACCGCCACGAACGCCGGGATCGCCAGGAGGTTCAACAGGACCAGCAGCAGGTTGCTCACGTACATGCTGGCGATGACGCCCCAGACGAACTGCGGGTGCTGCTCGAACAACAGCGGGCCGGGCCGCAGCCCGAAGACCAGCAGGCCGCCCAGCATGATGGCGGTGGCCGCCGATCCGGGCACGCCCAGGGTGAGCAGCGGCACCAGGGCACCCACGGCGGCGGCGTTGTTGGCGCTCTCGGGGGCCGCCACGCCTTCAATGGCCCCGCGGCCGAACCGCGCCGGATCGCGGGCGGCCCGTTTCTCCGCGGCGTAGGCGATCATCGAAGCGGCCGTCGCGCCGGCCCCGGGAAGGACGCCCACCAGGAAGCCGATGACCGCCCCGCGCAGGATCGCCCAGCGGCTGGCGACCCAGTCGGCCGCCGTGGGGAGCACGCCGCGCAGCCGCACGTCGGCGCGCACCACCGTCCCCACGCGGCCCTCGTGCACGGTGCTGAGGACTTCGGCGAGCCCGAAGAGGCCCACCGCCACCGGGACGAACGGCACGCCGCTCAGCAGCTTGAGCTGGCCGAAGGTGAACCGCGGCTGGCCACTGATCAGGTCGACGCCCACGGTGGCCAGCCACAGGCCCGCCAGCGTCGAGACCGCGCCCTTCCACCGGTGCTCGCCGCCCAGGTGGACGACCAGGCTGAGGGCGAGCACGAGCAGCGCGGCGTACTCGGGCGGTCCGAACGCCAGCGCGACGCGCGCCAGCGCCGGCGCGAGGACCATGAGCGCCACGACGCCCAGCGTCCCGGCGATGAACGAACCGATGGCCGCGATGCCCAGCGCCGCGCCCGCGCGCCCCTGCTGCGCCATCTGGTAGCCGTCGAGCGTGGTGACGACCGAGGCCGACTCCCCCGGCAGGTTGAGCAGCACCGACGTGATGGTCCCGCCGTACATGGCGCCGTAGTAGACGCCCACGAACATGATCATCGCGGCCGTCGCGTTGAGGCTGAAGGTCACCGGCAGGAGGATCGCGATGGTGGCGGCCGGGCCGATGCCCGGGAGCACACCGATCAGCTGACCGACGAGCACCCCGGCGGCTGCTGCCGCCAGGTTGATCGGGTGCAGCGCCACGGCGAACCCATCGAGCAGTGGTCCCACGGCTCAGAAGCCCCAGGGGCCGCGGGGCAGCGGAACCTGCAACCAGCGGCCGAACAGCCACACCAGTCCTGCGGTGAGTCCGGCCGCGGCCAGCAGGGCCGTGCGCCAGGACCCGCCCAGCAGCCGCACCGAGCTGGCCAGGAGCAGCACGAGGGTCGCGCCCGTACCGATCCGCTCCAGGAGCGCCACGGCGACCACGGTGACCGCCGCAAGCCCCCACACCACCGTCCGCGCCCCCCGCACGGCTGCGGGGAGCGCGCCCGATGTGGGTGGAGACGGTCCAGCGGGTGGTGCGGTGCCGGGCGCCCGTGCGTCGGAGAGCCCGCGCGTGCTGTCGGCTCGGCCGGTGGCCCCAGGTCGGGAGCTGGCGAGCACGCCGACGGCTGCCACCGCCAACCCGATGCCCAACCACAGGGGCGCAAAGCCCGGGCCGGGGATCCGCTCCTGCCAGTATGCCATCCGACGGGCCTCGGCGATGACGTACAGGGCGAAGGCGAGCACCGCTGCAGCCACCACGCGGTCCCAGCGGGCGTCCGCGTCGTCAGGGCGTCGCTGCTCCACGGAAGTGTCGTCTGGCCGCGTCTGGTGCGCCATCACGTGGCTCGCGGGCTCTCCGGGGACACGCCACGCCCGAGCGTGCCCCTCCGGCGGGCGCCACCAGCGGACGCCACCTGCCGCACCGCGTCCATGCCCGCGGGTGGGCCCACCCCGGGACGTCGCCCCTGGCCTCCTGCCTGGATGGTCGCGCGTCACCGCGCGCGGCCGCGCACGCCGGCGCCTGTCCTACTTGATCAACCCCAGATCCTGGAAGACGCGCCGGTACTTCTCGTTGACCTCCTCCAGCGACTTCGCGAACTCCGCAGGCCCCTGGCAGACCGGCTGCAGGACGTTGGGCTCGATGTACTCGCGCTGCCAGCGCGCGCTGCGGCACAGCTTCGCGAAGGCCTCGGCCATCACGCGCACCGCCTCCGCCGGGACCGCCGGCGGCATGACGACGCCACGGAACTGGTCCCAGACGATGTCGTAGCCCAGCTCGCGGAAGGTGGGCACGTCGGGCAGGATCTTCAGGCGCGTGGCCGCCGTCACGGCCAGCGCACGCACCTTGTTGGCCTTCAGGTGCTCCAGGGCCTCCCCCGGGTTCATCCATGCCGACGAGACGTGGCCGCCCAACAGCGCCGTGAGCGCAGGCCCGCTCCCGCCGAAGGGGATGTAGGTCAGCCGGATGTTGGCCCCGCGCTGCAACAGCCCTGTTGCCACGCGGTCGTCGGAGGCGACGGCCGAGCCCCCGACGCTGATCAGGTCGGGCGATCGCCGCGCCACCTCGATCACCTCGCGCAGCGTGCGGTAGGTCGACTCGCGCCGCACCACCAGCAGGAACACGTCGCTGGCCAGGCCTGCCACGGGCGTGAAGTCCTTGTAGGTGAACGGCGCCTGGCCCACCAGCGGCGTCGTCCAGAAGCTGGCGCTGACCGTGGCGAGGAAGTAGGGGTCGCCGCGCTTGCTGAGCACGTAGCTGTAGCCCACCGCGCCGCTCCCGCCCGGACGGTTGGTGACGGTCAGCGGCACCGGGAGCAGCCGTTCTTCCGCCATGACCTTGGCGATGGCGCGCGCCAGCAGGTCGCTGCCACCGCCGGCGCCAAAGGGCACCACGAACTCGATGGGTCGGCTGGGGTACGCCTGGGACCACGCGGGCAGCGCGAGTCCCAGGAGCACGGCGCAGCACACTGCGGCCGTCAAGGTGCGCATCGCGACTCCCTCCCTCGTTGAGCGTGCACCGCCAGCGGCGGTGTTCACCGCTACCGGCGACCGTCCCCTGTGGGACACAGATGCCCGTTCTGGAGCCAGTACCCGTCCTGGAACCAGTATATCAAGGGGCCTGCCGGGTTCTTGAACTGCGGCGGCGTGCGCGCAGCCACGGCAGGCGGTGCCGGCGCGCCCGGGCCGCTAGGGCGTGAAGATCGACAGCGGCAGGTACGCCGAGACGATCCAGTTGGGCGCATCGACGATCTCGCTGATCTTCAGGTCGACGGCCACGCTGCACAACACGTAAGCGTCCTCGCGCGACAGGCCGTAGGTACGCACCAGGTGGTCGATCATGGCCCGCACCGCGTCCTTGGCGTCCTGCATCAGGTCGGGGCCCACGGCCGTGGTGGCGTAGTAGCCCCGGGCGTCGTAGCGGGGCGTCAGCGGGCCGGGCGTACGGAACTGCGGCGCCGGCAGGCGCAGGCCCTTGCGGACCCCAAATCGCAGGGTGAACTCCATGGGACACTCGATGCCCGTGACGCACACCTCGCCGTCGCCCTGGGCCGCGTGGCAGTCACCGGCCGAGAACAGGGCGCCCTCGACCTGGACCGGCAACAGCAGCGTCGCGCCCCGGTTGAGGTGGCGGATGTCCATGTTGCCCCCGAACACCCCGGGCGGTAGCACGAAGTGCTCGCCCGGCGCGGCCGGCGCCACGCCCATCACCCCGCAGAACGGTTGCAGGGGGATCACGATGTCGTCGCGCAGGCGCGTCGAGTAGCCGTTGCGCAGGTCCCAGTGCCGGATGTACGGCGTGGTGAACTCCTCGGCCAGCAGGCCCAGGGTGGGGATGATGCCCGTCCACCCCCACTCCAGCGGCCGCAGGTCGAGGATCTCCACCTCGAGCGCGTCGCCGGGTTCCGCGCCCGTGACGTAGATGGGGCCTGCCAGGGGATAGATGCGCTCGAAGTCCAGCGACGCCAGCACCGCGGCGTCGCACCCTGGCGTCACCTGCCCGTCGGTGACGTCCCGCGTGCGGCACGTCACCGTGTCGCCGGGCTCCACCACCAGCGCCGGCGGCAGGTCCTTGTTCCACTTGTAGTGCACCCGGTCGGGGGACAGGACATGCGCGGCCATGCGATCATCCCTCCCTCGCGTCGTGCCCGTATCGATGCGGCCCCGCACACTTCTCCGGGGCCTCCACACGGCTCCTCCTGGCGGCTCCTCCTGCAGCGGCGTCCGACGCGGCACCGCACGCACCGCCGCGCGGATGCACGCCAGGCTCGCCCGGCTATGGGACCACCTCACCAGGCGGGCCGCGGCCCCGGGCGGCCCGGCGGGGTGGGGCAGGCAGCGCGTGATCGGAGCGGCGGGTCCGCGTCGTGGTGAAAGAAGCCGGTTGGCCGCGACCTGGAGTCGGCGCAGGTACTCGATCGCCTCGTCCACGAGTACTTCGAGGAGTACGCGGCCGGGACGCGGGGCGGACGTCCGGTGCGAGGGGTACCGCGGGAACCCGGGGCTGGCGCGCTGCGCGTCCGCGCGGGGGAGTGCTGCGCCGGTGTCGCGCTGCGACCGCACCGGCAGGCGTGGGCCACCGCGCATGGAACTCTCTCACCATCATGGAACACCGTCTCTTCGGCCCCACGGGCGTGTCCGTGCCCGTCATCGGCCAGGGCACCTGGCTGCTGGAGCGCGACGATCGGCGCGAGGCGCTCGCCGCGCTGCGCCGGGGCCTCGATCTGGGCGCCACCCACATCGACACCGCCGAGGCCTACGGCGACGGCGCCGTCGAGGAGCTCGTGGGGGAGGCGATCGCCGGCCGGCGCGCCGAGGTCTTCCTGGTGTCCAAGGTGCGGCCGTCCAACGCTTCGCGCCAGGGTACCGTGCGCGCGTGCGAGCGGAGCCTGCGGCGCCTGCGCACCGCGTACCTCGACTGCTATCTGCTGCACTGGCCGGGATCGCACCCGCTGGAGGACACCATCGCGGCCTTCGAACAGCTCGTGGCCGCCGGCAAGATCCGCAGCTGGGGCGTCTCCAACTTCAACGAGGACGAGCTCGCCGAGGCGGTGCGGCTGGCCCCCGGGCGGGTCGCCTGCAACCAGGTGCTCTACCACCTCGGCGAGCGCGGCATCGAGCACTACGTCTTGCCCGCCTGCGCGCGCCATGGGGTGGCGCTGGTGGGCTACAGCCCGTTCGGCCAGGGCGCGTTCCGCAGTCACCCGACCCTGGAGGCGGTGGCCCGCAGGCACGGGGCGACGCCCCGACAGGTGGCGCTCGCGTTCCTGGTGCGCCAGCCGGGCACCTTCACGATCCCCAAGGCAGGACGCGTCGCCCACGTCGAGGAGAACGCCCGCGCCGGCGCCCTGCGGCTGGCCGACGACGACATCCGGGCCATCGACGCGGCCTTTCCGCCGCCGCGGCCCCGCCGGGGGTACCTGCCGGTGCTGTGAGCCGGTCGGCGTCCAGGGTGCGTACGGATGCGCACGCTGGGACGCCCCATGTCCGCAAGGAGGAGGTCGTCCCATGTTGATCGTCGACGCCCACCTCGACCTGGCCATGAACGCGCTGCAATGGAACCGCGACCTGCTGCAGTCGGTCTACACCATCCGCACGCAGGAGAACTACACCCCGGGCAAGGGCCGGGGGCAGGGCACCGTCGCGCTCCCCGAGCTGCGCCGCGGCCGCGTGGCCCTGTGCTTCGCCACGGCCCTGGCGCGCTCGACCGGGCGCCCCGTCCCGCACCTCGACTTCCTGTCGCCCGCGCAGGCGTACGCCGTGGCTGTCGGCCACCTGGCGTACTATCGCGCGCTGGAGCGCGGAGGCCACGTGCGCGTGGTCACCGACGCCGCAACGCTCGACGCGCACATGCAGGCATGGGAAGCGTGGGAGACCACCGGGGCCCACGAGGCCACCGCGCCGCCGCTCGGCGTGGTCTTGAGCATGGAGGGTGCCGACCCCATCCTCGACCCCGACCAGCTGGACGAGTGGGTCCGGGCCGGCCTGCGGGTGCTGGGGCTCGCGCACTACGGGCCCGGCCGCTACGCCGGCGGCACCGGCACCGAGGGCGGGCTCACTGACCTGGGGGTGGCGCTGCTGCCGGCCATGCGTCGCCTCACCGTGGTGCTCGACCTCACGCACCTCTCCGATCGGGCGTTCTGGGAGGCGCTGGAGCGCTACGATGGCCCGGTGCTGGCGTCCCACAACAACGCCCGGACGCTGGCGCCGCACCAGCGGCAGTTCACCGACGAGCAGATCCGCGCCATCGCCGCCCGGGGCGGCGTTATCGGTGCTGCCTTCGACAACTGGATGGTCCTCCCGGGCTGGCGCCACGGCGACGATCCCCGGCTGGTGAAGCTGGACGACGTCGTCCGGCACATCGACCACATCTGCCAGCTGCTGGGGACCGCGCGCCACTGCGGCATCGGGAGCGACCTCGACGGCGGCTTCGGCCGTGAGGGCGCACCCGGCGACCTCGACACCATCGCCGACCTCCAGCAGGTGGCTACCCTCCTGGCGGCCCGCGGGTATCCTGCCGACGACGTGGCGGGCATCATGTACCGCAACTGGTGGGCGTTCCTGCGGCAGGCGTGGGGCGCGGGGGCGGAGCCGCCCGCCGTCACCCCGAGTACCGCAGCCGCGGATCGAGGAAGTCGCGCAGCCCGTCGCCCAGGAGGTTGAGGGCCAGCACCGTCAGGATGATGGCCGCACCGGGGAAGATGCTGATCCACCAGGCCTGCTGCACGTAGAGTTGCCCTGCGGCGATGAGCCCGCCCCAGGTGGGCACCTCGGGCGGCACGCCCACCCCCAGGAAGCTCAACGCCGCTTCGCCCAGCATGGCGTAGGCGGCGATGAAGGTGGCCTGCACGATCACCGGCGAGAGGCTGTTGGCCAGCACGTGCCGCAGCAGGATGCGGCCGCCCGAGGCGCCGATGGCCCGCGCGGCGTCCACGAACTCCTGGTGGACGATCACCAGCACCGAGGCCCGCACCACCCGCGCGACCCGCGGCGTGTAGACGAAGCTCAGCGCGACGATCACATTGCGCAGGCTCGGGCCCAGGGCAGCCATGAGGGCGATGGCCAGCAGGATGTCAGGGAACGCCATCAGCCCATCCATGACGCGCATGACGATGCGGTCCAGCCGCGGACTCGCGCCGGCCACGAGCCCGACCACCACGCCCGCCCAGACCGCCAGGACGGTGACGGCCGCGCCCACCAGCAGCGACAGCCGTGCGCCGAAGACCACCCGGCTGAACACGTCGCGGCCGAAGTCGTCGGTCCCGAAGCGATGCCGGGCGCCAGGCCCCTGCAGCCGGGCCGGCGGGTCCAGCTCCAGCGGGTCGTACGGGGCGATCCACGGGGCAGCGACGGCCACCGTGACCATGGCCGCCAGGATCGCCGCGCCCAGGCCGATGACGCGGCGCCGGCGCACCATGCGCGCCACGAGCGCCACCGCGCCGGGCCGCCGCCCGCCCGGGGCGCCTCTTGGCGTCGTCTCCCCGAGCGCCTCTCGGGCCATCTCAGGACGTCGCCGCGACAACGTGACGGTCAGGCCGTGGGGCCACCGTGGGCCGCCAGCGCCTCCCGGGCCATCTCAGTACTTCACCCGCGGGTCCACGGCCAGGTAGAGGAGGTCGACCACGAGGTTGATCATCACGTAGCTGGTGGTCACCACCAGCGTCACGCCCTGGATCACCGGGTAGTCCCTGCGCAGCACCGAGGAGACCACGAGCTGGCCGATGCCCGGGATCGCGAAGACCGTCTCGGTCACCACCGCGCCGCCCATCAGCGCCGCGAAGGTGAGTCCCACCACGGTGAGGATCGGCACCAGGGCGTTGCGCAGGGCGTGTCGGAAGATCACCACGCGTTCTGCCAGGCCCTTGGCCCGCGCCGTGCGCACGTAGTCCGCGCTGATGACGTCCAGCAGGCTGCTGCGCACGAAGCGGATGATGAGCGCGGAGTTCGGGAGTCCGAGCGCCAGCGCCGGCAGGAGCAGGTGGCGGACGCTGGGCCACAGCCCCTCGGTGAGGGGCTTGAACCCCGACGAGGGCAGCCAGCCAAGCCCCACGGCGAACACCACGATCAGCGACAATCCCAGCCAGAAGCTGGGCACGGCCGCGCCGAGCAGCGCCAGGGCCAGGCTGGCTTGGTCGAGCCAGGAGTTGCGGAAGAGGGCGGAGACGACCCCGACGGGGATGCCAATGCACAACGCCACGGTGATGGCCAGCAGCGCGAGCATCACCGTGGGGCCGAGGTGCTGCGCGATGATCCACCGCACCGGCAGCCGGTTGAAGTACGAGACGCCCAGGTCGCCCCGGACCGCCCGTGCCACCCACAGGCCGAACTGGACCACCAGCGGCCGATCCAGGCCCAGGTGGCGGCGCAGGGCCTGCACCTGTTCGGGGCGGGCGTCTTCGCCCAGTAGCACCCGCACCGGATCGCCGGGCGTGAACCGGGTGAGTCCGAACACCACGGCGCCGACCACCAGGAGCACCGGGATCAGTGCCAGGATCCGCCCGGCGAGGTAGGCCGTCACGACGACTCGTGAGCGGGCGGCACGGCCGCCCTCCGCTGCTCCGGTGCCGTGGAGTGCTCCCGCGCGCAGTCGGTCTGAACCCCGGGCCAGGGCCCGTGCGCCCCGCCGCCCGCGGGCCTTCGTCTACAGCCGGTACGCCTGGACCGCCGGTGCGCGCCTGGCATCCCCGCGCGTCTGCAGGGAGGACGGGGCCCGCCGGGTGCGCCTGCTACCCGCAGCTCACCCCGTCCGTCCGCCGGTCACTTGATCGCCGGCAGGTTCCAGGTGACGAACCACGGCGCGGGCGTGAAGCCCTGGAGCGCCTTGGCCCGCAGGTGCACGAAGAAGAACTCGCCGGTCTTGACCCAGCTGGCCTCCGTGTAGACCAACTCGTGCAACCGGTGCCAGAGGCGCTGGCGTTCCTGCAGGTCGACCGCCCGGGTGAACTGCCGGAAGAGTTCGGTCTTGGTCGGCGAGTCCCACCAGCCAGGGTAGGCCGGGCTGAAGACGTCGATGAGGGCCGGGTCGGGCACGAACCCGTGGCCGGTGGTGAACATCTCCCACTCGCCTGGCCGGGCGCGCCGCTCGACCACGCCCGCCCACTCGTAGACCTGCTGGTCGATGGTGAACCCGGCGCGGCGCAGCTGGGTCGCCGCCACCGTCGTGGCCTTGAACATCCAGTCGTACTGCAGGGTGGTGAGCCAGCGAATGGGCTCGCCCCTGTACCCGGCTTCCGCTGCCAGCCGCTTGGCCCGCTCCACGTCGCCCACGTTGTACCACTCGGCGCCGGCCTCCGAATACCAGGGCGTGCCGCGCGGGTAGAGGCTGGGCGACAGGGCGTAGAGGTCGGGGTTGCCGATGGTCACCTGCAGGATCGGCTGCATGTTGAGGGCCACCAGGATCGCCTGCCGCAGCTTCACGTTGGACGTGAGGGGCGACTTCTTGTTGAAGAAGAACACCAGCCAGATGCCGCGGTCGACGATCTCCGGCACGACCCGCGGGTCGGCCTTCAGCTGCGCGTAGAGGTCGGTGCTGATGCTGTCGGCCACGTCGAACTCGCCGGTCTGGACGCCCGCGATGCGCGTGGCCACGTTGCCCACCGGGTAGAACACGACCTCGTCGGCCAGCGGCTCGCGCCGCCCGGCGTAGAGGTTGGGCGTCTCGGTCCGCGGGCTGTACTTGGTCCACCGGGCCAGCCGGATGTGCCGGTTGGGCACCCACTCCACGAAGCGGTAGGGCCCGGTGCCGATGAACTCCTTCACCGGTCCCACCGGCGTGGCCTCGGCGATCTCCTTGGGCATGATGGCGGCCATGGAGCTCGGCAACGCCAGGAAGGCCAGCAGCGGCGCGAACGGCTCCTTCAGGCGCATCACCACCGTGTACTTGTCCTGCGCGGTCACCGCGTCCACCGACTGGTAGACCACCGCGCCGCGCGAGCCGACCTTGCCCCAACGGTTCAACGACGCCACCACGTCCTCGGCGGTCAGCTCCTTGTCGTTGTGGAAGAAGACGTTGCGCCGCAGGCGGAAGGTGTACGTCCGGCCATCGGGGCTGATCGTGTAGGAGTCGACCAGCATCGGTTGCGGCCGCCAGCTGCGGTCGAACGCGAACAGTCCCTCGAAGATCGAGGCGCCGACGTTGGCGGTCACGCCCACGGTCGTCGCCGAGGGGTCGAGGGTCGGCGGCTCGCCGATCAGCGCGAACCGCAACACGCCACCCCGCCGCGGCGCGGGCCCCGCCGTCGAGGCGGTGACGGCTACCAGCAGGGCGATGAGCACCAGGGCTCCCACGAGCTGGGTGCCAGGCCGACGGATCATGTCGATCCCCTCCCAGGACAGAATGTCCGTCCGATTCGACCGATCTGATGGCACGCTGCAAGGGCTGCTATTCTGACGCGCCGACTGGGTCTCCTGCGGGGCGGGGCGCAGCACGCGCGGCCCCCCGGCTCCGGCACCTTCGCCGGGGCCCGGCCCGACGCCTGCTCAGGGCGCGGTCCAAAGCAGCGTCACCCCGGAGACAGCGAAGTAGACGCTGGTGGCGAGCACGAAGACGCCGCAGACGCCGAGCAGTGCGCGATGCGCGCGCGGCGGAATCCGCCCGCGTCCTGCGCCCACCACCAGCGCCAGCACGCTGCACCAGCCCAGGTCCAGCGCGAGGTGCCCCACCAGGAAGAGCGCGAGCAGCGCAGGGGCCCCAAACCGCGCGAACAGCACGTAGTACGCCGCCCCCACCGTCGCCCACCAGAGCAGCCAGTAGGGGTTGAACACGGTGGCCAGCAGACCTGCGCGCACCACCGCGGCGCCGCTGCCCGCAGGCGCCGGAACGGCCGCGGGCGCAGCGCCCGCCTCCGCGCCCTGGCGCGCGGCCTGCACGATGCCCCAGCCCATCCATGCCAGCACGACACCGCCGACGAGCCCGATCGCGCCCACGACCACCGGTTGCTGCAGCAGGCGGCTCGTGCCCAGGGCCAACGCGGCGAACATGCCCACCTCGGCCACGGCGTGGCCCAGGGTGACCAGCGGGCCGGCCGCCGCGCCCCGCCGGGCGCCTTCGCTCACGGCCAGCGCCGACACCGGTCCTGGCATCAGGACGCCCGAGAGGCTGACCGCCCACCAGCTCAGCGAGACGAGAAGCAGGTCGCCCGCGGCCACGGCGTCGGCGGCGGGCCCTTATGCCCGCGCGCGGGTCCGCGCGGCCAGCCCCTCGCGGATCCTCGTGTAGAGCGCCTGGGCCGCCGCGGCGAAGAGCCGCGCGTCGCTGGTGGCGCCGACGAAGGTGAACCCCTGCTCCACCCGTTCGAGCACCTCCTCGGCACCGCCGCACAGGTAGCCTGCGGCCTTCCCGTGCCGCTGGGCCGCCCGCAACACGCGCTCGCACGCCGCCCGGAACGCCGGATGGTCGAACTGCCGGAAGACCCCCAGGCTGGTCGAGAGGTCGTTGGGCCCGATGAAGAGCACGTCCACCCCGGGCGTGGCCGCGATCTCCTCGACGGCGTCCAGGGCGCCCGGTGTCTCGATCTGGATGACGACCAGGACTTCCTGGTTGAACGTCCGGTAGTACTCGGGCAGGTCCAGGCCGTAGCGCGTGAGCCGGGCACCGGCCACCCCCCGGATGCCCTCCGGCGGGAACTTGGCGGCGGCCACCGCCGCCTGCGCGTCCCGGGCCGAGTGTACCAGGGGCACGACGACCCCGAGTCCGCCCCGGTCGAGGGCCTGCTTGATCAGCGGGACCTCGTTCCCCGCCACGCGCACGATGGGCACCACGGGCGTGCCCTTGATCGCCCGCAGCATGTCCTCCAGGCGCTCGCCGGCGATGGGCGAGTGCTCGGTATCGAAGACCATCCAGTCCATGCCGAACGACGCCAGCAGTTCCACCAGCGAGGGCGACGGCAGGCTGATCCAGTGGCCGATGACGGGTTCGCCGGCTCGCAGGCGGGCTTTCACGGGATTGGTGATCACGCGTGCCACACCTCCACAGCGTCACGGTCTCGGTGACGGGTTCACCGCGGGCGTGCCGCGGGCCTGCCGGCTCGTCGGGCCGCGTGGGGACGCCACGCCCCGGCAGTCGTCTGTGCGCCGGCGGTCTTCGCATCGCCTCGGGGCCGCGCGGGGTGCCGCACGCCACCACGGAGTGCAGGAATGCAGCGGACCGAGTGTGAACCACATGCTCATGCCGTGATGGGGTCCGCCCTCGTCGTGCTGGGGTCCAGCGGCGCCGTGGTGCCGGCGCACCGGGACAACACCGCGCTGGCGCTGCGCCTGGGCGACGCCATCGTGCTGGTCGACTGTCCCGGCAGCCCCGCCGTGAAGTTGCGCCGGGCGGGGCTCGACCCTCTGCAGCTCGCCGCGGTGGTGATCACGCACACGCACCCCGACCACGTGTACGGACTGCCGTCGCTCGTCCACAACCTGCGGCTGCTGGGGCGGTCGGCGACGCTGCCGATCTTCGTCCTCCCCGAGGACCTCGACAGGGTGCGCCGCCTGCTGGCGGTGTGGGGAGGCGAGTTGCACCCGCCCTTTCTCTCGCTGCGGGTGCTCGCGGCCGATGGCGTGACGCCCTTCTGGGAGCAGGCGGGCCATCGACTCTACGCCCGGCCCGCGGACCACAGCGTGCCGACGTGCGCCGTGCGCTGGGACCTGCCGACCGGTGGCCGGGTGGTCTATTCGAGCGACACCCGGCCGGTGGATGAGCTGGCGGCGTTTGGCCGCGGCGCCGCCGTGATGGTCCACGAGGCCACGTACCTGGAGGACGACGCCGACCACGCCCATGCGGTGGGGCACTCGACGGCGGCCGATGCGGGGCGCATCGCCGCGCAGGCCGGCGCGGGACGGCTGCTGCTGGTGCACCTGACCCCCGACGCCGACCCCTCGCGCTGGGTCGCCGAGGCCCAGGCGGTGTTTCCCGGGCCCGTGGAGGTGCCCGACGACGGCGCCGTCTATCCCCTCGACGGCGGCTGAGCGCGCCGACAGGAGCGATACCCGGCCATCGCGAAGGGCGAAGGAGCACGAGACCACGGTGGCGTCTGTGCGGGGTGCGGTATGCGCGTAGGACTGGCTCAGTACGGTGCCACGCCCGACAAGGCTGCCAACCTCGCCCGCGCACTGGAGGTGCTCGCCGAGGCCGGGCGTCGCGGCGTGGACCTGGTGGTCTTCCCCGAGGTGTTCATGGTCCGCTGGGAAGAGGGTAGGGCGCCGCTGGCCGAGGTCGCCGAGCCGCTCGATGGGCCGTTCGTGCGCGCTCTGGCCGCCGCGGCCGTCGAGCACCGTCTGCATGTGGTGATGGGCATGGCCGAGCGCGCGCCGGGCGAGGCCGTGCGGGCGTACAACACCGCGGTGGTGCTCGGCCCGGACGGTACCGTGCGCGGTGCCTACCGGAAGGTGCACCTGTTCGACGCGTTCGGGTATCGCGAGTCCGACCGCATCGTTCCCGGCAGCGCCCCGCCGCCTGTGGTGTCGACGGCGTTGGGGCGCATCGGGCTGCAGATCTGCTACGACGTGCGCTTCCCCGAGTGGACGCGGCTGCTGGCCCTGGCCGGCGCCGAGGTGGTGGCCATGCCGACGTCGTGGGTGGTCGGGCACCTGAAGGAGGACCACTGGGTGACGCTGGTGCGGGCCCGCGCGCTGGAGAACACCGTGTGGATCGCCGCCGCCGACCAGGTGCGCGCCGATCGCGCGGGCCGTTCCCTCGTGGTCGACCCCATGGGCGTCGTGGTGGCCGACGGCGGCGAGGAGCCCGGGCTGGTGGTGGCCGAGATCGACCTCGCCCGCACGCGCCGCGTGCGCGAGACGCTGCCGGTGCTCGGCCACCGGCGGCCGGAGCTGTACGGGGGGCTGGCGACGGTCGCGCCCGTGGCGCTGGGGTGAGGTTGCGTCGTTCATGAACACGTTCCGGAACCTGGTGCGGGGTTGCGAGATCCGGTGATATCGTGACCTGGAAGTACCCCGCCCTCCTCTGGCTGCTGCTGCTCCCCGCAGGCCTGGCGGGGCTGTACGCCCGCTGGGCGCGCCGTTTCCCCCGCCAGGGGGCTGTGCGCTACCCCGCGACGTTGGCGGCGGCTGCCGCGTCTGCCGGCCGCCCCCTGCGCCGGCACCTCGCCGCAGCGGTCTTCCTCCTGGCCGCAGCCGCGGCGGTGGTGGGCGCGGCCGGCCCCGTGGTGCCCTGGCCCGTGGCGTCCGGCCGTCCTGTGGTGCTGATCATCGACATCAGCCGGAGCATGGAGGAGAACGACATCAAGCCCAGCCGCATCGAGGCCGCCAAGGCCGCGACCCTGGAGTTCATGGACCACCTCCCCCACGCCAGCCGCGCGGCCCTGGTGACGTTCGGCAACTTCGCGTCGGTGGTAGTGCCGCTGACCGACGATCGCGAGCGCATGCGCGAGGGCATTCGCAGCCTGACGACCCAGCTGCGGACCCAACTGGGCAACGGGCTCGTGGAAGGGATCCGCGCGGTGCTGGGCGAGCACCCCACCCCGGGCGCGCCGCCGGGCACCGCCGCACCGTTCACGCCACCGTGGCCGTCGCCAGGGAGTCCGGCACCCTACGCCTCGCCGCCCGGCGGGGCCCGGCCGCCCGACGGTGCTCCTGCGGCGTCGCCGCGCGCCATCGCCATCCTGCTCTCGGACGGCCGCGCCAGCGACGGGATCCCGCCGCTGGAAGCTGCGGCCGAGGCGCGCCGGCGCGGCGTGCGGGTGTACACGGTCGGCGTGGGCACCGCGGCCGATCCGAGCACGCTGCGCAGCGGCTACTGGGGCGTGCTGGACGAGCCCACGCTGCGCGCCATCGCCGCCGCGACCGGCGGCGAGTACTACCACGCCAGCGCCGCGGACCGGCTCCGGCAGGTCTACCGGGACCTGGCGCGCCGCGTGGGCTGGGAGCCCCGTCCCACCGAGGCCGCCGCCCTGGCAGGAGCGGCGGCGCTGGTCCTGCTGGTCGCCGCCGTCGTCGCGCGCGTTTGGTTGGCGCCACTCTCCTGAACACGTCCCAACTTGACGGGGACGCGTGTACAGGGTACGCTATCGGAGTAGTATTTAGGTTAGACTAAAATTTTCCAGCTGATGCGCCCTTCCATCGACAGCCAGGCGACGGCTCGCCCATCCTGGCAGCTCGTCGGCGTACTCGTCCTCGCGCTGGTGGCGGGCTGCAGCCCGCGTGGGGCGCCGTCGACCAGCTCGGGGACGTCGCACGGGAGCGGACCAGCGGGTACGCCTGTCCTCCGGGCGGTCGCGACGTATTCCGTGATCGCCGATCTGGCCCGGCAGGTCGGCGGCGACCGCGTGCAGGTCGTCAGCCTGGTCCCACCGGGCACCGACCCGCACACCTACGAACCCCGGCCCGACGACCTCAAGCGCGTCGCCGACGCGCACGTGATCTTCTACAACGGGCTGAACCTGGAACTGTGGTTTGACAAGCTCGTCCGCGGGTCGGGCACCCGGGCGCGCGTGGTCGTGGCCTCCACGGGCGTGACGCCCATCGTGATCCGGGATCCGCTCAGCCGGTACGACGGCGCCCCCGACCCGCACGCCTGGATGGACGTGCGGCTCGTGATCCAGCACTACGTGCCCACCATCCGCGACGCGTTCATCGCGCTGGATCCCGCTGGCGCCGACCACTACCGGCGCACCGCGGAGCGGTACGTCGCCGAGCTCGACGCCCTCGACCGCGCGATTCGGGCGCAGGTGGCCACCATCCCGCCGCCGCGGCGCAAGCTCGTGACCACCGAGAACGCCATGCACTACTTCGCCGCGCGCTACGGGTTCACGGTCGTCGGCTGGATCTACACCCTGGCACCGGAGGCCGAGCCACCGGCACGCCGAATCGTGGAGCTGGTGGGGAAGATCCGGCAGGAGGCCGTTCCCGCGCTCTTCGTCGACGTCACCCTCAACCGGAAGTTGATGGAGCGGCTGAGCCAGGAGACCGGGGTGCCGATCCGCGGTGCGCTCTACATCGATTCCCTGGGCGCGCCCGGGAGCGGCGCCGACACGTACGCGGGCATGATGCGGGCCAACACCGCGTTGTTGGTCAGAGGCCTGGGAGGCAACGGGCCGTGACGCCGGCGGTCGAGGTCCACAACCTGAGCGTCGCCTACGACACCCGCCCGGTGCTCCTGGGCGTCTCCCTCACCGTGCAGCGGGGCGAGGTGGTCGGGGTCATCGGCCCCAATGGCGCCGGCAAGTCCACCTTCTTCCGGGCGCTGCTGGGGCTGGTGACGCCCTGGACCGGGTGGATCCGGCTGCTGGGCGGCGACGTGACGACCAACCGGCGGTGGGTGGCCTATCTGCCGCAGCGGGAGGCCATCGACTGGGACTTCCCGCTCGTCGTGAGCGACGTGGTCATGATGGGCCGCTATCCCCACCTCGGCTGGGGACGGCGGCCGCGTCCCGAGGACCGGCGGATCGTGGCCGCCTGTCTGGACGCCCTGGGGATTGCCGACCTGCACGACCGGCCCATCGGCGCCCTCTCGGGAGGCCAGCAGCAGCGAACGTTCCTCGCGCGGGCGCTGGCGCAGGAGGCGCAGATCCTGCTGCTCGACGAGCCGTTCATGGGCGTGGATGCGGCCACCGAGCAGGCGATCCTGGCGACGCTGCAGCGGCTGCGCGCCGAGGGGAAAACCGCGCTCATCGTCGACCACGACCTCACGCGCGCCGGGGCCGGCACCTACGACCGGGTCCTCCTGCTGAACCAGCGGCTGGTCGCCTACGGGCCGCCGGCGGAGGTGCTCACGACCGAGGTGCTGCGCACCACCTACGCCGGCCGCCTCACGCCGCTGGAACGCCTTGGGACGCCCGGAGGGCGGTCCGCATGACGCTGCTGCGGTCCCTGGTCGAGCCGCTGCAGTACACGTTCATGCAGCAGGCGCTGGTGGGGGCGATCCTGGTCGGCGTGACCTGCGCCGTGATGGGCAGCTTCCTGCTGGTCAAGCGCTGGGCGTTGCTGGGCGACGCCATCTCCCACGCCGTCCTGCCCGGGGTGGCCGTGGCCTTCCTGCTGGGCGTCCCCTTCGTCGTTGGGGCGCTGGTGACCGGGCTGCTCACCGCGCTTGGCATCGGCTTCGTGGAGCGGCACACGCGCCTCAAGCAGGACGCGGCCATGGGGCTGCTCTTCGTCAGCGCGTTCGCCCTGGGGCTGGCGATCATCAGCCGCATCCGCAGCCCCGTGGATCTGTTCCACGTGCTGTTCGGCAACGTCCTGGCCGTCAGCCGGGGCGACCTGCTGCTCACGGGCAGCGCCGGTCTGGTCGTGGTCCTCACGATCGTCGTCCTCTTCAAGGAGCTGTTGCTGTGGGCGTTCGACCCCACCATGGCGGAGAGCGTGGGGCTGCCGGTGCGCGCGCTGCACTACCTCATGCTCCTGCTCACCTCGCTGACCATCGTGGCGTCGCTGCAGGCCGTCGGGATCGTGCTGGTGATCGCCATGCTCATCGCGCCGCCAGCGACCGCCCTCCTGCTCACGGATCGCTTCCACCGCCTGATCGTCCTGGCCGCGGGCATCGGCGTCGGCGCCGCGGTGGTCGGGCTGTTCCTCTCCTACTACCTCGACGTGGCCTCCGGCGCGGCCATGGCACTGGTCGGCACGCTGGCGTTCGGCCTCGCCCTGGGCTTCTCGCCGCGGCGGGGCCTGGTGGCCCGGGCGCTCCGCCGACGTCGAGCGTCGGTCGAGGCCCGCGTGGACGACTACCTCAAGGCGCTCTTCGCCCAGCCGGCGGGCCACGCGACCCTCCCGGAGGTCCTGGGCAACCGGCTGAGTGAGCCCGCGCCGACCGTCCGCGCCACCGTCCGCCGTCTGGTCGACCTCGGCCTCGCGGAGGTGACGCCGCACGGGGTGCGGCTCACCGCACGGGGACGGCGGCAGGCGGCGGAGGTCGTGCGGGCCCACCGGCTCTGGGAGCGGTTCCTGGTCGACCGCGCCGGCCTGCCCTGGGAGGAGGTGCATGCCGCGGCCGACCGGATGGAGCACGGCAGCACCCCGGACGTCACCCAGGAGCTGGCACGGGCCGTGGGGGGGCTCGCCGTCGACCCGCACGGCGCGCCGATCCCGACCGAAGAGGGCGCGGTCGCCGGTCCGGAGGAAGAGTACCTGCTCTCGGAGTTGCAGCCGGGCCAGGGGGCGGTGGTGACGCGCGTCGAGGACGAGGACCCGGAGACCCTGCGGGCCCTGTCGGCCCTGGGGCTCGTGCCGGGCCGGGCGATCCGGCTCCTCGCTGCCACCCGTGAGGGCCTGACGGTCGCCGTGGACGGTGTCGAGACCGCCGTCGCCCGCCGCATCGCGCGCAGCGTGTTCGTGACCCCGACCGGGGAGTCCCGCCCGACCTGACCGGGCCGGGCCCGCGCGCTTACACCTCGAGCGGCACGCCCGGTGCCGGCTGCAGGATGCGCACCTCGGGGACCAGCGCCTGCCACAGCTCGGCCTTCTCGGTGTGCACCGGCACCAGCACCTCGGGCTGCAGCGTCCGCACCATGCGGACCAGGTCGACCTGGCCGGCGTGGCCCGAGGCGTGGGTGTTGAGCCGTCGGCGCACCCCCAGCAGGTCCAACCAGTTGTGCAACCGCCACAGGTCGCGGGCCTGCTCTTCGTCGTGGGCTTCGCTGGCCGAGAAGATGTACAGCGCGTCGGCGCCGATGCCCAGGTCGACGAGGTTCTGGACGTCCCAGAAGGACAGCGCGAAGATCATGCGATGCGCCTCCGGCCGCAACTGCTCGGCGGTCCGCGCGGTGGGCCAGGCCAGGACCCGCCGCTCCCAGGTCTCGTAGTCCTTGTCGCTGTAGGTGCCGCTCTGCTTGCGCTCCTTCAGGATCAGCAGGGGCTCCGTGCGCACGTCCGGCACCAGCGGGTGGCTGCCGTGCAGGCGGTCGAGGAGGAAGGCGTCCTGCGGGAGCACGACCAGCGACCGGTGGGTCTCGCGGGCGATGCGGACGAAGGTGGCCAGGCGGTACAGGTCTCGGGGGGCGAAGTCGGCGATCACGGGGCCTGGGGCCTCGCGCACGGCGGCCAGGGCCTCGGCGAACACGTGGTCCTCGGTGCGGCGGTCGGTGACGTCGAGCCGTGTGCCCTCGGCGATCAGCATCCACACGCCGTCGCGGGCGGCTGCGGCGAGCATCGCCTCGCTGAGGTGCGCCTCCGGACCGTGGAAGCGCAGGTCCCCCGTGTAGAGCACCGGGCCGCGCGTGGTGTGCAGCAGGAACGCCACACAGCCCAGCATCGAGTGGTCGACCGGCAGGGGCGTCACGTGCAGGCGTCCCAGGGGCACCGGGCCGGTGAGCGTGCGAAAGGGCCGCACGACCACGCCGCGGTCGCCCGGGAAAGCCGGCCGCGGGCGGAAGTTGACGATCTCGCTCTCGAACTCGCGCGCGCGGCTGTCCTGGATCGCCGCCAGCGTGCCGTGGGTCAGCGGGGAGCAGTAGACAGGGATGCGCTCGTCGAGGAAGGCGATGTGGCCCGCGTGGTCGAGGTGGGCATGGGAGAGCAGCACCGCGTCCACGGCGGGGAGATCGTGCACCGGGAGCCCGCAGGGGGCGATCCGCAGCAGGTCCCGCCGGTAGATGCCCGGCACCGTGGGGAGCACGCCGGTCACCAGCAGGTCGGTGAGCCCCGCGGCCGTGCGCGGTTTCAGGTACTCCTCGAAGAAGCGCTTGCGTCGCGCGTAGGAGATCCTGAAGTCCAGGAAGACGCGGGTCTCGCCGTCGTCCAGCAGGATCTTGTTCCCGCCGATCTCGTCCGCGCCGCCGTAGACCGTGAGCCGGAGCATTGCGCCCTCTGCCAGGCGTCGCCGGCGTGCCGCGAGCCGGGTTACGCCGGTCGCCTCGGCTCCTGCGCCCGCGCGTACTCCCGGCGGCGCCTGGCGATGGTGCGCAGGTGGTGGTCCACGTGGTCCACGGCGTGTGCCACGATCTGCTCCACGGTCTGCGGACCGGCCTGCGGGTGCTGCCCGACGCGCTGCCAGGCCTCGGGCGGCATCTGGCGCAGCAGGTCGGCCGTGGCCTCGCGGACCGCGCGCAGCAGCGCCAGCGAGGCGTCCAGTGATCGGCCGGCGTAGTCCAGGGTCCGTCCCCAGCGCTCCTGGTCGAACGGAATGACGGCAACGCCGGGGTCGGCCAGGATGTAGCGCAGGCGTGCCGCCAACACCAGATCGGCATCGGCCAGGTGCACGACGTGCTGATGGATGCTCCAGTGGCCCTGACCGGGTGTGAAGCGCAGCTCATCCGCAGACAGCCCCCGCACGGCCGCGGTCACGAGGCGCGGACCTTCGACGTAGGCGTTGAGGAGCATGGCGATGCGCTCGGCTGCCGACATGCGATCTCCTCCGGGCAGGGATCGCCTGCGGCTTCGCGGCAGGCGCCGGTGATCCCTCCCCTGGTGTCGCTCCCCGTACGTCGGGCAACCTCTGGCCGATACACGAAGTGCGCTACACTGAAGGCGAAGGAGCGTTGCGTGGCTGGGGGCATGGGTCGGATCCTTGTGTTGCTGTTCGGTGTGCTGGCGGTCGGTGCGCCGGGCCTCGGGGCGTGGGGCCCTCCGGTGGTCGCGGTACCGCCTGCGCCAGCGCTCGCGCTGCTCGACGTCGCCCATGGGCTCGAAGCCCGTGCGCTGGTGGTCACCGGGACCGTGCGCAATCGCGGGACCGTCCCGGTGCGCGGCATCGCCGTCGACGTGACCGGCACCACCCCTTCGGGCGCGCCGGCGTTCTTTGGCAGCGATGGTGTGCCCTGGCCGCTGGAGCCCGGTGCCGCGACCCGGTTCACGGTGCGCCTGCCCCTGGGCGATCGCGTGGTGCGTGCGTACGTGGTGGAGGTCTGGCTGGCCGGCGGCATCCGGCAGGTGCTGGCCAGCGCGCGGCGCGAGGTGGATCCGTTCCTCTACCTCCCCGTGCTGCCCGCCATGGTGCGCGTGGAGGGCGGCGTGCGGGGCGACGCCCTGGAGGTGCGTAGCCGCACCGGTGATCTGCCGGTGACGCACGTGCTGGTCGACGCCACCGTGAGCCTCCCGGGCCGGCCGACCAACAGCCTGGAGCGTTTCGCCCTGCACGTGCCGGCCAACGGCCGCGCAACGCTCCCGCTGGGCACCCGGGGCGCCTTCCTGGTGGCCCTACGCGTGGTCGACGTCCGCATCCAGCGGACCTGGCTGGAGTGACGGTGAACTCTCGATCTGGGAGGTGCCCATGGCCCAGCGTGCGGTGGTGATCGGTGGCGGCGCGATCGGGGCGGCCGCAGCCTACTTCCTGGCCGCCGATGGCTGGGACGTCACGCTGGTCGAGCGCGGCCAGGTGGGCCGCGGCTGCTCGTACGGCAACGCGTGCCTGATCGTGCCCAGCCACGCGCATCCGCTCCCGCAACCCGGCGTCGTGGGCGAGGCGCTGCGCTGGCTGCTGCACCCTGCTGGCCCGGTGTACATCCGCCCGCGGTTCGATCGGCACCTCGTAGCGTGGCTGTGGCGGTTCTGGCGGGCGTGCACGCCCGCGGCTGCGGCCCGGGCCCACGACGCGCTGGTGGCACTGGGGCGGTTCAGTTTGGCGCAGTACGAGGACCTGGCGCGCACCGTCGCGTGCTCGGTCTTCTTCCAGCGCCGCGGGCTCCTGCACGTCTACCTTGGTCCCCGGGCCGCGGAGCACGCGCGGGCCGAGCAGGCACGCTACGCCGCCGACGGTTTCCCCGGCCGCGTGCTGCTCCGCGACGAGCTGCTGGCGTTCGAGCCGGCCCTGTCCCCGCGCGTGGGCGCCGGCCTCTACCTCGAGGGCGAGGCTCATGGCGACTCGTTCGCGTTCACCCGAGCCCTGGCCGAGGCCGCGACGGCCCGCGGGGCGCGGGTGGTGACAGGGCGCACGGCGGCGCGCATCAGCACCCGCGACGGTCGCGTGACCGGCGTGCGCGTCGACGGCGCCCGCAACGAGGACGTACCGGCCGACGTCGTGGTGCTGGCTGCCGGCGCCTGGTCGCCGGGGCTGGCTGCGACGCTCGGCCTGCGCATCCCGATGCAGCCGGCCAAAGGCTACAGCTGCACCGTGCGGCCGCGCGGGCTGGCGCCGTCGGTGCCGCTGTACGTCATCGGCCGCCGCGTGGCCATTACGCCGCTTGGGGACCGGCTGCGCTTTGGGGGCACGCTGGAGCTCGCCGGCTACGACGAGCGGATCGACCCGCGGCGCTACCGTGCCGTGGTGGCCGCCGCTCGCGAGGTGCTGCGCGACGACCTGGCGTGGGACCACGAAGAGGCGTGGTGCGGCCTCCGACCGCTCCTGCCCGACGGCCTGCCGCTCATCGGGCGCGTGCCGTGGGTCGACGGCGCGATCGTGGCCACCGGGCACGCCATGCTGGGGTTCACGCTGGCGGCGGGCACCGGGCGCGTCGTCGCCGACCTGGCGGCCGGTCGCCCGCCGGCCGTGCCCCTGGAGGCCTTTGCCGTCGACCGGTTTGGCCGCGCGTGAGTATGGACCAGGCGGGCGATCGCATGAGCGCAGCGGCGCCGTCGGCGGTCGTGACGTGCTCGCCCCGCGTGCGGCGGGTGCGGGCCCCCAACCCGTCGCCGATGACCGGCACGGGTACCAACACCTACCTGGTGGGCCACGACGCTATCACCGTGATCGATCCGGGCCCGGACGACACGCGCCACGTGGCCGCGGTGCTGGCGGCCACCGGCGGCAGGCCCGTGCGGTGGATCCTCGTGACGCACCGGCACAGCGACCACGCGCCGGCCGCCGCGGCACTGGCCCAGGCCACGGGCGCCGCCGTGCTGGCCCTGGCCGGCAGCTCCGTGCCCCACGACCGCGCCCTGTGCGACGGCGAGGTGGTCGAGGGCCCGGACTACACGCTGGACGTCCTGCACACGCCCGGGCACGCCTCCGACCATCTGTGTGCCCTGCTGCGGGAGGAGCGCGCGCTGTTCGCGGGCGACCTGGTCGCGCAGGGCTCCACCGTGGTGATCGCCCCACCCGATGGCGACATGGCCGCCTACCTGCGGTCGCTGGCGCGCGTACGCACGCTGGACCTCGCGCGCCTGTACCCGGGCCACGGCGAGCCCGTGGACGCGCCGCGGGCGCTGCTTGACGAGTACATCGCGCACCGGCTGATGCGCGAACAGCAGATCCTGAACGCCCTGCAGGACGGTCCGCGGCGTATCGAGGAGCTCGTGGCCGCGATCTACACCGACGTGCCCGCGGCGTTGCACCCCGTCGCGGCCAGGTCGGTGCTGGCGCACCTCCTCAAGCTGCGGGCCGAGGGCCGCGTGGCCGGCGAGGAAGGCGCGCCCTGGACGTTGCTGGCGTGACCGCCGGCGACCGACAACGCCGGCAGCCCCCATGTGCTTCCGCCAGGGGCCGGACCGACACCGGGACAACCTCGCAGTCCCGCCTCCCGGCGGCGAAGACCGGGGATCTGAGGCCGCTCAGGTCGTCGTCGGACCCGTGGCCGCGTCGTCATCGGCGACGACCTGCTCCAGCAGCGCGTACAGGTCGGCCAGGCGTCGCTCGGCCGCCTCGTACTCGGCACGTACTGTCCGCACCTGTTGCGCGTCACGGTACAGGTCCGGATCGGCCAGGCGCCGGCCCAGGTCGTCGAGGGCGCGCTCGGCCGCGGCGATCTGCGCCGCGACCTCCTCGAAGGTCGGCACCGGTGGTCGCGCGGCGTGGCCCTGGGTCGGGTCGCGGCCGCGCCCGCGGGCGGCAGCCGCCCCGGGTGGCCGCGTGGGGGCCGCGTGCTGGCGCTGGCGCAACTCGCGGTAGCTGCCGTGGAAGTCGTGCAGGCCGTCGTCGCCCAGCGTGAGGATGCGCGTCGCCAGGCGCTCCAGCAGGTAGCGGTCGTGGGTGGCCACGATCATCGTCCCGGGGAACCCGGCCAGCGCCGCCTCCAATGCTTCCCGCGACGGGATGTCGAGGTGGTTCGTCGGCTCGTCCAGGAGCAGCAGGTTCGGTGTGTCGAGCAGCAGCTTCGCGAGCACCAGCCGCTGGCGCTCGCCGCCCGAGAGCGTCGCCACCGGCTTGAAGACGTCGTCGCCCGAGAAGAGGAAGCGCCCCAGGTAGCGCCGGATCTCCTCAGGGGGCTGGGGGCGGTCGGCCAGCACTTCGTCCAGCACGGTGCGGGCGTCGTCGAGCACGGTCGTGGCGTCCTGGGCGAAGTAGCGCGGCACGACCCCCGCACCCAGGATCACCCGTCCGCTGGAGGGCGCCTCCAGTCCGGCGATCAGTCGCAGCAGCGTGGACTTGCCGGTACCGTTGGGACCCAGCAGGCCGATGCGCTCGCCGCGGAGGACGTCGAGGCTGACGTTGCGCACGACCTCCGGTCCGCCGTCGTAGCGCTTGCTGACCTCCCGCAGCCGGACGACCAGCTGGCCAGAGGCCGGGGCCGCGGACGCTGCCAGGCGCAGCGACCGCTGGCGACGCGGGGGCGCAGCCGGGGCGGCCTGCAGGCGCGCCAGCGTCTTCTGGCGGCTCCGGGCCTGGGCCGCGCGTTGCCCCGCGTGATAGCGTCGAATGTAGTCCTCGAGCCTTGCGATCTCCTCCTGGCGGCGCTCCCATGCCTCCTGCTCCTGGCGGGCGCGGAGCGCCTTCTGCGCCGCGTAGGCGCTGTAGGTGCCCCGGTAGGTCGTCAGCCGTGTGTCCTCCACCTCGACGATGCGCGTGGCGACGGTATCCAGGAGCGACCGATCGTGGCTGACGATCAGGCACGCACCCGGGAAGGCGACCAGGTAGGTCTCCAGCCACTCGGTCGCCGCCAGGTCCAGGTGATTGGTGGGCTCGTCCAGCAGCAGCAGGTCGGGCTCGCGGAGCAGCACCCGAGCCAGTTCCGCGCGCGCCCGCCATCCGCCGCTCAGTTCGTCCAGTCGCTGCCCCACGCCGGCGGCGTCGAAGCCCAGGCCGGCCAGCACCTCCCGCGCCCGGGGTTCCAGCGTGAAGCCGCCCAGGTGCTCGAAGTGCGCGCGCACATGGGCGTACTCGTCGAGCACGGCCTCCAGCCGTGCGGGGTCCTGGAGCACCCCGGGCTGCGCCATGAGCTGCTCGAGGGCGTGCGCTCGCGCCGCGAGCGCGTGCACCTCGGTGGCGGCGGCCAGCACATGCGCCCACACTGTCGTCGCACCCGCGGGCGGCGGGGCCTGCGGGAGGTAGGCGATGCGCGCCCACCCTGCGATGGCGACGCGCCCCGTGTCGGGCTCCTCCAGCCCCGCCGCCAGGCGGAGCAGCGTGGTCTTGCCCGCGCCGTTGCGGCCGACCACGCCGAGTTTCTCGCCCGGCTCCAGTGCGAACGTCACCTCGCGCAGCACGGCGTGTGCGCCGTAGGCCTTGGACACCTCGGTGAACGCCAGCAGGGGCATGGATACCTGACCTTAGGCCCGCGGCCGGCGCGCTGTCAACCGCCAGGGGCGGGAGTCCACGATTCCACCCCGCCGCACCCGCCGCGGACGTTCGCGCTTGTCCCCCTATCCACCGCTAATCACGCTTGTCTCGCGCCGCGGGTCCAGGGCTCCCACCGGCCCGCCGTGGGGCAGGCCATGGGCTCCCTCGTCGCCGGCAGCCCGGCCCTGCATTGCGGGGCGCAGCGGGGCCCACAGGAACTTCCCCCGGCGGCGTCCAAGAGCCCACCGCGACGCCCACAGCACCATCGCCGAGGGAGGGAGGATCGTGCCTCTCACGCCGGACACGCTCGCCGCGCTGCGCACGCTGTCCAGCCCCACGGTCGCCAACGCCATCGAGACGTTTCGCGTGCGGCCCCGGGAGGCCGGCAACCTCGCCGCCGGGATCCGGGCCCTGTTCCCCGAGCTCGGGCCGATGGTGGGCTATGCCGTCACCGCGGTGGTGCGCGCCGAGCGCCCCGCCCCCGAAGGGCGCCGCGCCAGCACCTTCGCGTGGTGGGACTACGTGCTGACGATGCCGGCGCCCCGCGTGGTGGTAGTCCACGACCTCGACGACCCGCGCGGCCAGGGTGCCTTCTGGGGCGAGGTGCAGGCGAACATCCACATGGCGCTCGGGTGCGTGGGCACCGTGACCGACGGCTCCGTGCGCGACCTGGACGAGGTCCGCGCGCTGGGGTTCCAGTGCTGCGCCGCGCACGTCTCGGTCTCGCACGCCAACGTACACCTGGTGGACTTCGGCATCCCCGTCAAGGTCGGCGGCGTCTGGATCGCCCCCGGCGACCTGCTCCACGCCGACCAGCACGGCGTCGTGGTGATCCCCGCCGAGGTGGCCGAGCGCATCCCCGAGGCCGCCGAGCGCATCGCCGCGGACGAGCAACGCATCATCCAGGTCTGTCAGAGCGGCGGGTTCTCGCTGGAGCGCCTGAAGGCCGTCTACAAGGCGGTGCGTCCCGACGCGTACTGAGGCACCATCGGGCTGCCCGTCCGCCGCGCCGCGGCGGGGTCGGTGCCCGTAGCCACTGGTGCGTCCGCGCGGCGCTACCGTCGCAGGTAGGCGTCTGCGCCCGCGATCCAGTCCTGCCGCGGCGGGCTGAAGATGTCCACGTCGACGACGTCCTCCAGGGCCTCGGCACCGTGGGGGAGGTTGCTGGGGATCAGGAGCATCTCGCCGGCCCGCAGGACAACCTCGCGGTCGGGGAAGGTGAAGCGCAGCGTGCCGCTCAGGCAGTAGGAGAGCTGCTCGTTCTCGTGCTGGTGCGTGGGGACCACGGCGCCCGCCTTGAGCTCCAGCACCGCGCACATGATACGGTCGCCCCAGAACATGCGGCGGGTGATCTTGGGATTCACCGTCTCGGGGGGCATGGCAGCCAGGACATGGTGCTGCAGGTCAGCCATCCGTCGCCTCCTGTACGTGAACTCCGGACACGGGGAGGGTTGCACGTCGGTCGGTGGCTTCCTGCTGCAGGAAGCGCCGGCGGTCGAAGCTAACCAAGAGGGCGCTTTCGTACAACCCGACACAGCCGCAGAGGAGGAGCGTGATGAAGTACCGCCGCCTGGGCGCGTCCGGGCTGGAGGTCTCGGTCGTTGGCGTGGGGTGCAACAACTTCGGCCGCGCCTGCGACGCCGCCCAGACCGCACGCGTGGTGCACGCCGCGCTGGACCGGGGCATCACCTTCTTCGACACCGCCGAGATCTACGGCGAGACCAGATCCGAGGAGTACCTGGGGCGCGCCCTGGAGGGACGCCGCGACCGGGCGGTGATCGCCACGAAGGTCGGCTGGCGGGTCGGGCCGGGCCCGAACGAGGGCGGCGCCTCGCGCCGGCGCATCCTGCAGGCCATCGAAGGCAGCCTGCGGCGCCTGCGCACGGACCACGTGGACCTCTACCAGATCCACCAGTGGGATCCCCACACGCCCATCGAGGAGACGCTGGCGGCGCTGGACGCGTTGGTGCGGCAGGGCAAGGTGCGCTACATCGGGTGCTCCAACTTCGCGGCCTGGCAGCTGGTCTGGGCGCTGTGGACCGGTGACCGCCGGGGGTTCGCCCCCTTCGTGTCGGTCCAGCCCCACTACAGCCTCTTGCACCGGGAGCCGGAGGCTGAGCTGCTGCCGGCCTGCCAGGCCCTGGGCGTCGGCGTGATCCCCTATTTCCCCCTGGCGGGCGGCATGCTCACGGGCAAGTACCGGGAGGACGCCCCGCCGCCGCCGGGGACGCGCTTCGAGGCCCTGGAACGCATGCGGGTGCGGTTCGCCACACCGCGCAACTTCGCGATCGTGCGGGCGCTGGAGGCGTGGGTTCAGCCGAGGGGACGCACGCTGGCCGAGCTGGCCATCGCCTGGCTGCTGGCGCGGCCGGCGGTGTGCACCGTGATTACCGGCGCGACCACGCCCGAGCAGATCGAGGCCAACGCCCGGGCGGCCGACTGGGAGTTGACGGCGGTCGAGGTCGAGGAGGTGGCGGCGCTGGCGCCGATGGGGTAGCCGCAGCCTCCAGCACGTGCAGAGATCGATGGCCGAGGGCGCATTCCCTTCAGCGTACCTCATGCGCACATGCGCCGCACCATCATCTCCCCGGAGATCGGGTCGTCACCCGATGCCCGTGACCGGGCCGGAGGCTAAAATGTATCGGAAGAGCATGTCTCGCGAAGTGCGGGAGGTGACGTAGATGGTTCGTCTTGTCGCCCTCGTCGTCCTGGCCGCGCTGGTGCTCGTCGGCCCCCACGCTGGAAGCGCGCAAGCCAGGCGCATCGTCGTCTACGCCGCTATGGACGAAACGGTCATCAGCCGTATCGTCAGAGCGTTCACGGAACGGACCGGGATTCAAGTGGAGATGTTGACGGTCGCCGCTGCCGGCACCGTTGCCGCACGCATCACGGCGGAAAAGGCGCGTCCGCGGGCCGATATCTTCGTGGGCGGGTCCATCGACTTCCACGCACCGCTGGCCGCCGAGGGGATTCTTGCGCCCTATCGGTCTCCTGCGGCGGCCGAGGCCAAGGTGCCCAGGGAGTTCATCGACCCCAAGGGGTTCTGGCACGGGTGGTACTTTGGCGTACTGAGCGTGGTGGTAAACCGCCCGGTCTTCGACCGCACCTTGGGAGCGGCAGGCATTGCGCTGCCCAGAACGTGGGATGATCTGACGTTGCCGGCGTTCCGCGGGCAGGTAGTGCTGCCCAGCCCTGTCACGACCGGCGCCGGGTACATCTTCCTCGCGACCCAGTTCTTCAGGCTGGGGGAAGAACGCGGGTGGACGTATCTCAAGGCCCTGGCGGCGAACACGTCACAGTTCGCCCCTACTGTGCCTGCGGCGATGACTCTGGTGGAGCGCGGCGAGGCAGCGCTGGGCATGAACTGGGCCCACGTGGGGCTCATCGCCCGCAACCGAGGCGTGCCCATCGACATTATCCTCCCCCCGGACACCGGCTACGAGATCGGAGGCGTGTCGATTATCAAGGGCGGTCCGAATCCCGAGGGGGCCAAGGAGTTCGTCGATTTCGTCTTCTCCAGACTGGCCCAGGACATCGCGGTCAAGTATCACCTGACCTATCCCGTGAGACTCGATGTGCCCAGCCCCGCGGGGATGCCGGCGCTGGAGAACGTGAAGCTGGTCAAGTACGATCGCGACTGGGCGATTGCCAACATGACCCGGGTGCGAGAACGGTGGATGCGCGAGGTGGGGCGCTAGAGGAATGACACGCACGCTGCGATGACTGGGAGGCGGCGACGTCTGCAGGTCTGTACTGTGAGACGGCTATGACCGTGGCCCGCCGTCTCCTGCGCGATCCTGCGCTGACAGCCGCGTTTCTCGTCGTGGGCGGCGCGCTATTGATCTTCGTGCTGTATCCTACCTTGCGAGTTCTGACGTTTCCCGGGCTGCAGGAGTACCTTAGCGTTCCCCAAAGCGTGCGGTGGTTGCAGGCGTTGCGGAACAGCCTGGTGATGATGGTGCTGTCCAGCACTACCGCTACCGCCGTCGGTCTGGTCTTCGCGTTTGCGCTGGTTCGCGGGGATGTGCCCGGGGCCGGCGTGTTTCGCCTCGCAACGCAGCTTCCTTTGTTTGCGCCGCCGTTCATGGTGGCGTTCGCCTACATCTTGCTCTTTGGACGCCAGGGACTGATTACCCGATCCCTGTTGGGGCTCGACCTGAACATCTTTGGCTGGCCCGGGTTGTGGGTGGTCCAGACGGTAGCGTTCTTCCCGTACGCAGCGCTGGTCATCGAGAACGTGCTGCGTGGCATCAACCCGACGCTGGAGTACGCCGCCCATAGCCTGGGCGCGACGGAGACCGACGCCCTCCGGGACGTGACCCTGGCGCTCGCATGGCCCGGTGTCACGGGCGCGATCCTGGTGGTGGCGATCACCGTGCTCGCCGACTTCGGGAACGCGGTGATTATCGCGGGCGGGTTCCCACTGCTGGCCACGGAGGCGTGGTTTCGGTTGGAAGGCACTGCAGACCTGCGAGGCGCAGCGCTGGTCGTGTCGATTCTGATCGTGCCCACGACGATCTTGTTCCTGTTGGAGCGGTGGCTGGTTGGGCGTCGGTCGTACGTGACCGTCACCGGACGCGGCGCGCGGCTCGAGCCCCTTCGGACGCCCGCGGCGTTGCGCTGGGGAGTGTTTGCTGTGTGCGCGGTGATGTCGGTGTTGGTGCTGCTGGTGTACGCGGCGATCGTGCTGGGAGCGTTCACCGCGGCATGGGGGTACAACTGGAGCCTGACGCTCGACCACTGGCGCTTGTCTTTCGACCGGCTCGGCACGCTGGCGAACAGCCTGAAACTGGCCGCGGTCAGCGCTGTGGCGACCGCCAGCCTCGCGTTGGTGACGGCGTTCCTGGTATCGCGCGGCGGCGCAGGGCAGCGTCCCCTGGATTTCCTGGCATTGCTTCCAGGCGCGTTGCCGGGGGTGTTCGTCGGGGTGGGGTACGTGTTGGCGTTCAACCAGCCTCCCGTGGAGCTCGTGGGCACGTTCTGGATTCTGGTCCTCGCGCTCACCGTCTGGCATCTGCCCCTTGCCTACCAGACGGCCCTGAGTGCGTTGCGCCAGATCGAGCGTGCCATCGAAGAGGCCGCCAGCAACCTGGGTGCCAGCGCGCTGCACCTGGTTTGGGAGATCTACCTGCCGCTGTTACGTCGTGCGTTCGTCGATGCGGCTGCCGTCTCGTTCGTCCGGGCAGTTGTGAACGTGAGCATCGTGGTGTTCCTGGTATCTCCGGGCAACGTGGTGGCTACTTTCGCCATCCTCTCGTTGATCGTCAACGGCGCGTGGGGCGGCGCTGCTGCTCTGACGTCGCTGCTGCTGCTGCTTACGCTCGGTGCAGTGGCGGTGAGCCGACGCCTTCTCGGCTACCCGATTCGAACCGGTAGGGTGACGTAAGTGGCGCGGGTCGAGATCGTCAATGTCACCAAGCGTCTCGGCGCGACGCTGGCCGTCGACCGGCTGTCGCTGGTGGCCGAGGAAGGGAAGTTTACGACGCTGCTGGGACCATCGGGGTGCGGGAAAACGACGCTGCTGCGAATCGTCGCGGGGTTCTACCGCCCGGATGCGGGTGAGGTACGCATCGGTGGCCAGGTCATGACCGACGTTCCTCCCTACCGGAGGAACACCGCCATGGTATTTCAAGAGTACGCGCTGTTCCCCCATATGACGGTTCTGGACAACGTGACCTATGGCCTGCGCAAGCGCGGGCTCGGGCGTGAGCAGGCGGCCGCTCGGGCCCGCGAGGTGCTCCACCTGGTGGACCTGCACGGCGTCGAGCGAAAGTTCCCCCACGAGCTCTCCGGAGGGCAACAGCAGCGCGTCGCCCTGGCGCGCGCGCTGGCCATCGAGCCGCAGGTGCTGTTGCTCGACGAACCGCTGAGCAACCTCGACGCGAAGCTACGCGTGCGCGTGCGCGGCGAGTTGCGCGCCCTGCAGCGGGCGATCGGCAAGACGACGCTGTACGTGACCCACGACCAGGAGGAGGCCCTGTCGATCTCAGACGTCGTGGCGGTGATGCGCGACGGGCGGATCGTCCAGGTCGGGTCGCCGGCGGAGGTCTACTATGCGCCGCGGACAGCGTTTGTGGCGGACTTCGTTGGAATTGCAAACTTCGTGCGCGGGCGGATGCGCGGGACATGGCTGGAGGCCGACGGAATAACGCTGCGGCTCGCCGTGGCGCAGACGCGGCCTGACGGGGACGTGACCGCAATATTCCGTCCCGAGGCCGTCCGGGTCTTCACGACACCCCCGGACGGCGACAACGTCGTGGCGGGCGAGATCGTGAACGCGTTGTTTCACGGCCCTGTCGCGCGGTACTGGGTCCGAGTTCGCCGGTGGACCTGGACGGTGGACGTGCACGACCCGCATGGCGGGTTGCTTGGCGGCACGGTGTACCTGCAGGTGCCGGCTGACCGCTTGCACCTAGTGCAGGCAGACGAGATTCAAACAGACGAGCTGTCTCCGGTGGGCACTTCGCTGCCATCGCTTGGGGTGCGGTGAACTCCTTGCTCCCGCCGCACACGCATGTCAGCCGCGTGCGGACCTGAGCGGCCGCAATTCCCTTGCTGAGCAGCGCGCTCAGCGCACCAACACGCCGAGCACCGGCAGCCCCAGCAGACCGTAGGCCAGGGTCAGGAAGATCCCGGCGACGAGTTCCTGGTCTTCGGGCACGTGCAGGACGCGCAGCGTGTACCGGGTGAGGGGGACGATCGCCGCGATGGCGGCGGCGATGAGCAACGGCAGCTTGAGGACCACCATGGCGCGCTCCCGTCGGGATCGAGTAACGGGTCGCAGTATACCACGGGACGTTGACGTGAGGCTACCCGACGGCCGTGACAACTCCAGACGTTGAGCGTTCGCGCAGGCGCTGGCCCGTATTTGCAGGTCCCGGCGCCCATCCCGACACGAGGAGGGCCACGTAACGGATGTTTCCCGGCGCGCGCTCCTCCAGGCGCGCATTCCCGGGCGGGCGCACCGGGGCGTGGAGCGTGGAGGATGGATACGCGAATGGGACGGCGCATCGTTCCACCGTCCCATTCCCGCCGACGGGGGACCGGCCGGGCACAGCCAGGGATGGACTAGCGAGCTGGCTGCTCCTTCGCCAGCACCCCAAACGCCAGCCAGGCGCTCAGGACCAGCGCCGCGATCCCGCCGATCAGCGACGTCCACAGGATGGCCGGCGTAGCCGACAGTGCGAAGACGAACGGGAAGAGGACGAACCAGATGCCGACCAGCCCGTTCACGTACTGCACCCATCGCTGCCGGCGGGTGGTCTCGTCGAGCGCGGCCCAGCCGCCCAGCACGAAGAGGATGGCACCACCGACGATGCTCGTCCACATCGCTCCGGTCTGGGTGCTGTAGCCCAGCACGAACGGAGCGATGACGAACCAGAGACCGATGAGCGCATTGACGACGTTGGGCCACGTCATCCGACCTCACCTCCTCTGGACGTCATGAGACTGCGCCGGCCGGTCCCACCCGGCGTCAGCTTGCACTAGCTTGCACCTATATTGTACCGCATCGTCGTCTTGTCAAGTAGTATGCCTTGACGGTGCCTCCGGCGCACCGTGGCGCCGCAGCGGTGGGCAGCCCCGTGGACGATCCTGGCGACGCTGGCAGACGCCCGGGGGGCGCACCGTGGCGCCGCAGCGGCGGGCAGCCCCGGGCGGCAGGAGGCGGCGCTTCCGCAGCGTACGACACCCCGTCTGCCCGGCTGCGGGCGGGCCCGGTCATGGGGAACATCGGCAGGGACCCGGCGGTTGTCTGGGAAAGAGTCGACGGGCGTCGTGCCCCGGCCCGTGACGGCGCCGCAGGCCGACCCGCAGAGGAGACGCAGGGGGGACGTGGCATGCACGTGGTGGACGACGAGATCGCGACGGCGTTCGACGACGGCCCGGTGCTCTCGGCCGGGTGCAAGCGCGTGGTGGCCCAGGCGGTCCGGCACATCCTGGAGGCCGTGGGCGAAGACCCCGCCCGCGAGGGGCTGGCGCAGACGCCGGCGCGGGTGGCGCGCATGTACGACGAGCTGCTGGTGGGCTACACCCAGGATCCGATGAGCGTCCTGAACGGTGCGCTGTTCGAGGTGGAGTACGACGAGATGGTCGTCGTCTCCGACATCGAGTTCTACAGCCTGTGCGAGCACCACCTGCTGCCCTTCAGCGGCACGGCGCACGTGGCCTACCTCCCGGACAAGCGCGTGGTGGGCCTCTCGAAGATCCCCCGCATCGTCGACGTCTTCGCGCGGCGCCTGCAGGTGCAGGAGCGCATGACGCAGCAGATCGCCGACTTCCTGCAGGCGATCATCGCCCCCAAGGGCGTGGCGGTGGTAGTGGACGCCGTGCACCTCTGCGTGGCCATGCGCGGCGTGCGCAAGGCCAACGCCCGCATGCGGACCAGCGCGCTGCTGGGCGCCTTCCGGGAGGACGAGAAGACCCGCGCCGAGTTCTTCAACCACATCGACCGCGGCGGCGGGACCGTCCGCGGGTAACCCGTGGGCCGCGGCGGCAGCACGTGTAGGTCACCGTGGACCTCGCCGGCCGCGTGGCCGTGGTGACCGGCGGCGGGCGCCGCCTGGGGCGCGCCATGGCCGTGGCACTGGGGGCCCGCGGCATGCGGGTCGTCGTCCACTACGGGACGTCGGGCGCGGAGGCCGACGCCACGGCCGCGGCGATCCGCGCCGCCGGTGGCGAGGCCCTGGCGGTGCAGGCCGATCTCGCGGACGAGGCTGCTGTGAGCCGCCTGATCCCGACGGCAGTGGAGCGCTTCGGGCGCGTGGACGTGCTGGTGAACAGCGCGGCGATCTTCGAGCCCGGCGGGGTGACCGACACGACGTCGGCGGCCTGGGACCGGCACTTCGCCATCAACCTGAAGGCGCCGTTCCTGCTGAGCCAGGCGTTCGCGGCGCACCTGGCGCCCGAGGCGACCGGCAAGATCGTGAACGTCAGCGACTGGCGGGTGTTCCGGCCCGACGCCGGGCACCTGGCCTACACCCTGACCAAGGCTGCGCTGCTGACGCTCACCCAGGCGCTGGCGGTCGCCCTGGCCCCACGCGTCCAGGTGAACTGCCTGGCGCTGGGCGCCATCCTGCTGCCCGCCGGTGCTGAGGCCACCTACCGGGAGCGGCTGCTGGCGCAGATCCCGGCCCGTCGCCTGGGGACGCCCGATGACGTCGTCCGCGCCCTGCTCTTCCTCCTGGAGCACGACTACGTGACCGGCGAGGTGCTCCTGGTCGACGGGGGGCGACATCTCGTCTGAGCCCAGGAGCGTGGGGGTGTCATGGACCGCATCGTGATTCGCGACCTGCTGCTGCGGTGCGTCATCGGCACCAACGCCTGGGAACGCGAGGTCAAGCAGGACGTCGTCCTCACCGTGGTCCTGCACGCCGACCTCCGGCGCGCTGGGATCAGCGACGACCTTGCGGACACCGTGAACTACCGCACGGTGGCCAAGCGGATCATCGAGCACGTCGAGGCCTCGCAGTACCATCTGGTGGAAGCCCTCGCCGACGCCGTCGCCCGACTGTGTCTGGCCGAGCCGCAGGTGGCGCGCGTCGAGGTCACGGTGGAGAAGCCCGGCGCGCTGCGCTTCGCGCGCGCGGTGGGCGTGACCGTGGTGCGGGAGCGGTCGGCGCCATGAGGCCGGCGCGCACGCACCGCGCGGTGGTGCTGCTGGGCTCCAACGTCGACAGAGAACGCGCCCTGCCGCAGGCGGTGGCGCTGCTCGCCGCCCGGGCGCGGCTGCGGGCCCTCTCGTCGGTGTACGAGACGGAGCCCGTGGGCCGGCCCGACCAGCCGCCGTTCTTCAACGCGGCCGCCGTGGTCGAGACCGACCTCGACCCCGCGGCGTTCCGGCGGGAGGTGCTGGCGCCCATCGAGGCGCAGCTGGGCCGGCGGCGGACGGCCGACAAGTGGGCGCCGCGGACGATCGACCTGGACCTGATCCTGTGGGACGACGAGGTCTGCGAGGTGGAGGGACGGCCGGTGCCCCATCCGGAGTTGCTCACCCGCGCCCACGTGGCCGTGCCCGTGGCCGAGGTGCTCCCCGACGCGAGGCACCCGGTCACCGGCGAGCGCCTGGCCGCGCTCGCAGGGCGGCTCGCGGCGCTGACGCGCATCGTCAGGCGTGCGGACGTGCGTCTGGAGTCTGCTGCCGGGCGCGCGCAGGCCTGACCCGCACGGGCCCCGCAGGTCCCGACAGCCATGCACCTCGCCGTGATCGCCGACGACCTGACGGGCGCGTGCGCCACCGGCGCGCTGCTGGTGCCCCTGGGCCGTGTGCGGGTGACGCTGGAGTACACGGCCGGCCGCCTGCGCACGGTGGGCGGCGCGCCGGACGCCCTGGTCGTGTGCACCGACTCGCGGGCCGAAAGCCCCGAGGTGGCCGCGGCCCGCACCGCCGCAGCGGCCACCGCGCTGCGCCGGCTGCGGCCAGCGGTGATCGGCAAGCGCATCGACTCGACGCTACGCGGGTGGATCGGGCAGGAGGTGCGGGCCCTGCTGGAGGTGCTGCCCGATCGCGCCGTAGTGGTGCCCGCCGCGCCGGCGGCCGGCCGGACGGCCGTCGGCGGCGTAGTGCGCGTCGGCGGGACGCCGCTGGGCAGGGTGGAGGACGCCGGTGGTCCCGCGGAAGACGTCACGGCGCACGTGCCGACGCTGGTGGCGCGCCAGAGCGGCATGGAGGTGGCGCACGTGCCGCTGGAGACGGTCCGCCACGGTGCCGACGCCGTGCGCGACGTCCTGGCCGCCTACCACGGCCGCATCGTCGTCGTCGACGCCGAGACGGATGCCGACCTGGCGCGCATCGCCCGCGCCTGCGACGGGCTGTCCGTGATCCCCGTCGATCCGGGGCCGTTCACCGCGGCCCTGGCACGGCGCCGCATCCCCCACGCCGTCGGCCATGGCGCGGTGCAGCCCACCGCGGTGCGCGTCCTCGTGCTGGCGGGGAGTCCCACCCCGCTGGTGACGCGTCAGGTGCAGGCGCTGGTGCGCGAGACCGGCGCAGACGTCGTGCACCTCGATCCGGCGCGCGCCGGCGATGGGGCCCACTGCAGCGACGTCGCCGATCGTGCGCGCGCATGGCTGGCGCGCGCCGGCGTGGCCATCGTCCGCCCCGCGCCTGCCGACGGGAGCGGCGGCGCCGACGCAGGCCGCGCGCGGCCCGAGGCCATGGCCAGCCCCAGCGCGCGCGTCGTCGCCCGCGCGCTGGGGGCCATCGCCGGGCGTGTCCTGGAGGCCGGGCCGCCGGGCGTGGGGCTGGTCGTCACCGGGGGAGACGTGGCGCTCGCCACCTGCCGTGCCCTCGGTGCCAGGGCCATCGAGATCCTGGGCGAGGTGTTCCCGTTGTGCGCCGCCGGCCGTCTGCTGTATGGTCGCCATGAGGGAACGCCAATCGTGACCAAGGGCGGCATGGTCGGCGACGACGATGGGCTGGTGCGCGCGTGGCGCGCCCTACGGGAAGGGTGGGTACCCGCATGGAGCCCGTGATCGGCGTGACGATGGGTGATCCGGCCGGCATCGGGCCGGAGATCGTGGCCAAGGCCGTCGTACGTCCCGACGTCCTCGGCCACGCCCGCCCGCTGGTGATCGGGAACGCCGCGTACCTCGCGCGCACGGTCGCCGCCCTCGGGCTGGACGCGCGGGTCACGACGGACGGCGACCCCGGGCCTGACCGCATCGTCGTCCACGACGTGGCGGTGCCGGCCCTCGATGGGGTGCGGATGGGTGCCGTGCAGGCCATCGCGGGGCAGGCCGCCGCGGCCTACGTGGAGGCGGCGGTGCACCTGGCGCGCGAGGGCCGCATCGTGGCCGTCGCCACGGCGCCGCTGCACAAAGAGGCGCTCTGGGCCGCGGGCTACCCGTATCCCGGGCACACCGAGATGCTGGAAGCCCTCACCGGCAGTCCCTACAGCCTGACGATGTTCCAGGTGCGGGGGCTGCGCATCTTCTTCCTCACCCGCCACCTGGCGCTGCGCGACGCCATCGCGCAGATCACGGCCGAGCGCACGCTTCAGACGCTGGCGCGCATGCAGGAGACACTGGCGCGCCTGGGGCTCCCGCGGCCACGCATCGCGGTCGCCGGCCTGAACCCCCACGCCGGCGAAGGCGGGCGGCTGGGCACCGAGGAGCGCGACCACCTCGCGCCCGCCATCGCCGAGGCGCGACGGCGCGGGCTGGACGTCGTCGGGCCCGTGCCGGCTGATGCGGTGTTCGCTCAGGCGCTGGAGGGACGGTACGACGCGGTGCTGGCCCTCTACCACGACCAGGGGCACATCGCCGCCAAGACCCTCGATTTCCACGGGACGGTGAGCGTGACGCTCGGGCTGCCCTTCATCCGGACGTCGGTCGACCACGGGACGGCATTCGACATCGCGGGCAAGGGCCTCGCGCGCGAGGACAGCATGGCTGCGGCGATCGTGGCGGCGGCACGGCTGGCGCGCGTTGGGGTTGGGACCCGATAGGTGCGGGGCGACACGCGTCGCATCCGGGCGGCGCCCGTGGTGGCAAGAGGCCAGGGTGGAGGTGATCGCAGGTGGACGACCTCAGACTGCGTTCGGGGGTTGCCGCGCGGCCGACCCGCCGTGCGTTCCTGCAGAGGTCGGCGGTGGCCCCGGTCCTGGGTGCGCTCGCCGGCGCCATCTGGCAGGTGACCGGCGGGCGGTTGGGGGCGCTGGCACAGCCCGTGGCGTTGCAGCCCACACCGCCCTGCCCGGACGCCGACGACGTCACCCCACCGCAGACCGCGGGACCCTTCTACAAGCCCAGCTCACCGCGTCGAAGTTCGCTCCTCGAGCCGGGCGTCACCGGGACCAGGTTGGTCCTCTCCGGCCGCGTGGTGACCACGGCGTGCCGGCCGGTGGCAGGGGCGCTGCTGGACTTCTGGCAGGCCGACGACAGCGGTCGGTACGACAACGCAGGCTTCCGGTTGCGCGGCCATCAGATCGCCGACGAGGCGGGGCGGTATCGACTGGAGACCATCGTCCCCGGGGCGTACGCCGGACGCACCCGCCACATCCACGTCCGGGTGGCAGCCCCCGACGGGCCCGTGCTGACGACCCAGCTCTATTTCCCCGACGAACCCCGCAACCAGACGGACTTCCTGTTCGACCGCAGGCTGGTGATGCGGGTCCGCGATGCGTCCGGCGGCAAGGTAGCGACCTTCGACTTCGTGCTGGACGCGCGGCGGTAACCTGCGCCGGCGATCGTTGTCGCCTCGGCCGGCACGGGAGTCCGGCGCTACACCGGCGCCCCCTCGGCCCCCAGCCGACGCATCACGCCCGCCACGAACGCGGCGCGCTCGGGGTCGGTGCGCAGCAGGTCGTCGCGCGCGTGGTCAGCTGGCACGGCGCCGCCCGAAGCGGTCCACCAGGCCTCGAAGTCCTGCGCCCAGCCTTCCTCGGGGCGTTCCGCACTGTACGCGTCGAGCAGCCGGCCCGCGGCTCGGGCGGCGTCCCACAGGGGGAAGTAGCCCTGCCAGCGTTCCTGTGGCGTGAGCAACAGGTACCAGACCGCGTGGCCCAGTTCGTGCAGGTCACCGCGGTACGTGGCGTAGCCGGCGTGGCGGCCGGTCGCGATCGCCTCGGTCATGGCCAGGACCCGCCGGGGCGGATAGTAGAACGCGGGGCCGGACCAGATGGCGGGGTTGGCGTCGTCGACGCGCACCTCGTCACCGGGCTGGACGCTCACGGTCATGCCCCGTGCCAGGCAGGCCTCCACCAGCGGCCGCAGCGGCTCCCAGCGCCGCCGCAGCGCGTCTGGCAGCTCCTCCCAGGTCATGCGCGGCAGCGCATCGCGGCGCGGCGTCAGATCAGCCATGGCAGCAGCCGCCTGGTGCGCGCACGGTAGCCGGCGTAGTCGGGGAAGCGCTCGAGGAGCCACCGCTCCTCGATGCGCGCCTTGGCGTCGAGGTAGAGCGCCAGCGCGCCGGCCAGGGCCAGATGGACGCCGCTGGCGCGCCACAACGCCCAGCCCACCGCGGCCACGATGAGGCCGCCGTAGACGGGATGCCGCACGCGCGCATAGACCCCGGTCTGCACCAGCACGGCGCGATGCCGTGGACGGGGCAAGGGGCTGAGGCTGGGGCCCAGCGCGCGGATCGCCGCAGCAGCGTACGCCAGTCCGACGACGACGAGCGCGGCGCCGATCACGGCGAGGACGCGGCGGGGTGCGCCACCCCATGTCCAGCCGGGTGGGGTGAGCGCCAGCGCCAGGATGAGCGCCGTCTGGCCGGCGACCCACCACTCGCCGCGCGGACCCTTCCACCACGGCTGGCGCGTGCGGACGTCCACGACCGTCTTTCCCCCTGGCCATGGTGATTCGCTGCAACGTGCGCGCATTCCCCACCACGGGCGCAGCGGGATCGCTGGCCGCAGACGCGAACTGCATCCCGGGGCGTGGGAGCAGACGCATGACAGCCTGCGCCCCGGGGAGGGTCGTATGGCACGGATGCTGGTCGAGATCGAGGCCGACGCGATCCTCGGCGCCGGCCAGGCGCCGCCCGGTGCGCCGGCGCGTTGAACGGGATGTCGTCCCCGCGGCCGCTGAACGTCACCTTCGATACGAAAGTCCAGGTGCGATTCGCGGTGTCCGAGGCCGCCGTCGGGCGGCGGCTGCCCGCCCCGTGGCGTCCGGCGCCTCCAGCCGGCGGACCCCACGCCGGCGCCACGGTGGTCGCGGTGTTCTCGGAGGTCCTGCTGCGTCTGGACGCCACTGGCCAGCCGGCACCGGCCGCGCAGACCCGTCACCTGGCGATCCTGGCGCCGGCCGCGCACCCGGCCGGCGAGCGCGCGACGTTCCTGCTCGCGATGTGGACCGCGCACCCTCATGGCGTCCCCGGCCCGCTGGGGCTCGCGCAGCCGGCGGTCGTCCGACATGCGCAGGTGGCGGAGGGCGATGGGGCCGGCGCCACGGGCGAGGAACACTACGAGGTGGCGCCCCGCGACGGCGGGCGCGTGCGCCTGGCGCTCCGCTACCGGCGCGGCCTGCCCGAGCACGCTGCCTGGCCCACCGTGCTGCGGTCGGCGGCGGCGCCCACCGTCGCCCGCCGGTACGAGAACGAGGCGCTGCTGGACGTGGTGCGCAGCGCGCCAGCGGGGGTGGACCGCGTCGCGGAGTTCTCCCTGATCGCGGACCTGCCCGCTCTGGCCGACCTGCTGGACGGGCGCGAGCGCCTGGTCAGCATCACGACCGTGCCCTGGTTCGTCCGCCGGGAGTACGCGTGCTGAACGGGCCGCGCGCCGGCACGGTATCCGCGAGGATCACCGCGCCATGCAGCTGCTGCAGCCCGACCGGGTTGCGCGGTCGTACCACCCGTGCACGCCTGAAGCCACGTGATGGCCCACGCGGTGCTGCAGTCCGACCGGGTTGCGCGCGGTCGTACCACCACGCGTACGCCGCACGCCACGTGATGGCCTCACGCTGGTGCTGCGGCCGGCCGGTTGCGCGGGGCCCCGAAGCGGCCCGGGGGCGTAGGGTGGACGCTACACCGCGATGAAGACGTTCTTCACTTCCGTGTACAGGTCCAGGGCGTGCATGCCCAGCTCGCGGCCGAACCCGCTCATCTTGAACCCGCCGAACGGCGCTTCCTGGTGCACGCTGTGGTTGCTGTTGATGCTGAGCACGCCGCTGCGGATCGCCTTGGCCATCCGCAGGGCGCGGCCGAGGTCGCGCGTCCACACCGACCCCGACAGGCCGTAGGGCGAGTCGTTCACCATGCGGATCACGTCGGCCTCGTCGTCAAAGGGGATCAGGCAGGCCACCGGCCCGAAGATCTCCTCGCGGCCGACGCGCATCTCGTTGCGCGCGTCGGCCAGCACCGTCGGCAGGAGGAAGGCGCCGGCCGCCAGGCGCGGGTCGTCGGGCGGGGTGCCACCGTAGGCGACCGTGACGCCCTCGCGGCGTCCCAGCTCGATGTAGCGGAGCACGTGGGCCCGTTGGGCCTGCGAGACCAGCGGGCCCATCTCGGTGGACGGGTCCAGCGGGTCGCCCACGCGCAGACGGCGCGCGGCATCCACGAACAGGGCGGTGAACCGGTCGTAGACGCTCCGTTGCACGAAGACGCGGCTGCGGGCGCAGCAGTCCTGCCCCGCGTTGCCGTAGACCGCCAGCGCGCCGCTGGCAGCCGCGCGCTCCAGGTCGGCGTCGGCGAAGATCACGTTGGGCGACTTCCCGCCCAGTTCCAGCGAGACGCGGGTCATCGTGTCCGCGGCCAGCTTCATGATCTGGATGCCGGTGGTGGTCTCGCCCGTGAAGGCGACCTTGCCCACCAGCGGGTGCGTGACGATGGCCGCCCCGGTGGTCGCGCCGGGGCCCGTGACCACGTTCAGCACGCCGGGTGGCACGCCGGCCTCCAGCGCCAGCAGGCCGAGGCGCAGCGCGGTGAGCGGCGTGTACGAGGCCGGTTTGAGGATGACCGTGTTGCCGGTGGCCAGCGCGGGCGCCACCTTCCACGAGGCGATGAGGAACGGGAAGTTCCAGGGCACGATCAGCCCCACCACGCCGATGGGCTGGCGCAGCGTGAAGTCCAGGCCGCGGTCGGCCACAGGGATCGTCTCGCCGAAGTACTTGTTGGCGGCACCGGCGTAGTACTCGAAGCAGCCTGCCGCCGCCTCGATCTCGCTGCGCGCGTCGGCCAGCGTCTTGCCGCCCTGCCGCACCTCCAGCACCGCGAGCTCTTCGGCGTGGCGGCGGATCGCGTCCGCCAGCCGCAGCAGCACACGGCCCCGGTCGGTGGCGCTGCGGTCCGCCCAGCGGCCGTCCTCGAACGCCTGCCAGGCCACCTGCGCGGCCCGGTCCACGTCCTGGGGCCCGCCCTGGGGCACCTCGGCCACGACGGTCCCGGTGGCGGGATCGACGACCTCGAACGTCTGGCCGTCCAGCGCGGGCACGGTCTCGCCGCCGATGACCATGGACATGGCCAGGCGCTGGATGCTCTGTCGTGTGCTCTGCGATGCGTCCATGTGCATGCCTCCCGGGGTCTTGGGGGACAGTTCCCTGTCCGGTCTGCCACACCCTGCGCGGTGGGACCAGAGGCCCCGGCGCGCCTCACCGACGGCGGAATCCCTCCCGGGCTCCGGTCCGTCCCAGGCCCCCGCGCCAGCGCCGGCGCCACGCGGTACAATGCGGCCATGGACCGGTTGCGCCGTCCGGGCGGGTCCCCGAACCGTCCGATGGCATGGAGGAGGGATCGATGTCGCTACGCCTGTGCGTGATCAACGGGTATCCCGCGCCCAACCGTGAGGTGCTGCGCCAGGCCGGGCACTGCAGCGCCGACGAGATGTACGTGTGGGCGTTCCGCACGCTGGCGCCGGAGGCCCGACTCGACGTGCTCTACCTGGCCGACCTGGACGTCCCCGTGCCCGACGACGACTGGATCGTGGGCTACGACGCCTTCCTGTGGACCGGGTCGAACCTGACGATCTACGAGGACGACCCCCGCGTGCAGCGCCAGATCGCGTTCTGTCGACGCATCTTCGAGGTGGGGCGACCCCAGTGGGGCAGCTGCTGGGGCGTGCAGCTGGCGGCGGTGGCGGCGGGCGGCGAGGTGCGCAAGAACCCGCGCGGCCGCGAGATGGCCATCGCCCGCAAGATCCACCTGACGCCCGAAGGCCGCGCCCACCCCATGTACCAGGGGAAGCCCGAGGTCTTCGACGGGTTCATCTCGCACCTGGACGAGGTCACCCGCATCCCCGAGGGCGGCACGCTGCTGGCCACCAACGCGCACACGCGGGTGCAGGCGCTGGAGGTCCGGTGGGGCCGTGGCGTCTTCTGGGCCACCCAGTACCACCCCGAGTACGACCTGACGCAGATGACCCGGCTGCTCGTGGCCCGCGGCGAGGCCCTGATCAAGGAAGGCTTCTTCGCCGACCGCGCCGCGCTGGACCACCGCGTCGCCCGCATGGAGGCCCTGGCCCGCGATCCGTCGCGCAAGGACCTGCGCTGGGACCTGGCGATCGACGACGACCTGCTCGACGAGCGCATTCGCCTGACCGAACTGCGCAACTGGGTGCACGCGCTGGTGCTCCCCTCGGTCGGTCGGCGGCTGGAGCGGGTCTAGCGGCGACGCGACACGCCGGCTCCTGCGCTCCGTGGGGGTCGAGGACCGTGCCCGGCCAACGGCGTCGGCGACGGGCCGGGCGCAGGATCACGGCGACCGGAGAGACGGAGAACGGCCAGGGCCGACGGGCAGGCAGCTGCGGCGTCATAGAAACCACGGCTGCGTCCAGGCCAGCCCGCCGTTCGAGGAGGACACCCGCGCGCGCACGTACCCCTCGTCGCCTGTCGGACGGTACCGCGCCTGGAGGCCGTGGACGACGGCGAGCGTCGCGCCGCCGCGGCCGATGAAGCGGGTGGTGTACGCGAAGTCGCGCTCGGGTGCGATCTCCACGACCAGCAGGTCGCCGTCGCGCGTGACCACGTCCAGCGTGACCTCGGTGGAGGCGTAGAACTGCCCCTGGGCCATGGCGGCCAGCAGGGCCGCCGGCGTGCAGGCCGGCGCGCGGACCACGATCCACGCCCGGCCGGGTGGGGAGCAGTGGCCCCACCACTCCCGCCGCCAGTGGTGCGCGTCGTCGGCCGCGACGCCGAAGACGCGCCGTCCGGCCGCCAGGAGTCGATCCCAGAGGGCCTCGACGCTGGGACGGCCGCCGCCCCCGCAGTTGTTGCAGTCGCTGCTGGCGTTGTAGATCTCCAGCAGTGCCCAGCCCTGGGTGGCACGGAGCGCCGCCTCGTCGAGCGCCCAGCGGTAGTTCGGATGGTTGACCTGCGGCATGCCGCCGGCTTCCCGCACCGCGTCCACCGCCGCCTGCAACGTGGCCGCCACCGTGGGGCCAGCTGCGGCGCGCGGCAGGCGCGTACAGCTCAGGGCGTTGACGTGCACCGGCCGCCCCTGGCTGCTCAGGCTCACCTCGCACCCTGGGACGAGCAGCAGCCGGTGCCGCCTGGCGTTCCAGCCCTCGACGTCGGTGACACGATCGTGGTCGGTGACGACCACGAAGTCCCAGCCGTGGGCTTCGTACCAGGCAGCGACCTCCTCCAGCGGCGCGTCGCCGTCGGAACGGTCGGTGTGCGTGTGGGTGTTGCCCTTCCACCAACGGCCGTCGGTCATGGTCTCGCTACACGCTGATGCGTGGGAACACGCCCGTACATCAGCGTGCGGCTTCCCTCCTCCAATTCTTCGAATCATTGGACGGCGGACGCCAGCAGGCCCCGCCGTTCCAGAGGTCGAGCACGAACGGACGAGTGGGCCATCTGCAGGGGCCCGCGCCTGGCCCGGCGTGACCGGATGGACGAGTGCCGCCTCCGCCGACGAGGCCATTCACGCAGCGGTTCAGACATCCGACCCGGGGTCTCCTGCAGGTGCCGCAGCGGGCGGGACGGTGGCCGCCCGCAGGCGCGTCGGTGCCAGGGCCACCAGGCCCACCAGCGGGCCCAGCGCCAGCAGCCCGAACGCCAGCCCCCACCGCGTCGCCGTCGTCAGGCTCAGGCGGGCGCCGGCCTCCAGCACCACGCCGACCGCGGCCGGGGACGCCGCCGTGGCCGCCCACCCCAGCAGCATCTGCACCGCGAACGCGCCGCCCAGCGACCGCGCGGGCACGACCTCCATGAGCGCCGCGGAGTACGCCGGCGAGTCGGCCAGGCTGACCGTACCGTACAGCAACGCGGCGGCGGCGATCACCGCCACCGGCGCCGCCACCAGCCATCCGAAGCCCAGCGAGCAGATCAGGCTGATGGCAAGCATGCCCCTGGCCGCTCGCACACGGCCCAGCCTGTCGGCCAGACGCCCGCCGCCGACCGCGCCCACCGCGCCGCCGGCGCCGATCGCCGCAGCCGCCAGCACCCCACCCCAGGCCAGCACGGCGCGGTCGCCCTGGTCCCGGAGCTCGAGCGCGGCGACCATGAACGGCGCCAGCCACGTCCACAGGCCGAACAGCTCCCAGTTGTGGCCCGTGTACGCCAGGATCACCCGGCGGGCCGCCGCGTTGCCCAGCACGTCGCGGGCGTAGCGCGACAACGCCGCCGGGCCCGGGGGTGCCGACAGCGGCACAGTTGGCACCCCGCCCGCCATGACCAGCGCGCCCAGCAGCTCCAGCGCGCCCACGGCCGCCATCGTCGCCCGCCAGCCGATCCGCGGCACCAGCACGCCGGCGTAGACGAGCGGCAGCGCGTAGGCCGCCACGATGACCGCGATGAAGATGCCGGTGGCCGTACCCCGCGCGGCCCCGGGCACCGTGTCGGCGATCTGCTTGAGGGCGGGCAGGTAGAGGCCACCCATCACGACGCCCACCAGCACCCGCAGCGCCAACCCCGTGGAGACGTCGTGCGCCGCGGCGGCGAAGACCAGGTCGCCGAGTCCGACCAGGGCGGCGGCCATGGCCATGACGGGCTTGCTCTGGACGCGGTCGAGCAGGAAGCCGATCGCCACGTACGCGGCCAGCGTGCCCAGCTGGAAGCCACCCAGGATCAGGCCGGCCTGCGCGGCCGACAGGCGCCACTCGACGCTCAACACCGGGATCAGCGCCGAGAACACCAGGCCGGTCTGGTGGCCGAGGAACTGACCCGCGCACAGGGCCACGAAACCGGGTACCCACGCTCGGTCCCCGGCGCCGACGCTGGTGCGGTCTCGTGGTTCACCCATGGCGGGCCTGCAGCAGCCACTGGGGCAGCCGGGGGTCACGCAGTCCCTCCCGGTAGCGCGCCAAGTGCGCCTCGGCCGCAGCCATGAAGTCGGGCCTGCCCCCAGGCGGCGCCTGCGGCAGCGTCTGCGCCGCCAGGTACCACGCAGCGTCGCGCATCTGGGCGACCAGGCGCATGAGCTGCAGGCGTGCGACACCACCCGGCGTCGCCTCGCCGAAGTAGGCCTGGAGCAGTGCCGCATCGGCGGCGTCGTCGGGCGCGTGGTAGATGGCGAAAGTGGCCAGGTCGAAGTACGGGTCGCCGGTGCCCGCGTACTCCCAGTCGACGATCCAGACACGCTCGCCGTCGTCGACGAGGTTGGCGCCCCAGAGGTCGTTGTGGCAGGGGGCCAGGCGCGGGGCGGGCTCGAGGGCGTTGGCGATCTTTGCCAGATGCGAGGTCAGCACCGGCAGGTCGGCAGGGAGCGGGATACCGCCTGCCCGGGCGACGCGCAGGTACGCCGCGATCGTCCCGGTGGGCGAGAACCGCGCACCCGCAGGCGGACGCAGCGCGTGGTAGCGGCGGATGGCCGCGACGACGCGCTGCACGACGTCTGGGGATGCGGGCTCGCCGGGGGCCAGCGTGCGGCCCGGCACGTACCGGGTGACCATCAGTCCGGCCTCGGGCCGGACGTGCACAACCGCTGGCGCCACCCCGGCGCGGCTCGCTGCCAGCGCGCAGGCGCGTTCCCGCCGGCGGTCGATCCCCAGGGCCTCGGCGCCCGAGATGGCCAGCCGTGCCACGAACGTCTGGCTGTCGGCGTCCACCCGGAAGGTGCGGTTGGTGAGGCCGCCAGGCAGCGGCGTGATGCGCACCGCGGCGGCGGTTCGCCAGGCGGGGATGCCCTCCAGCGTGCGCACGACGTCGTCGGTCAGGTCGTGCGCGTCCGACACGCCCATCGGTCCTTCCGGTACCGGGATCCCGCGGTCAGCGCCCGATCGCACCGCCCCGGCGCATCCGTCCGGTACGTCCCCCGCGCGCTCATTCCCGTGCTGCCGCTCGGTACGCGTCGAACTGCGCTTCCAGCTCCGCAGCCACCGCGGCGGCGACGGCCTCGGGCGTCCCGTCCCGCTCCAGTTCAGGCCCGACCCGCCAGCCCTGCAGGTACGCGTCGGTCCCGGTCATCCCCTGGCGCATCGCGACCGCGTCGATGAGCGCCTGGAATCGGGCATCCAGGGGACGCCGCACCCGGCCCGTCGCGTCGAACGCCTCGACCTGCGCCGGGATCGTCTGCCAGTAGGTGATGCGGTAGCGCGCCATGGTGTCTTGCGCTCCGTGGTCCCGTACCCCCGCCCGCTGTGGGCGCCGCCGCGCGGCGGTCCTCCGGCGCATTGACCCGCGCCCGTGATGCCGTGCCCTGCGCGCTATCGCAGCGGCGATGTCGCCGCAGCCTGGCAGGCCGCGGCTACCCCCGGCCAGCAGCGCGCATCTGCTCGGTGAACCGGATCGCCAGGTTGACGCCGTCCTGGGCGGTCTCGCCGTAGCCGTCGGCGGCGATCTTGCGCGCGAACGCCTCGGTCACCGGCCCGCCGCCCACCAGGATGGTGTGCCGCTCACGGATGCCGCGGGCCTCGAAGAACTCGATCACCTCGCGCATCGACGGCATCGTGGTGGTCATCAACGCCGAGAGCCCCACGATGTGCGCACCAGTCTCCTCCGCCTTCTCGACGAACTTGCCTGGGTGCACGTTCACGCCCAGGTTGTGCACCTCGAAGCCGGCCACCTTGAGCAGCGTGCCGAACAGGTCCTTGCCGATGGAGTGCACGTCGCCCTTCACCGTGCCGATCACCGCCACGCCGCGCTTCTGGTGGGCGGTGCCCTGGGCCAGGATCGCCGGTTCCAGGACCTTCATCGCCTCCAGGAAGACCTTGGCGGCCATCATCAGCTCGGGCAGGAAGATCTCCATGGCCTGGAACTTCTCGCCGATGATGGCGATGCCGGGCGAGAGGCCCTCGTCGATCAGGCGCAGCGGGGGCACGCCCTGGGCCAGGCCCTGCTGCACCAGCGCCACGCCGCGCTCGGCGTCGTAGTCCAGTACGGCCTGCTTCAAGCCCTCCAGGAGGGCGGTCGCGTCCATCCATCGACCTCCGGTGTGGTCATCGCAGCGGCAGCCCCAGCCGGCGCAGGTCCTCTTTGGCCCTGGCGTAGATCTCGTAGTGCCAGGGCGCCGGCTCCAGGGTGTCCAGATCGTAGCAGTCCTGGAACCGCGAGCCCTCCGGCGCGTTCTCCAGGTGCGGTTCGTAGCGCGCCAGCAGCGCCTTGACGATCTCGTTGCCCTGCTCGCGCGTCAGCCCCGCCGCGGCATGGGCCACCTCGCACGCGAAGCGCATCTCGAGTGGACTGTAGTTGTCCATGAGGATGCCCTTGGCCGGGTGCACCGTCTCGATGTTGGCTCCCGAGACCACGTCGGTGATGATGCGGGCCGCGGTCTCGTCGTACAGCTGCGGCGTCGCCGTGCCGGCCGCGGCGTAGCCCAGGTTGAAGTAGGGGAAGGGCATGTTGCGGCTGATGGCCTGGCAGCCCAGGGCCACGCTGGTGAGCACCTCGCGCGCGGTGGAGTTGGACTGGGTGATGTGCAGCGAGTAGAGCAGGTGGTACGTGGCGCCCACCAGCAGGGGGCCGGCCATGACGTACGCGGCGTTGAGCACCGCCGAGCCGATGACCCCGCCGGCGAAGCCGCCGTAGATGGCGCCGGCCGCGAACCCCACGTTGCCTCCGAACGAGAGTACGGCGGCGGTCTTGTTCAACACGTTGTAGTCGAGCTTGAGCTCCGAGAGCGAGACGATCAGCCAGCCGTCGCTGGGGCGCAGGCCGTACTCGCGGTTGGTGACGGCCAGCACGCCCATGGGCGACGCCGAGGTGGACAGCAGGTTGATGATCGGCAGCCCGGGCCGCCCGGCGCGGCGCATCGACTCGCGCCCCAGCCGCACCGAGTGGATCGCTGCGAAGATCTCGGACGGCGCGCCGGCCTGCACCGGCATGCCGCGGATCCGGGTGAGGGCGGGGATGCTCATCGAGTCGGCCTGCGGGATGCGCGCGTAGCCTTCGACCACGGCCGAGGCGATCTCGTCCGAGGAGACCGGAATGCCGCCGCCCACGTGGCACCACGGGCGCTGTGGATCCTCGGGCCGGCGTGGCCGCATGGCCTTCGCCTCCTTCCCCTCGCCCAGCGCACACGCCCGCGGGGCGTAGTGGATCGCCTCCTCCAGCTCGTCGCGGGTGAAGGTGATGACCCGGTTGGTGTCGGGGCAGTAGCAGCCCGTCTCCACCAGGAACTCCTTGGCGGCCAGGAAGATGCGGTCAGCCAGGTCGTCGTCCCAGGGCACGACGACGTCCTTCGGCGGGGCCTTCAGCCCGTACTTCGCGATCACCCGCGTCAGGTTCGGCACGAACCGCTGCATGTCGAAGTCGTCGGGCGCCACGATCGGCCCGGTCGCGGCCCGTCGGCAGATCTCCAGGAAGGGCACCATGCGTCATCCTCCTCGGCGTCCCGCGCGCCGCTACCCCGCGCTGCACGCTGCCGGCCAGGGCCCGGAGCGCACGGGCCGCAGGCGCCGGCGCGTCGCCCGCCCCATCGCTACCGACCGCGGCGCACGACCTCGGCGATGCGCCGGATGTGCTCGGGCGTGCTGCCGCAGCAGGCGCCCACCAGGCGTGCGCCGGCTGCCACGATCGCGGGGTAGCCGGCAGCCATCGGCTCCGGCGCCAGGTCGTAGACCGTGCGATCGTCGACGATCTTCGGCATCCCCGCGTTGGGGTACGCCACCAGCGGCCGGTCGGTGGCCGTGCGCATCTGGGCGATGATCACCGCGGCCCGCGCCGGGCCGCCCTCGCCGCAGTTGCACCCGACGATGTCGGCGCCGGCGGCGGTCAGCAGGCGGGCGGCCTCGGCGGGCGTCGTCCCCCACAGGGTCCGGTCCAGCTGCCGGGCCGCGTTGTACTGGAAGAACATCGTGGCCATGACCGGCAGGCCCGTGGCCTCCTTGGCGGCCTGGATCGCCACGACGGCCTCGTCGGGGACCATCATCGTCTCCACCGCCAGCAGGTCGACGCCGCCCTCGGCCAGCGCCACCGCCTGCTCGGTGAAGTTGGCGCGCAGCTCGTCCAGCGAGACGTCTCCCATGGCCGCCAGGGTGTCGGGCAGGTGTCCGGTGGGGCCCATCGCGCCCGCCACGTACGCGCCCGGCGGGCAGGCCGCTCGGGCCAGCTTCGCGCCCAGGTAGTTGAGGTCGCGGACACGTCCCTCCAGCCCGTAGGGCGCCAGCTTGAGCCGCGTGCCGCCGAAGGTGTTGGTCTCGATGACATCCGCCCCGGCGGCGAGGTAGGCCCGGTGGATGCCCGCGACCACGTCGGGTCGGGTCTCGTTCCACAGCTCCGGGCAGGCGCCATCGACCAGGCCCGCCTCGAAGAGCATGGTGCCCATGGCGCCGTCGAGGATCAGCACCTCCGACGCCAGGCGCTCCACCAGTTCCTCGCCGCGTGCTCCCACCGTGTGTCCTCCACCACCGCCTACCGGAACTGCAGCGCCTCCAGGAACACCTCCTGGAACTCCGGGCGCGTCGCGAGCGGCACGTGCCGGATGCGCTGCGCCAGCGCCTCGGCCCGGCGGCGTTCGGTCTCGGAGACCAGCGCCATCTGAGCGCCCAGCCCGGCGGCGTTGCCCACGTAGTGCACCCGCTCGCGCCCCAGGCGCGGGATGAGGCCGATGCGCACGGCGCTGTCGACGTTCAGGTAGTTCCCAAACCCGCCGGCCAGCAGGAGCTCCGCCAGCCGGTCGTCCGGCGTGTCGGTCAGCCGCTGCAGCATCGCGATGCCGGCACGGATGGCGCCCTTGGCGAGCTGGAGCTGCCGGATGTCGCCCTGCGTCAGCACCACGGCCTCGCCGGTGGCGCTCTCGTCCGGCGTGACGACGACGAAGGCCGGTTGGCCATCGGGGAACACCGTCACCCGGCGGCGGAGGGCATCCGGGACGCCCGAAGGCGGCTCGGGGTGCAGGCGCCCGGAGGCGTCGACGACGCCTGCGTCCAGCAGCCCGGCGACCAGATCCAGGATGCCCGAGCCGCACAGGCCGGCGGGCGGGACGTCGCCGATGACGTGGTAGGCGACGTCCTGCGCGATGCGCACGCGGTCGATGGCGCCGCGGGCGGCCCGCATGCCGCAGCGCAGCTGCGCGCCCTCCAGCGCTGGCCCGGCGGGCGCCGAGCAGGCGACGAGGCCGTCGGGGCCGCCGAGCACCATCTCGCCGTTGGTCCCGATGTCCACGGCCAGACGTGGTGCGCGGGCGGCGTCCAGGCGCGTGGCCAGCGCCATCGCGGTGGCATCGGCCCCCACGAACCCCGCCACGATCGGCAGCAGGAAGACCGGGGTCGCGGGGGGCAGGCGCAGGCCCACCTCGGCGGCGCGCAGCCGCAGGCCGCGACGGACCGCGGGCGCGTAGGGCGCCTGCCCGACGTACGTCGGGTCCAGCCCGAGGAAGAGGTGGTGCATCACCGTGTTGCCCACCACCACCACCTTGTAGATGCGCTCACGGGCGATGGCGGCCTGGGCGCACGTGTCCTCGATCTGGGCGTTCAGGTGCTGGAGCAGCCGCACGTGCAGACGGCGCACGTGGGCAGGGTGCTCCTGCGCGAACGCGATGCGCGACATCAGGTCGCCGCCGAAGGCCGCCTGGGGATTCAGGCCGGATACCGTGGCCACCGTGGCGCCGGTCCAGAGATCGACCAGGTACGTGACGACCGTGGTGGTCCCGATGTCGACCGCGAGCCCGAAGGCCTCGGCGCGCGTGTCGCCGGGCTCGACGGCCAGGAGCAGCTTGTCGGCGCACACCACGGTGAGCCCGTGGCGCGCCGTGCGCAGGAGCGCCGGCAGCCGGCGGAGGGCATCGAGGGCCACGTCGTCGGGAAGCCCTGCACCGGCCAGGGCCCCGCCGGGTGCGTCCGCGAGCGCCCGCGCTACCTCCTCCAGGTCGGAGGACGGTCGCGTCTCGTCGTCGGGCGGGGAGGGGACGACGTAGGTCTTGACCACGCCCGCGTCGAGCACCAGCCCGGGGGCCGTCCGCACGGCCGCCGTGGCGGTCACGATCTGGAACCCCGCCTCGTCGATCGGCGGCGCCACCAGCACGGTGAGGTCGGTCCACGCCTCGGCCTGGCAGGCCAGCCGGTAGCGGTCGCGCACCGCGTCGTCGCCCAGCTGGACGCGGTCGGCGAGCGTGGGAGGCGGCGGTGTGCCGGCGGTGATCTGCACCCGGCAGCTGCGACACCGGCCGCGCGCACCGCACGTGGCGACGATCTCCACGCCGGCACGCTGGGCGGCCTGCAGCAGCGTCGTGCCCGCCGGCACCGCGACGTGCTGCTGCGCGGGCGCGAACGTCACGGCGACGGCCTGGGGCAGGGAGGACGTCTGCGGGGCATGCATGACGGGATGCTGCACCTGGCCGCGCGGCCTCACGGCGCGCCGGTGGGCACGAGGCCGTAGAGGCCCGAGACGGACTTGCTGGGGCGCATGACGCAACTCTCGGTGAGGCGCACCGTCAGCGCACTCCCGGCGAACGCGGCGAAGAGCAGACGCTGCTCCTCCAGCGCCCACCCCGCGAACCCGGGCGCCATGCGGGCGGTGAGGCGGTACCCCCGGCGTCGCGCGTCGGCGGCCAGCAGCTGGCGCACGTCGCGCAGCAACCCGTCGATGGCCACCCAGCCGGCGGTGTCGAGCAGGAGACCTTCGACCAGGTGTTCCTCGCGCACCAGCGCCTGCGCGCGCCGCTCGAGCGCCGCCCCGATCGTGAGCACCAGGAGGACGGCCTCGGTCGCGCCCGCCAGACGGTGCGCCAGCGTCCTGCTGTGGAAGACCACGCCATCGTCCAGCGCCACACGCCCTTGTGGGTCCACGCTGCGCACCGACAGGCGGCGCAGCCACCCGCGGGGCTCGAGCAGCGTCTCCGCGGCCGCGGCCATCTGCCGCGCGATCTCGCGCAAGCGCGGGGCCACCTCCGCAGGCCTGCGGTACTTGTGCAGGCGCAGCACGAGGTCGGGGTCCACGCGCGGAGGCCGCAGGCGTAGCTCGTCGATCATGGCCGGACCGAGGAGGCACGCACGTAAGTGGCGTTCGCCCCGGCGCGTACCGTTCCTACTCTCCCACGGCCGGCGTCGGACGGGGGCAGTCCAGCCGGGCGGCGCCCCCCGACGCCGGTCAGGCCTGCAGGCCCAGGATCGTACCGTCGTCATCGATGTCGATCTCCCGCGCGCGGGGTCGCGCGCCCAGCGCGGGCATCGTCAGCATCTCGCCGGCGAGCGCCAACACGAACCCCGCACCGGCCCGCACCGCTGCATCCCGGATCCGCAGCACGACGCCCGCGGGCACGCCGCGCAGCTGCGGCCGGTCGCTGAGCGAGTACTGGGTCTTGGCGATGCAGACGGGCAGCCGGCCGTATCCCCAGGTCTCGGCTTCCGCCAGCCGCGCGCGGGCGGCGTCGGCGAACTCCACGCCGGCGGCGTTGTAGACCACCTGCGCCACCGTGCGGATCTTCTCCGCCAGCGGGGCGCCGGCAGGGTAGAGCCTGCCGCCGTCCGGGAGGGCCCCGTCGGTCTCCGGTCCGGGCGCCTCCTGGGCCACCCGGCACACCAGGTCGGCCACCTCCAAAGCGCCCTCCCCACCGGCGTCGTACGCGCGCGAGATGGCCGCGGGCACGCTCCAGGCCCGCGCGGCGTCCAGGACCGCAGCCTGCTCCCCCGGCGCATCCGTCGTGAAGGCGTTGACGCAGACCACCGGTCGCATGCCCAGGCGCCGGACGATGCCGACGTGATGGCCGAGCAGCGGCAGCCCGGCCCGGAGCGCCTCCTCGTCGGGCGCCGCCAGCTGCTCGACCGGCAGGCCGCCATGGTATTTCAGGGCACGGGTCGTGACCACGACCACCGCGACGGCGGGCCGGGGACCGCCGTGGGCGCCGACGATGTGGACGAACTTCTCCGCACCCAGGTCGGCGCCGAACCCCGCCTCCACGACCACGTAGGACGCCAGCCGGCGTGCCAGGTGCAGCGCCACCAGCGAGCTGGTGCCATGGGCGATGTTGGCGAACGGTCCGGCGTGCACCAGTGCCGGACCACCTTCCTGCGTCTGCACCAGGTTGGGCAGCAGCGCGTCCCGCAGCAGCGCGGCCATCGCGCCGGCCACCCCCACGTCGTCGGCGGTCACCGGCGCCCCGGCCGGCGTCGCGCCCACCACGATACGCCCCAGCCGTTGCCGCAGGTCGCGGTACGACGTGGCCAGGGCCAGGATCGCCATCACCTCCGATGCCGCCGTGATCTCGAAGCGGTCCTCGCGGGGGGTCTGGTCCAGGGCCACCAGCACCCGGCGCAGGGCGCGGTCGTTGACGTCGAGGACGCGGGGCAGGAACACGCGCGCCGGGTCCACCCGGGGCTCGCGTTTCCGGTACAGGTGGTCGTCGAGCGCCGCGGCCAGCAGGTTGTGGGCGGAGGTCACCGCGTGCAGGTCGCCGGTGAAGTGCAGGTTGATGGCCTCGGCCGGTTCGACCGTGGCGCGTCCGCCGCCGGTGGCCCCGCCCTTCTGGCCGAAGATCGGTCCCATGGAGGGCTCCCGCAGGCAGACGATGGCACGTTCGCCCAGCCGCCAGAGCGCCTGGGCCAGGCCGATGGCGGTGGTGGTCTTGCCCTCGCCCGCGGGCGTCGGGTTGATGGACGTGACGAGGATCACCCGCCCGCGCGCCCGCGCCTCCAGCCGCGCCAGGGCCCGCAGCGACACCTTTGCGATCCACGGGCCGTAGGGGATCAGGTCATCGGCGGTCAACCCGATCTGGCGTGCGACGTCGGCGATCGGGCGCAGGCGCGGACGTGCGGGGACCGGCTCGCGCAGCGGCCTCACGGGCGCACCTTGAGGAAGTCGAAGGCACCGGCCCGCGCCGCGGTCAGGTAGCGCCGGCAGAAGTCGTCGTGCCCCAGCAGCATCTCCGCGGTGGCCAGCTGCGCCATGAGGCGCCGGTCCAGCGGATCGAGGATGAAGGCGTCCATGCCATGGGCCAGGCAGAGCACGAGGAACACCTGGTTGATCTGCGCCCGATGGGGCAACCCGAACGAGACGTTGCTGAGGCCGCAGATGGTGCGGATCCCAGGGTAGCGGGCCTTGATCAGGTCCAGCGCCTCCAGGAAGACCGCCACGCACCGGCTGTCGGTCGCGATGGGGAACACCAGGGGGTCCACCAGGATGTCGGCGAAGGGCACGCCGGCATCGGTCAGGCCGTCGACGAGGCGCGCGGCCAGTTCCAGCCGCCCCTGGGCCGTGGCCGGAATCCCCGTGTCGTCCATGCACAGCGCGACGACCTCCGGTTGGAACTCCTTGATCACGGGGAGCAGGCGCGTCCAGCGATCGTGCTCCAGGTTGATCGAGTCCAGGAGCGCGCGGCCGCGGTGGACTTCCAGGCCGCGCCGCAGCGCAGCGGGGTTGGGGCTGTCGATGGAGAGCCGGACGTCCAGCGCGTCCTGGATCGTGCGCACCGCCCACTCCATGCACGCCACCTCGTCCTCCATGAGGGTGGCGCAGTTCACGTCGACGAGGTGCGCGCCCGCGTCCACCTGGCGACGGGCCAGGTCGACGATGGCAGCGGCGTCCCGGGCCTCCAGGAGCGGCTGGATCTGCCGGCGCGTCGAGTTGATCAGCTCGCCGACGATCAGCGTGCGGGGGCGGATACTCGTCGCCCATCACCTCCCGTGGGCAGCCGGGCGGGATGCGGTCCTCCGCCCTGGAAGTGGACGAGCCAGGAGCAGCGATCGCGGTGCGCTTCGGGCACAGCGGGGATCAGCAGGTGCTCGAGGTCGTCCAGCCGGCCGGCGGCCTTGGCCAGGCGGTAGATCCGGTGGTGGATGCACTCGTGCGCCGCGACCTCGCAGCGGCCGTCGCGGCTGCCGCCACAGGGGCCGTTGGCCAGTCCCTTGGGACACGTCTCCGGGCACACGTACGCGGTGGCGGGCAGGCGGCAGAAGCCGCAGCGCCGACAGCCGACCAGCGGGCCCTTCACCGCACCCTCCAGCGCTGCCAGCAGGGCGTCAGCGCCCGCGCGGCCCTCCAGCGCCCGCACCAGCGGACCGAGCACGCGGGCCCCGGCGGAGCCGTCGTGGAACACAGCCCGGTCGACGGCGTCCAGCAGGCGAAACCGGAGCGCCTCGACGCGCCCGGGCCGTGCGCCGTCTACGGGGAACGCCCCGTCGAGGTAGTAGCCATCGTCCGGCGCGACGCGCGCCTGACGGCCATCGGGGAGGGTGAGCATCTCCCCCCAGGCCTGCTGCCACGCGTCTAGGTCGGGGCAGGCGGTGGCGACGGCGTCGACCTCCTCCAGCAACCGTTCGACCTTCGGCCAGGTGTGCAGGCCGCTGACCTGCGCGCCTGCATACCCCAGCAGCCGGACGCCCACGATCTGCAACGCCAGGCGGCGAAACGCCGCCGCCTGGCCCCCGTCGGGCGCACACGCCTCTTCCTCCAGCCGCCGCGCCAGCTCGTCGGTGACGACGACGCCCGGCAGCGGGGTCTGCCGCAGGCGGCGGCAGCCGCGCGGGGTGAGCCACAGCAGGCCCGCCACCAGCGGGACGTCGTAACCGCGGGCCGCCAGCACGGCGCGGGCCTCGTGGTACTTCCGCATGTCCCAGCCGATCTGCGTGATGAGCACATCGGCGCCGGCCCGCACTTTCTTCCCAGCTTTCAGGTACTGCCCCAGCAGTTCCTCCTCGCGGTACTTGAACGGGCACACTGCCGCGGCCAGCAGCGCCCCCGGCGCCTGCTGCCGCGCCTGCGCCAGCGCCAGCACCGCATCGAGGTAGCGCACCGGGCGATCGCGGGGCGGGGCGCGCAGGGCGTCGCCGGTGACCAGCAGGAAGGCGTCCAGGCCGGCAGCCTGCGCCCGCCTCAGGGCCGCGTCGAGGTCGGCCGGCGACCGGTCCTTGCCGGCCAGGTGCACCAGCGGCACCACGCCCGTGGCCGCCGCCAGGTGGGCCCCGATCGCGACGGGATCGTGGTCGTGGTCGGATCGACTCCGGTCGGTGAGCGCGATGGCCGCCACGCGCCCGTCGCTGGCTGCGGCGCGGGCCAGCGCCACGATGGGGCGGACCGCGTCGTCGAACGGCTGGCTGGCCGTCGGCGACGCCACCTCAACGGTCAGGAAGAAGCGGCCGTCGGCCAGCGCGTCGCGGACGCGGTTGTGCCGCGGGCGCACTGCCGGAGGCAGATGCGCCCCGGCGGAGGTCGGCACGACGCGAGGGGCACTCACCGACGCTGCCAGTGTGCAAAGCAGGCGCACGACCGGGCAATCACCGGTTTCAGGGAGTCGCTGGCGGGGCAGCGCATGCAGGACGAAGGACGCTTCAGAGGTGCCGGCGGAGGGAGATGGTGTCCAAGCAACGTCCAAGCAGCGCCACGCAGTGCGCCACCGTGTGGCACGCCACCATCCCCCTGTGCGGCGGCCGGGGGCGCTACTTCTGGAGGTAGCGCACCACGGCTTCGGTGCGCGTGCGAACCTGCAGCTTGGCGAAGATGTTGCGCAGGTGGTGGTGCACCGTCCAGCCGCTGATGCCCAGGCGCGCGGCGATCTCCCGGTCGAGGTAGCCCTTGCTGAGGTAATCGAGGATCTCCTGTTCCCGCGGCGTCAGGCGCGCCATGGCCGTCGTCTCCGCCCCTGCGGACGCGGCGAACAGGCCCTCGAAGTAGCGGCGAATGCGCAGAGCCGCCTGGGCGGCGGTCAGCGGCCGGGCGGCGGCGGGCGGCCCCAGAGGCTCCAGCAGCCGCGCCGGCGGTCGACGGCGCAGGATGTACCCCCCGCTCACCCCGCCAAACGACAGGAAGAGCTGATCGCTGTCCGCGTAGACGCCATAGGTGAACACCGGCAGGTCGGGGCGCTGTGCCGCGAGCTGCGCCTGGGCGCTGGCTGCATCGGGCAGCGCGCGGTTGAGCAGGACGGCTGCGGCCGCCAGGCGCGGGCCCAGACGCAGGAGCTCGCGCGGATCGCCAACGGTCGCCGCCGTCCAGCCCTCGGGATGGAGGGCCAGGCAGGCCGCCATGGCACGCTGCACGCCCGCGTCGGGCTCGACCACGCAGAGCAGCGTGGCGGCGCGCGGCCGGGGTCGTGCGTGGGCGACGGGCAGTGTCGTCGCCTCCGCGGCAGGCGGTGCCGTCGCGGCCGCGGGCACCGCAGGCTCGGTGTACAACGTCGTGTACGTCGACGCCAGCGGGTTCATCGACCAGAACACCGCCACGGTGATCTCCCGGGGCACCAGAGCGCGCACGCGGGCCCATCCCTCCTCGAGCACGGTGCGGTAGATCGTGGCCGCGCGCCGGGCCGCCTGCGCGACGTCGGCGGTGCCCAGCGGCACGTAGTGGCTCTCGCCGGCGTGCTCGATGCGCGCCGAGAGCTCGCCCGCGTGGTGCGGCCGCAGGCCCTCGGTGTAGCGGCGCACGAGCAGGCGCGGGCGCCAGTCGCGTGGATGCAGGCCGGGCGCGGCCGCAACGGCGGCGTCGCGGCCTCCTGCGTCGCGGCGCGAGCGGTCCTGCGCGGCCGGGGCCACGGTGGCCTCCCAGCCCCGCGTCACGATGGTCCTGTAGAGCGCGCGCGCCCGCCGGGCGGCCGTCTGACGCGGGACAGCCCCCAGGGAGAACGTCCGCCGACGCCCCCGGTACTGGATCTTCACGATCCAGGTGCGCAGCCGGATCAGCCGTCCCCGCCGCGTGTACGACGCCGGGGTCACCCGCGCGGCCCAGTAGCGCAGGCTGGCGCGGTCGACGGCGTGGCCCGGTCGCCGGGCGCCCGTACTCCCACGGCGTGCTGCAGGACCCAGGCCCGGGGCGCCTACGCTTCCCTGGCGTGCCGCGCGTCCCGGTTGCAAAGCCCCCCGGCTCCCTCGGCGTGCCGTGCGTTCCGGTTGCAAATCGTCCCCGGTCCCCCGGCGTGCCGGGCCGCCCGATCCCCGGGCGTCCACCCCGTGCAAGTCCCCGCTGCTTGGACGCTGCTTGGACATCTCTCCAGCAGGTTCGCTGGCGGCGTCCGCGGTCCTGCGCCCCTCTGGCGTGCCGCCGGGGATGGCCCTGTGGCGCGGTCTCGCCCAAACCGGGGATTGCGCGCCGCAGCGCCGTCCCGGGAGCAATTCGCAGCGCAGCCGCAGCGCCGCCAGGGCGCGTCGGGTTCGGGAGCGAACGGTGGGAAGAGGCACACCAGCACGGTAGCCGCGACCGCGGCGACTGATGCTGGCGGAGGTACCGGGCCCAGGGGGAAAGAGCGCACGCCAGGGTGGTGGCGCTAGCGTGGTGGCGCGGGAGGCGAGCGGGTGAAGACGGATGCCCAGGCGGTGATCATCGGTGGTGGCGTCTACGGGTGCAGCGTCGCCTACCACCTGACGGCCCTCGGCTGGCGCGACGTGGTGCTGGTGGAGAAGGGCCGTCTGACCGGTGGCGCGACGTTCCACGCAGCGGGCCTAGTGGGCCAGCTGCGGGCGACGCTGGGCCTCACCCGCATGATCATGTACAGCGTCGAGCTGTACCGCCGCCTGGCGGCCGAGACCGGGCAGGATCCCGACTGGCGCGAGACCGGCAGCCTGCGGCTGGCCGCGACCCCCGACCGGCTGGTGGAACTGCGCCGCCACGTGGCCACCGCCAGGACGTACGGCCTGGAGATGCACCTGCTGACGCCGCGGGAAGCCGTCGCCCTGTTTCCGGTCATGAGCGACCGCGACCTGCTGGGGGCGGCCTACGTGCCCACCGACGGCAGCGTCGACCCCACCGGGCTGACCCTGGCCCTCGCCCGCGGCGCCCGGGCCCGGGGCGCCGAGATCCACGAGGGGGTCGAGGTGAGAGAGATTCTCACCCGGAACGGCCGCGTGCGTGGCGTGGTTACCTCGCACGGCACCATCACGGCCGAGGTGGTCGTCAACACCGCCGGCATCTGGGGGCGGGAGCTCGCCGCGCGGGTGGGCGTGGTCGTGCCCATCTACCCCATCGAGCACCAGTACCTCCTGACGGGCCCCATCGACGGGCTGCGCCGGGGCCTGCCGGTGGTGCGCGACCCCGATCTGCTGATCTACTTCCGCGAGGAGGCACGCGGCCTGTGCCTGGGTGGCTACGAGCGCCATCCCCTGCCGTGGGGAGTCGATGGCATCCCGCCCGACTTCCACCACCGGCTGCTGCCACCCAACTGGGAGCAGTTCGAGCCGTTGGCCCGCAACGCCGCCCGGCGCATTCCGGCCCTGGAGACCGCGGGGGTGCGCGAGCTGGTCAACGGCCCCGATGGCATCACCGCCGACGGCGAGCTGATCCTGGGCGAAGCGCCGCAGCTGCGCGGGTTCTTCGTCGCCTGCGGCACGCCGGGCATCGCCTCCGCCGGCGGCGTCGGCCGCGTCCTGGCCCAGTGGATCGTGGAGGGCGACCCCGGGCTGGACGTCTGGCGCATGGACATCCGCCGCTTCCAGGCCCACTACGGCGACCCGGCCTACGCCCGTGCCCGCGCGCTGGAAGCCTACTCCAAGAACTACGTGCTCCGCTACCCCTTCGAGGAGTGGGAGTCCGGCCGGGGCCTCAAGCGCAGCGCGGTCTACCCGCGGCTGGTGGCGCTTGGCGCGGTGTTCGGGGAGAAGGGCGGGTGGGAGCGGCCGAACTGGTGTGCGGCCAACCTCCCCGACGGTCCCCCCGCATGGGAGCCCGTGGGCTGGTTCCGCCACAACTGGTCCCCGGCCATCGCCGTCGAGCACCAGGCCTGCCGCGAGGCCGCGGGGCTGTTCGACTTCACGTCGTTCTCCAAGTTCGAGGTCACCGGGCCCGGGGCGTTGCGCCTGCTGCAGTGGCTGTGCGACAACGACGTCGACCGGCCGCCGGGCACCGTGGTCTACACCCAGATGCTGAACGCGCGCGGCGGGATCGAGTGCGACCTGACCGTGACGCGGCTGGGACCCGAGCGCTTCGCCGTCGTCACCGGCAGCGCGTTCGGGGTCCACGACCTCGCCTGGATCACGCGCCACCTGCCCGAAGACGGCTCGGTCACCGTGCGCGACGTCACGGTCGAGCAATGCTGCCTGGGGCTGTGGGGACCCCGGGCCCGCGAGATCCTGGCCCGGGTCACCGACGCCGACCTCTCCAACGCGGTGTTTCCCTACATGACCGCGCGGGAGATCACCATCGCCGGCGTCCGGGTGCGCGCGCAGCGCGTCACCTACGTGGGCGAGCTCGGCTGGGAGCTCTACATGCCAGCGGAGGCAGGCCTGGCGGTGTGGGATGCGCTGTGGGCGGCCGGGCAGCCGTTCGGGCTGCGGGCGGTCGGGTACCGCGCCGTGGACTCGCTGCGGTTGGAGAAGGGCTACCGGTACTGGAGTGCGGACATCACGCCGGAATACACGCCGTACGAGGCGGGCCAGGGGTTCTGCGTGAAGCTGGACAAGGGGAGCTTCCAGGGGCGGGAGGCGCTCGTGCGGCAGAAGGCCGAGGGGGTCCGTCGCCGGCTGTGCTGCCTGGTGCTAGCCGACCCGCGGCGGGTTGCCCTGGGCAACGAGCCGGTGCTGGCCGCCGACCGGCCCGTGGGCCGGGTGACCAGCGGCGGGTACGGCTACACGGTGGGGGAGAGCCTGGCCTACGCGTACCTGCCGGTGGAGCTGGCTCACGTGGGCACCGCCCTGGTCGTCGAGGTCGACGGCGATCCGGTGCCAGCCACGGTACAACGCGAGCCGCGCTACGACCCCACGGGAAGCCGCATCAAGGCATAGGAGGCCGCGCATGGAGGAAGAGGCGCAGGCCGTCGTCATCGGCGGCGGTATCGTCGGGTGCAGCGTCGCCTATCACCTGGCGGCGATGGGCTGGCGCGACGTGGTGCTGGTGGACAAGGCCGACCTGACCAGCGGGTCCACCTGGCACGCGGCCGGCCTGGTCGGCCAGCTGCGCGGCACGTTGAGTCTCACGCGCATCATGATGTACAGCGTCGAACTCTACGCGCGGCTGGCGGCCGAGACCGGGCACGATCCCGAGTGGCGTCAGGTGGGCAGCCTGCGCCTGGCGTCGTCGCCGTTGCGCATGGAGGAGAACCTGCGTCAGGCCGCGCTGGCCCGCACCTTCGGGCTGCCGGTGGAGGTGCTGGGGCCACGCGAGACGCTGGCGCTGTGCCCGCTGCTGTCCGACCGCGACCTGACAGGCGCGGTCTACATGCCCACCGATGGTCGCGTCGACAGCAGCGGTGTGACGTTCGCGCTGGCCCGGGGTGCGCGGCAGCGCGGCGTGCGGATCTACCCGAACACGCCCGTGCGGCGCATCATGGTCCGCCGCGGGCGCGTCCAGGCCGTCGTCACCGACCGCGGGATGATCCGGACGCCCGTCGTGGTCAACGCCGCCGGCATGTGGGCCGACCAGATCGGCCGCATGGTGGGCGTGCGGGTGCCGATCGTGCCGATGCAGCACCAGTACCTGTTGACCGAGCCCATCGACGGCGCGCACCGCGATCTGCCGGTCGTGCGCGATCCCGACCTGCGCCTGTACCTCCGCGAGGAGGTCCGCGGGCTGCTGGTGGGCGGTTTCGAGGCCGACCCTGCGCCCTGGGCGGTCGACGGCGTGCCCGAGGAGTTCGTCCACCGGCTGCTGCCGGTGAACTGGCCGATCTTCGAGCCGATCGTGCGCAACGCCGCCCGGCGGGTTCCCGCCTTCGAGCACGCGCAGATCGCGAAGATCATCAACGGCCCCGAGGCGTTCACCCCCGACGGCGAGTTCATCCTGGGCGAGGCGCCCGGCGTGCGCGGGTTCTTCGTGGCCGCGGGATTCTGCGCCTACGGCATCGCCGCCGGGGGCGGCGTCGGCCGGGTGCTGGCCGAGTGGATCGTGGACGGCCAGCCGAGCCTGGACGTCTGGCGCATGGACATCCGGCGGTTCGGTCCGCAGTTTGCCGACGCGGCCCACACCGTGGCGCGATCCGTGGAGGCGTACGCGCGCCGCTACGGCGCGGTGGCCCTGCCGTTCGACGAGTGGGACACGGGTCGCAACTTCCGGCACAGCCCGATCCACCCCCGCCTGGTGGCGTTGGGCGCCGCGCTGGGGGAGAAGGGCGGCTGGGAGCGTCCGAACTGGTTTGCGTACAACCTGCCTGCCGACGGGCCAGAGGGTGCGTTGACCGGCGCAGCGGTCGGCGCGGGAGCGTCTGCCGCAGCGGCCGCCGGCGGGGTGGCGGCAGAGGGCACAGCGCAGGCTGCGGCATCGTCTGCTGGGGCGCCGTTGGCAGGGCCACGCAGTGGGCCGTCGTCGCCCCGGGAGCCTGGGACATCGGCGTCTGCCGTGGAGCTCGACCAGGTGGCGTCCGCCCCCGCGACCTGGCGGCCGCGCGGCTGGTTCCGGCACAACTGGTCGCCGGCGATTGCGGTCGAGCACCGGGCGGTGCGGGAGGCGGCGGGGCTGTGCGACTTCACGTCGTTCTCGAAGTTCGAGCTCACGGGGCCGGGGGCCGTGGGGCTGTTGCAGTGGTTGTGCGACAACGACGTGGACCGGGCGCCGGGGACGGTGGTGTACACGCAGATGCTCAACACGCGGGGCGGGATCGAGTGCGATCTGACGGTGACGCGCATGACCGCGGACCGGTTCTTCGTGGTGACGGGGAGCGCGTTTGGGGTCCACGATCTGGACTGGATCACGCGCCACCTGCCCGACGACGGGTCGGTGGCGGTACGGGACGTGACGACCGAATGGGCATGTGTGGGGCTGTGGGGGCCGCGGGCGCGCGAGATCCTGGCGCAGGTCACCGATGCCGACCTGACCAATGCGGCGTTTCCCTACATGACGGCCCGGTGGGTGCGCGTGGGAGATGCGGACGTGTGGGCACAGCGGGTGACGTACGTGGGCGAGCTGGGGTGGGAGCTGTACGTGCGACCCGAGCAGGCGCTGGGCGTCTGGGACGCGCTGTGGGAAGCGGGGCGGCCCGCAGGCTTGCGGCCAGTGGGATATCGGGCCGTGGACTCGCTGCGGCTGGAGAAGGGCTACCGGTACTGGAGCGCGGACATCACGCCCGAGTACACGCCGTACGAGTCAGGCCAGGGGTTCTGCGTGAAGCTGGACAAGGGAAGCTTCCAGGGGCGCGAGGCGCTCGTGCGGCAGAAGGCCGAGGGGATCCGCCGCCGCCTGTGCTGTCTGGTGCTGGCCGACCCGCAGGCCGTGGCGCTGGGGAACGAGCCGGTGTTCGACGGTGCGCGGGTCGTTGGGCGGGTGACCAGCGGCGGGTACGGCTACACGGTGGGGGAGAGCCTGGCCTACGCGTACCTGCCGGTGGAACTGGCCCGGGTGGGCACTGCGCTGGTCGTTGAGGTCGACGGCGCCCGCGTGGCGGCGGTGGTCGCGCGCGAGCCGCGCTACGATCCCGAACACACCAGGCTCAGAGCCTGAACCGGGCCTCACCGGGCGGGATGCCTGCGCTGGAGGGCGGTGGGAACCTCAAGGGATCAGGCAACGTTGCCACGCGCTCAGGAAGAATCAACGTTGGTCTCCACCGTTCGCGCGTGGCTCTGTTGCAAGGATCGGCTCACCGGGCCGCGTGGTCCGGGGCAGCGGTCCGCCGGTACGGAAGGGGGGTGGAACGGCCGGGAGGAGAAGGTTGCGGTTCCTGGAATTCCAGGATCGCACGCACGGGCCAAGCGCAGAGGAGGGAGGACTATGCCACGCGAGGACGATCCGCTGTGGGCCGGGGAGGCTGCGCGCCTGTCGCGCAGGAAGTTCTTGCAGGTCGGGATGGGTGCCGCCGGTGCCCTGACGGTGGGCCCGCTGCTGGCGGATGCGGCACAGCGGCTGGCCGCCGCGGGCGCCATGCAGCCGCCGTCTGCGGCCAGCCAGATGAGCATGGCCGACCTGGTGGCCGCTGCCAAGAAGGAAGGGACGCTGAACGTCATCGCCCTTCCCCCCGACTGGGCCAACTACGGCGAGATCATGGCGACGTTCACCAAGAAGTACGGCATCAAGATCAACAGCGCCTCGCCCAACGCTTCCTCCGCTGAAGAGCTGCAGGCCATCAAGGCCCTCAAGGGCCAGAAGCGCTGTCCCGACGTGCTCGACCTGGGGCCGTCGTTCGCCATCCAGGGCAAGCAAGAGAAGCTGTTCGCGGCCTACAAGCACTCGCAGTGGGCGACGGTGCCCGACAGCATGAAGGACCCCGAGGGCTACTGGGTCGGCGACTACTTCGGCGTCATGGCGTTTGGTGTCAACCGCGACGTCGTCAAGACCGTCCCCCAGCGCTGGGCCGACCTCAAGAAGCCCGAGTACAAGGGCAAGGTGGCGCTCAACGGCGACCCGCGCCGCGCCGGCGCGGCGTTTGCGGGCGTGTGGTCGGCGGCGCTGGCCAACGGCGGGTCGCTGGACGACATCACCCCGGGCGTGGAGTTCTTCGCCGAGCTGAAGAAGCTGGGCAACTTCATCCCGGTGGACGCCACGCCGGCGACGGTGCAGAGCGGCCAGACGCCCATCACGGTGGACTGGGACTACCTGCAGATCGGGTACAGCAAGCAGTTCGCCGGGAAGATCAAGTGGGAGGTGGCGCTGCCCCAGGACGGCATCTTCGGCAACTACTACTGTCAGGCGATCACGGCCTGGGCGCCCAATCCCTTCGCCGCCCGGCTGTGGCAGGAGTTCCTGTACTCGGACGAGGGGCAGATCCTGTTCCTGAAGGGGTTCGCACACCCGGCGCGCTTCGACGACCTCGTGAGGCGCAACGTGATCCCCAAGGACCTGATGGCGCAGCTCCCGCCGCCCGAGCCGTACGCCAAGGTGAAGTTCCCCACGGTGGAGCAGACGAAGAAGGCCCAGAAGGTGGTGGCGGACCTGTGGGGTCCGAAGGTGGCGGGGAAGTAGTCGCGGGCACGGGCACGTAGGGAGCGCACGTCCATGGCGCAGCCGGCACCGCTGGCCGGCCGCGCGGTTGGCGCCGCGCCGGGGGGCCTGCGCACGCGCAGGCCCCCCGTGCTCGACCTGCTGCCCGTCGTCCCCTACTTCGCGTACACCCTGGCGTTCCTGCTCCTGCCCGCGGCGACGGTGCTCGTGGGCGCCTTCTTCACCCAGGACGGGCAGTTCACCCTGGCGCATCTGGCGGCGCTCCTGGAGGGCCAGCACCTGCAGGCGTACGTGAACAGCCTGCAGCTCAGCGCCGCCACGGCCGTGGCCGGCGGCGCCCTGGGCGGTCTGATGGCCTACGCCGCCGTCAGCCCCGGCGCCCCGCGCTGGATCCGCCCCACCCTCACGACCTTCGCCGGCGTGGCGGCCAACTTCGCCGGGGTGCCGCTCGCCTTCGCGTTCATCGCCACCCTGGGCACCGTCGGTCTGTTGACGCGGCTGCTGCAGGCGCTGGGGGTGGACCTCTACGGTGCCGGGTTCACCCTGTTCTCCTTCGCGGGCCTGGCGCTCACCTACACCTACTTCCAGATCCCGTTGATGATCCTGGTGATCGCACCCGCCCTGGACGGATTGCGCGTGGAGTGGCAGGAGGCCGCTGCCAGCCTGGGCGCGACCGGGGTCCAGTTCTGGCGGTACGTGGGGCTGCCGGTGCTGGCGCCCTCGGTGCTGGGCGCGATGGTGCTGTTGTTCTGCAACGCGTTCGCCGCCTACGCCACCCCGTACGCGCTCACCTCGGGCGTCGTGAACCTGGTGACCACCCAGATCGGCAACGTGCTGCAGGGCAACGTCCTGACCGATCCGCACCTGGGCCACGCCCTGGCGCTGGGCATGATCGCGGTCATCGCGGTGGCCATGGCGGGCTACGCGCTGCTGCAGCGGCGGGCGGCACGGTGGATGCGCTGACCGCGCGGGCGCGCGGCGCGGACTCCGTGGCGGAGCCGGGAGACGACCGGATGTGCGGCGCGGCGGAGGCGGCACGGGGTGGCGGAGGCACCCGGGGCGAGCGTGCGGTGAGGGCTGCGCCGTGACCGGACGCTTCTCGGCCTGGCGCGCCGTCTGGTTGCTGCTGGGCGGCTGCTACTTCCTGGTCCCGCTGGTGGCCACCGCGGAGTTCAGCCTGCGCGCCGGCGGAGGGCGCTACGACCTGTCGGCCTACGCCTTCGTGCTGCGCGATCCCCGCTTCCTCGAGAGCTTCCGGCTGTCACTGGTGCTGGCCCTGGAGACCATCGCGGTGGCCCTGGTCCTGCTGCTGCCCACGGTGTACTGGGTCCACCTGCGGCTGGCGCGCCTGCGCCCCCTGGTGGAGTTCGTCTCGGTGCTGCCGTTCGTCGTGCCGCCCATCGTCCTGGTGGTGGGCCTGCTCAACCTCTATCGGGGGGCGCCCGAACTGCTGGTCGGCTCGCCGCACTTCCTGGTCACCGGCTACGTGATCCTGGCCCTGCCCTACGTCTACCGGGCCCTCGATGCCGGGCTGCGCGCCATCGACGTGCACACGCTCACCGAGGCTGCCCAGAGCCTCGGGGCCGGATGGCTGACGACCATGGCGCGAGTGATCCTGCCCAACCTCCAGGGGGCGGTGCTGAGCGGGGCCTTCCTGACCCTGGCCATCGTGATGGGCGAGTTCACCCTGGCCAACGTCATGCTCTTCTCGACGTTCTCCGTGTACATCAACTACATCGGGGAGACGCAGGCGACGCCGGCGGCGGCGCTGACGCTGGCGAGCTTCGCCGTCACCTGGGTGGCGATGGCGGGCATCCTGGTGGTTGGCCGGCAGCTGGGCGGCCGGCAGGCGCAGATCGGCGGCGCCCGCTAGACGATGGCGTACCTGGAACTGCGGGGCCTGCACAAGCGGTTCGGCGAGGTCGTCGCCCTCGAGCAGTTCGACCTGGCGCTCGCGCGCGGCGAGTTCGTGGCGCTGCTGGGCCCCAGCGGCTGCGGCAAGACCACGGCCCTGCGCATCGTGGCGGGCTTCACCGCTCCGGACGCCGGCGCCGTGGTGCTGGACGGCCAGGACATCACCGGGGTGCCGGCCAACCGCCGCCACATGGGCATGGTCTTCCAGGCCTACAGCCTCTTCCCCAACATGACCGCGGAGGAGAACGTCGAGTTCGGGCTGCGGATCCGCAAGGTGCCGCCGGCCGAGCGCCGCCGTCGCGTGGACGAGCTGTTCGCCCTCGTGGGGTTGGAGGCCGCGCGGCGGCGCTACCCCCACCAGCTCTCGGGCGGGCAGCAGCAGCGGGTCGCGCTGGCCCGCGCCCTGGCCATCGAGCCGCGGGTGCTCCTGCTGGACGAGCCGCTCTCGGCGCTGGACGCGCGGGTGCGGGTGCAGCTGCGGGAGGAGATCCGCCGCATCCAGGGCCGGCTGGGTATCACCACGCTCTACGTCACGCACGATCAGGAAGAGGCGTTGTCGATCTCCGACCGCGTGGCGGTCATGGCCGCCGGGCGGATCGAGCAGGTCGGCACCGCCGCGGAGATCTACGGCGCGCCGGCCACGCCGTTCGTGGCGGAGTTCGTGGGGACCATGAACCGGCTGCCGGGCCGCATCGTCGACGGCACCCGGGGGCTGGTGGAGTGCGCCGGCGTGCAGGTCCTGGCCGACGCGGCCCGCGGGCAGCGCGACGGCGCACCCGTGCTGGTGCTGATGCGTCCGGAAGCCCTGGAGGTGGAGCCGCGGGGCGACGTGCCTCCGGGCCGCGCGGCCCCGGCTACGGCGGGAGGCGGTCCTGCGGCGCAAGCCGCGGGCACCGGCGCGCCCGCAGGCGTCTTCGAGGGACGGATCGCCTCCAGGGCGTTCCTGGGCCCGATCACCAGGGTGAAGATCGCCCTCGCCTCCGGTGAGGAGCTTGCGGCGGACATTCCCAGCGCACGCGCCGACGCCTTCCCCGTGGGCACGCGCGTCACGGCCCGGTGCGCGCCGGAGGCCGTGCGCCTCCTCCCGCTGGCCAGCGGGCCGCTGGTGTCTGGACGCCGGTAAGCCGCACAGGCTCGTCGCCCGGGCGTCCAGCACGCGCGACGGCCCGGTGGCGTCCGCAGCGATGTGGCGTCTGCAGCAAGCCGGTATGCGGGTGGCGGCGGAGACGCGCGCCCCGCCGCGGTGGTCAGCTGGCGGCGGACACCGGCACCCGCACGCCCATCTCGTCCAGCACCGCACGGATCGCCGCCAGCGCCCCGCGCACGTGACGCTCGTCGATGCGCCCGATGCACCCGATGCGGAACGAGTCGATGCGGGTGAGCTTGCCCGGGTAGATCAGGTAGCCGCGCTGCGCCAGGCGGGTGTAGAACGTCTGGAAGTCGAAGCGCGGGTCGGGCGGCGTGTGGAAGGTGACGATGATCGGCCCCTGGAGGTGGTCGGGCAGCAATGGGCGGAAGCCCAGCGCCCGCATGCCCTCCACCAGGACCTGGCAGTTGCGCCGGTAGCGGGCGGCGCGGCCGGCCACGCCGCCTTCGGCCGCGTGCTCGTCCAGCGCCCGGTCCAGCGCCGCCAGCACGTGGGTCGGCGGGGTGAAGCGCCACTGGCCGGTGCGGTCCATGAACGCCCACTGGTCGGCCAGGTCGAGCGCCACCGAGTGCGCACGGCCCGCGGCGGCGGTCAGCGCGCGGCGGGCCGCGATGACGAAGGTGACCCCCGGGACGCCTTCCAGGCACTTGTTGGCCGAGGCCACCAGCGCCTCGTAGCCCAGCGCCTGCGCGTCGCAGGGCAGTGCGCCGAAGGCGCTCATGGCGTCGACCAGCAGCCGCCGGCCGGCAGCTGCGACCACGTCCGCGACCGCAGGGAGCGGGTTGACGATGCCCGACGTCGTCTCGGAGTAGACCACCGCCACGTGGGTGATCCCCGCGTCGGCGGTCAGGGCGGCCGCCGTTGCCGCGGGGTCGACCGGCTGGTCCTCGTCCCACTCCAGCACCGTGTGCGCCCGGCCGATCGTCCGACAGATCTGGGCCATGCGATGCCCGTACGCGCCGTTGACGAGGATGAGCACCTTGCCGTCGCGGGGCACGAACGTGCCCAGCATCGCCTCGACCCCGAACGTGCCCGAGCCCTGCAGCAGCACCGCCTCATGGGTCTCCGCGCCGCCGGCGAGCGCGACGAGCCGGCGGCGGACGCGTGCGGTCATGGCCGCAAAGGCGGGATCGCGGGATCCCCAGTCGCGCAGCATCGCCTCGCGCACCGTCCGCGAGGTGGTCAGCGGTCCGGGGGTCAGCAGGATGGGCAGGTCGTCGTCTTGCATCGGCTCACCGCCGCCGCCACGCCTGGGTGCGCCGGTCCAGCACCCGCGCCACCAGCAGGTGCAGCAGCTTCACCGCCGCCGACGTGTAGAAGATCATCATGGCCATGGCGGCCGCCGCGCCCTGCTGGCCCGTGTCGTCCATGTAGACCACCGCGATGGACGCCAGGCGCGTGTGCGGCGCCCACAGGAAGATCACCGCCGAGACGGTGGTCATGGCGTTGACGAACAGGTAGACGGCGATGTCGAGGATGGCCGGCAGGCAGACGGGCACCGTCACCCGGGCGAACGTGCGGTAGAACGGCGCGCGCAGCGACGCCGAGACCGCCTCGAACTCGCTGTCGAGCTGCTTGAGGGCCGTCACCGCCGTCAGGTGGCTCACGGTGTAGAAGTGCACAATGGTGTTGACGACCATGATCGCCAGGGTGTTGTAGAGGAACCCCAGCGGGTTGGCCGGGTGGTTGAAGAAGAAGATGTAGCTGATCCCCAGCACCAGGCCGGGGACCGCCAGCGGCAGCATCGCCAGCAGCTGGGCGACGACGCGCACCGGCTGCCAGCCCCGCGTCTTCTCCAGCAGGTAGGCGCCGGTGAAGACCAGGGCGGTGCCCAGCAGGGCCGTGGCGCCGGCCATCTTCAGCGAGTTGACGTAGGGCAACCAGCCCTGGGTCTCGAACCGGGCGAAGTTGTAGTTCTTGAGGCCCAGCGCCAGGTTGTACGGCCAGAACGACACGAACGAGCCCCACGCCGCCACCACCAGCAGGCCCACGATGGGCACGGCGATCAGGGTGCACAGGCCCAGGAACGCCCAGTCCACCGCCGGCCGCGGACGGGGCTGGAGCGGCACCGCCTGCGGCGTCAGCGCCGCCTGCTGGCGGCGGTGCACGTACCGCTCCGCCAGGAACGAGAGCACCGCGGGCACCAGCAGGATCATGCTGACCACGGCGCCGGTCTCGAAGTTCTGGCGGCCGAACACCTGCTTGTAGACGTCGGTGGCCAGTACGTTGAACTGCCCGCCGATGACCTTCGGGATGCCGAAGTCGGTGATCACCAGGGTGAAGACCACGAAGGCGGCGCTCAACAGCCCGTACTTCGCGCCGGGGATGGTGACCGTGAGGAAGATCCGGCGGGGCGAGGCCCCCAGGGCCGCGGCCGACTCGTACAGGCGCGCGTCGGCCGTGGCCAGCGCCGTGGTCAGGATCATCAGCGCGTGGGGGAAGCAGTAGACCGCCTCGGCGATCACGATGCCGAGCGGCCCGTAGATGGAGCGGCCCAGCAGCAGCTCGCGCAGCAGGCCCTGGTTCCCGAACAGGTAGACGAGCGCCAGGGCCTGGAGGAGCGACGGCGCCAGGATGGGGATGAGGGCCACCGCGCCGAAGAGCCCCTTGGCCGGCATGCGCGTGCGCGTGAGGGCGTAGGCGTACAGGAACGCCGCCGGCACCACCACGCCGGTGGTGACCACGGCGATCCCCAGGCTGTGCCAGATCGAGGACGCCAGCGCGGGGCTGGCCAGGTACTCGGCGTAGTTGGCCAGGCCCACGAAGCGACCGTCGCGGTCGAGGAACGACTTCGACAGCAGCGCCCACAGGGGTGCGGCCACCGCCAGCACCAGCCACAGCGCCACCGCCGCCAGCCCACCCCGGGCCACCCACTCGTCTCGCGCCAGCGCCCGGCGGACCGGCGGGGCCGCGGCAGCGACGAGGGTCGAGGTGGCCACGGCTCAGGTGCCGGGGAAGACGCGGACGCGGTCGGCGGGCAGCGAGACGGTGATGGCTTTGCCCGGCGCCAGGGCGAACTCCCGCTGGAGGTGGACGGGCACGTCGGCCCGGACGTCGGCGGCGTCGGCGACGGCGGGCCGCAGGGTGGCGCGGTAGAACGAGCCCAGGAAGTCCAGCGCCACGATCTGGGCCTCAAGGGTGTTGGCGAAATCCGCCCGCGCCCCGCGGACGTCCACGTCCTCGGGCCGGAAGCACACGCGCACCGGCGCGCCCGCCGGCAGGCCGTCGGCTGGCACGCAGGCCAGTTCCGTCGCGCCCACGCGCACGCGGTCGGGCGCCACCAGCACGCCCTGGAGGAAGTTCATCTCGCCCACGAAGTCGGCCACGAACCCCGTGGCCGGATGCTGGTAGACCTCCATGGGCGTGCCGATCTGCTCGATGATGCCCTGGTTCATGACCACGATGCGGTCGGCCATGGTGAGGGCCTCTTCCTGGTCGTGGGTGACCAGGATCGTGGTCACGCCCAGGCGCCGCTGCAGGCTGCGCACCTCGTGGCGCAGGCGCACCCGCAGGCGCGCGTCCAGCGCCGACAGCGGCTCGTCGAGCAGCAGCAGGCTCGGTGACGGCGCCAGCGCCCGGGCCAGGGCCACGCGCTGCTGCTGGCCGCCCGAGAGCTGGGCCGGGTACTTGCTCTCCTCGCCCACGAGCCCCACCAGCGCCAGCATCTCCTCGACGCGGGCGCGGATCTGCGTCCGGCCCATCCGGCGGCTGTAGAGGCCGTAGGCGATGTTGTCGAAGACCGTCAGGTTGGGGAACAGCGCGTACGACTGGAAGACGATGCCGAAGTCGCGTTCGGCGGGCGGGCGGGCGGAGATGTCGCGGCCCTCCTTGAGCACGCGGCCGCGGGTCTGCACCTCGAGCCCCATGATGATGCGCAGCAGCGTGGTCTTCCCGCAGCCCGACGGGCCCAGCAGGCAGACGAACTCCCCCTGGTCGACGCCGAACGAGATGTCCCGCAGGGCCACGAACGCGCCAAACGTCTTCCAGACCCCGTCCACCTCGAGGTAGGCGACGGCGCCCGCTCCCGGCGCTGGGCGACCGGACGACGAGGTGCTCACGGCCTCTGGACACCGGAGGCCCGTGCCGTCACGACACGGGCCTCGGGATACCGACCACCCGACACACGCAGGACACCGCGGGGAGCCCGCACCGCGTGGGGCGAGCGCCGGGGCGCCCTAGCGGGTCGGCTTCCCCTCGTAGCGGCGTGCCCACTCCTTGAGAATGCGGTCACGGTTCTTCGCCATCCACTCGAAGTCGTTCTTGATCATCTTGGCCTCGCCGTCGGGCGGGTAGAACGGCGGCAGGTTGGACATCCCGGGCATGGCCACGATGGCGTACCACTGGTTGTACATCTCCATCGCCCGGCGGCTGACGGAGAAGTCGGCCAGGCGCCGGGCCGCGGCCAGGTTGCGCGTGCCGCGGTGGATCGCCGTGGCCTCCATGTCCCAGCCAGCGCCCTCCCGGGGGATGATGACGTCGATGGGCGCGCCCTCCTGCTTCAGCCGGGCCCCGCGCATGTCGAACCCGATCCCCAGCGTGAACTCGCCCCGGGCCGACTGCACGCAGGGCGCCGAGCCCGAGTGGGTGTAGACCCCGATGTTCTCGTGGATCTGGTCCAGGAACTTCCAGCCGTCCTGCTCGCCGAACAGCTGCAGCCAGGCGGCGACGGTCAGGAAGCCGGTGCCCGACGAGTTGGGGTTGGGCATCACCAGCAGGCCCTTGTAGATGGGGTTGGTCAGGTCCTTCCACGACTGCGGCCGGCGGATGCCGCGTCGGGCCGCTTCCCGGGTGTTGAAGCAGACCACCGACAGGAACGCATCCATGCCCGTCCACGTCATGGGCGTCTTGCTGCTGCGGAACTGGGGCTTGAGCTGCTCGGCGCCCCGCGGCGTGTAGGGCTCGATCATCCCCAGTTCCTCGAAGACGATGATGCTGGTGACCGCCAGGCCCCAGATCACGTCGGCCCGGGGGTTGCTGCGCTCGGCCAGCAGCCGCGCGGTGATGGTGCCCGTCGAGTCGCGCACCCAGTCGATCACGATACCGGGGTTCTCGCGCTCGAACGCCTCCTTGTACGGCCCGAGCTGGTCGTTCTCCAGCGCCGTGTAGACCGTCAGGCGGGTCACCTGCGCGCGCGCCTCGCCCAGCAGGCCCACCGCGAGCGCCCCCACGACCACCGAGACCGCCAGGTACTGCGCCGTGCGGATCCAGCGTGCTCCTCGCATACCGACCCCTCCCCTGGGCGGAACGATCAGCGATCGTCTCGCGTCTGGTATTCCGCAGCCCTCCGCCAATCCCTTGCGGCCCTGCCCCCGGACCGCTTACCCGCCCAGGCGCATCCGGATGCTCGCAGCGCCAGCGTGCAGATCATCGACCGGCAGACTACCGGTCCAGGCGCATCCGGATGCTCTTGACCTGGGTGTAGCTCAGCAGCTCCTCCAGGCACTCCTCCCGGCCGATGCCGCTCTGCTTGACCCCCCCGTAGGGGACCCCCAGCGCGTGTCCGCCGGGGATGTTCACCCAGACGTACCCGGCCTCGAGGCGCCGGGCGACCCGCAGGGCCCGGGCGTGGTCGTGCGTGTAGATGGCCGCGCTCAGCCCGTAGATCACCCCGTTCGCCTGGCGGACCATCTCGTCCTCGTCGGTCCAGGTGAGCACGGCCATCACGGGGCCGAAGATCTCCTCCTGGGCGATGCGCATCTCGGGCCGCACGCCGTCGAAGACCGTGGGGACGACGAAGAACCCGCGGCGCAACACCGGGTCGTCGGGCGGTCCGCCGCCGTAGACGCACCGCGCGCCCTCGCGGCGCCCGGCCTCGATGTAGCCCAGCACCTTCTCGTACTGCTCGCGGGACACCAGGCAGCCGACCTGGCTCTCGTCGGCCTCGGGCGGGCCCAGGCGCAGGGCGCGCAGCCGCGCCACCAGGGCCTCCAGGAAGGCGTCGTGCAAGTCGCGGTGCACGAAGACGCGCGAGGTGCTGCTGCACGACTGGCCGGCGCGGTTGAGGTTCATGGCGGCCACCGCCGCCTCGGCGGCCTCCTCAGGAGCGACGTCGGGGAAGAGGACCAGCGGGTTCTTGCCGCCCAGTTCCAGGGTCACCACCTTGAGGCCGTCGGCGGCTGCCCGCATCACCGCCCGGCCGGCCTCCACCGAGCCGATGAGCGCTATCCGCCGCACGCGCGGATGGCGCACCAGCGCCGCGCCTGTGGTCGGGCCGTCGCCCGGGACGATGTTCACCACCCCCGGGGGGAAGAGGTCCTGCACCAGGCGGCCCAGGACCAGGGAGGAGAGCGGTGCCTGCTCGGGGGGCTTGACGATCACGGTGTTGCCCGCAGCCAGCGGCGCGGCCAGCTTCTCGGCCGCGAAGCGCAGGGGGTGGTTGTAGGGGTTGATCTTGGCCACGACGCCGAACGGCTCGCGCACCGTGAACGCGAACTCGCCGGGCGGGGCAGGGTAGGTCTCGCCCTTGAGTTCCGGGAGCAGGCCGGCGAAGTAGTCGAGGGAGTCGGCCGCCCAGTCGACGTCGCGCCGCATGCCGGAGATCACGTTGCCGGAGTTGACGGCATCCAGACGCGCCAGGGCCTCGCGGTGCTGGCGCAGGACCGCGGCCAGGGCCCGCAGGCGCGCGGCGCGCTCCGCAGGCGGCGTCTGGGCCCAGCCGGGCACGGTCGCTTCGGCCGCGGCCACCGCCCGGTCGACGTCGGCCTCGTCGGCGACGGGCACGTGGGCCAGCACCTCGCCCGTGGCGGGATTGTAGGTGGGCAGCGTGCGCCCGGAGCGGCTCTCCTCCCACCGGCCGCCGATGAAGAGCCGGTCCGAGGGGACCTCCCCCAGCAACGCGACGGGGCTCACCTACCCCACCTCGGTGCGCTGCGCCGGAGATCGACGCCCCGGCCCGCCGCGTGGCCGACGTGTGCAGACGACCGCCGGCTCTGCCCTGCACGAGGCCGCCACAGGCCCGATCCCGGGCGCAGGGGGTGCCGCAACGACCGTCGTTTCTTCACCTGGCGGTCCCGCTCCCGTCTCCCGCACCGGGTGCGGGCACCGGCGTGCGCTCGGGCGGCAACGTCCGCTCCGGTGGCCCGTCGTAGAACTCCGGCTTCTGCAACTCCAGGTCCAGCGGTTGCACGATGGGCGCGTTGGTCGAGGCGCGCCACCCGCGCTCGCGGTGCATCTCCTCGTAGGTGTGGGCGATCAGCCCGACGATGCGCGACAGCAGGTAGACCCCCTTGATCAGGTCCAGGTCGAAGCCCATGTCCATGCAGATGGCGCCCACGGCGCCGGGGCCGTTGAGGTAGATGCGCCGGCCCCAGAACTCCTCGGTGGCCGCCTCGATGGCGCGGGCCATGGCCACGTGGCGCCCCGCGACCCCATAGACGTCGGCGAGCTCCAGCAGGCGCGCGGTCCGCGGGTCGACGATGTGCTGCGCGTGGTGGTAGCCGGGCAGCCGCCGCCCCTCGCGCCGCGCCTCGCCGGCGACACGGCGCGCGGTCTCCTCCAGGGTGAGCCCCTCGCGCTCCATGCGCGCCAGCGCCTCCTTGAACAGCGCGGCCGGCCGGTCGGCCGTGCCGTGCAACGAGCCCAGAGCGAGCAGCCCGCCGGCCACGCCCACGTGCAGGGGCACGCCGCCCGAGGTGACGAAGCGACACGCGGCCGACGACGGTGAGAACGCGTGCTCGCACTGATTCACCAGGATGGCGTCCAGCATCCGCGCGTGGGACTCCGGGGGCAGCTCGCCGCGCCAGACCAGGTAGGCCATCTCGGCGAACGAGACCCGGCCCGTCAGGTCGTTGACGTTGTACCCGCGAATCACAACCCGGTCGCGGGTCTTGTACGAGATGGCCGTGCGCCAGTGGAACGGCTCCCGGCGCGCGGCGGTTCCTGCGGACTCCATCCGGCTACCTCCTTGCGGCCGCGGGCTCGTCGGCCTTCAGGTACACCCGCTGGGGGTCGAGCTCCTCGCGCAGCACCGTGAGGTCGTCGGCTGCCGGTGGCGCGACCTCCTGGAGGTCGGGGGCGACCTCGGGGCGGAACCCGGTGTGCGCCCACACCGTCGCCACGTCGACGCCGGGCATCAGGCCGGTCAGGCGCAGCGTGCACGTCGACGGGTCGGCCTCCAGCACGGCGAGGTCGGTCACCACCGTGACCGCGAAGTCGGCGGGCAGCCCGGCCCGCTGCCGCCCCCCCGGCCCGTCGAGGAAGCCGGGGCTCGTGACGTAGTCGCAGCGTTCGGGAAACCGCCGGGGCTCGTGGTGGGTGATGACCAGCAGCCGGCGGCAGTGGCTGGCCATGTCGTTGGCGCCGCCGCTGCCGGGCAACCGGCGGCGCAGCGCCCCCGGTGGGCCGATCTGCGTTGAGTTGATGTTGGCGTGGCGGTCGATCTGGGCGCCGCCCAGGAAGCCCACGTCGATCAGCCCTCGCTGGAGCAGACCACCCAGCACCTCGCGCAGGGTGCCCAGCCGCATGGCGCGCGCCATGACCTTGGGGTCGGACACGGAGATCGGCGTGGGCCGGACGAGCGGCGCGATGACGCCGCTCTCGATGACCATGACGATGTTGGGCGCGTGTCGGCGTTGGGCCAGCGCCGTGGCCAGCAGCGGCAACCCCGTGCCGACGAAGACGACCTGGCCGTCGTGCAGCCGGCGGGCCGCCTCGATCACCATGAGTTCCTGCCGGGTGAACGCCGGGGTTGGGGCCTGCGCGGCAGCTTCGTGCACTAGAGCACCTCCCGCATGGCCGCCCGCAGCGCCTCCAGACGCGCGGGCCCTGCGCATCTGGCCAGGTAGTCGTCGAACGTCGCGCAGTCCCACACCGCCTCCTGCAGGTACGCGGCGACCGCCGCCGGCCCGCTGCGGGCCGCTTCCTGGTAGCGGGCCACCTCCGCCGCATCGTAGTCGTAGTACCCGTAGACCGACGTGGGGTAGGCGCCAAAGGGCGCCACCACCACGGCGTCGACGTACAGGAACGGCACCGTGGTCCGTTCCGGCGCCGCCCGGATCGCGTCGGTGGGGACCAGCTCCTCGCACGAGACGATGACCGTCTGCGAGGCGCGCAACATCTCCGGCTCGTGGGTGGCGAAGCCCTCGATGACGACGTTGCCCAGGGGGTCGGCGCGCTGGACGTGCACGATGGACACGTCCGGTTGCAGGGCCGGCACCAGGACCACGGGCTCGCCCGGCGCCCAGGGGTTGTCGACCACCACGGCCTTGGGTGGGGAAGCGCGCTGCGCGGCCGCGGCGTCGTGCGCGCCGCCTGTGGCCCGCGCGCCCCACGACAGCACGGGCGCGTCCGCCAGCATGTCGGAGCCCAGCAGGCTGCGGGTGGGCATGAAGGGCACGCCCATCTCACCGGCCAGGAAGCGGCTGACCATGGCCAGGTGGCTGTAGTCCTCGTGGACGAGGGTGCCGTCCTCGATGCCCCGGCGCCAGCAGTACGTGACCCCGAACCGCTCCAGGTTGCCCGACCCCGATGCGGTGCGCCGGACCAGCCCTGCGCCGACCAGCTGGTCCATGCCCAGGGAGAGGTTGCAGCCCACGACGGTGAGGTCGCCGATCCTCTGGCGGATGATCTCGAAGGTGAGCGCCTGCGGGCAGCGGCCGATGTTCTGCCCGCCCATGCCCAGGACGCTCCCCGGCCGCACGAAGCGCGCGACCGCCTCGGCTGCCGTCATGACCTTGGGCGCAGGACGCGCCGCACTGCGCAGGGCCACGCTCGTCCTCCGTGCATCCACGCGCCTGCCCGCCGCACTGACGGGCCATGGATCCGCCCTGACGACCCGCTACGGGCCCGCCGCGGCCAGAAGACTGCAGATCCCGCCCTGACGACCGGCCACTGGCCCGCCACGGCCAGAGACCGCGGATCCCGTCGTGACGACCGGCCCCGGCCCGCCATCCCAGGCCGCGGATCCGCGGCGGTGACAGGCCACGCCACGCCGCCCGCCCCAACGGCAGATGCCGCGCGCGTGCCTGCATTATAGGGAGCGTCCAATTGATAATGTCAAATAAGGATTGCACGGAATATCAAAAGCAAATATTATACATGGCGATGGCCCACGCCCTCGCGCCAGACCCACGCCCGCCCCTGCCGCTGGGGCCGCTGCGGGCGTTCCACCACGTGGTCGTCCACCAGGCCGTGCACCGGGCGGCGCGCGCCCTGGGCGTCACGCAGCCCGCGGTCACCCAGCAGCTGCGCAGGCTGGAGCAGGCCACCGGGGTCGTCCTCTTCGAGCGCGACGGTCGCCGGTTGGTGCTCACCGAGGCGGGCCGGACGCTGGCCGGCTACGCCCAGCGCATCTTCGACCTGGTGGAGGCCGCGCAGGACGCCCTGGCCGGTGAGCGGGCGCTGCGCACCGGCGTCCTGCGCGTGGGCGCGAGCCGCACGGCCGGCGCGTACTACGTCGCCAACCTGCTCGACCGGTTCAAGCAGCGCCACCCCGGCGTGAAGGTCAGCCTGACCGTGGCCAACTCCGAGATCGTCCTGGACCGGATCAAGGACTTCTCGCTCCACGTGGGGCTCGTGGCCGGTCGACCCGACGACCCGGCGCTCGTGACGCGGCCGCTGGTCCGGGACCGCATGCTGGTGGTCCTCCCGCCGGGCCACCCGCTGGCGCAGCGGGCGCGCGTCTCCGTCCGCGATCTGCGCGGCTGGCCGCTGGTCCTGCGCGAGCCGGGGTCCACCAGCCGACGCCTCATCGAGGAGGCCGCAGCAGCCCACGGGGTCGTGGTCGACGTCGCCATGGAGCTGGAGAGCAACGAGGCCATCAAGAGCGCGGTGGCCGACGGCATCGGCGTGGCCATCATGGCCCAGGCCGCGGTGGCCCAGGACCTGGCCAGCGGACGCCTGGTGGGCCGGCCGCTGCGCGAGCCGCTGGTGTTGGACTTCGCGCTGGTCTACCACCGCGACCGGATGCTGGCCCCGGTGCTGGCCGCGTTCCTGGCAATGGTTCCGGCGTCGGTGCGCCGGGCCCCACGCCAGCAGCAGAGGAAGACCCGCGCCGGGGCAGGAACCAAGGGGCCGGCGTGAGAACCCGGAGGCGTCGTGATGGAGCGCGTCGTGCCCAAACCCTCGGAAGGTGACGTGAACCTCTCGCCGCGGCGGGCGGCGTGGCAGGCGGCGATGCTGGACGAGCCGACCCGCGCGCTGCTCGCCGAGGACGCGCGCTACTTCCTCCACCAGGCGCTGTCCACGCCGTGCCTGACCGCCCTGCGACGGTGCGAGGGCATCTACCTCGAAGACCTCCAGGGTCGCCGCTACATGGACTTCCACGGGAACAGCGTCCACCAGGTGGGCTTCGGCAACCCGGCAGTGGTGGCGGCGATCAAGGCGCAGCTCGACGCGTTGAGCTTCTGCCCGCGCCGGTTCACCAACGAGCCGGCGGTGGCCCTGGCGCGGAAGCTGGCGCAGCTCGCGCCGGGCGACCTGCACAAGGTGCTGTTCTGCCCCAGCGGTACCGGCGCCATCGGCATCGCCCTGAAGCTGGCCCGCACGGTGACCGGTCGCTACAAGACGATCTCCATGTGGGACGCCTTCCACGGCGCCTCCCTCGACGCCATCTCGGTGGGCGGTGAGGAGCTGTTCCGGCGCGACGTCGGGCCCCTGCTGCCGGGCACCGAGCACGTGCCGCCGCCCGACCCGTACCGCTGTCTGTGGGACTGTCAGGCGCGGGGCGGGTGCGACCTCAAGTGCGCCGGCTACATCGAGTACGTGCTCGAGAAGGAGGGCGACGTGGCCGCCGTGATCGCCGAGACGGTGCGTGCCACGCCGGTGATTCCGCGGCGCGAGTTCTGGCAGGCCGTGCGCGCGGCGTGCGACCGTCACGGTGCGTTGCTCATCCTCGACGAGATCCCCACGGCGCTGGGGCGCACCGGTGCGATGTTCGCCTGCGAGCACTACGGCGTCGTCCCCGACATCCTCGTGCTGGGGAAGGGTCTGGGCGGTGGCATCATGCCCCTGGCGGCGGTGCTGGCCCGCGAGCGCTTCGACGTGGCGGCCGACCGGGCCCTGGGCCACTACACCCACGAGAAGAACCCGGTGGCCGCCGCCGCGGCGCTGGCCACGCTGCAGTACATCGAGGACCACGGCCTCGTCGAGCGGGCGCGCGTGCTGGGCGAGCACGCCCTGCAGCGGCTGCGCGCCATGCAGGCCCGCCACCCGCTGATCGGCGACGTGCGCGGGCTGGGGCTGCTGCTGGGCGTCGAGCTGGTCACCGACCGCGCCACCCGGGCCCGGGCCGTCGCCGAGGCCGAGGCGGTCATGTACGCGGCGCTGACCCGCGGGCTGAGCTTCAAGGTCAGCATGGGCAACGTCCTGACCCTGGCGCCGCCGCTCGTGATCACCCGCGCCGAGCTCGACCGTGCCCTGGACATCCTCGACGACAGCCTCGCGGAGGTCGAACGGCACCGATGATCGACCAACCCCCCCTGGCTCCGGGCCAGACGCTGCTGTACACCCTGCGCCACGGCCTCACCGAGCTGAACCGCACCAAGCGCACGGGCGGCCGCCTGGACGTCCCGCTGGCCGACGAGGGCCGCCGGCAGGCCGAGGAGGCCCGCCAGCGCTTCGCGGGCACGGCCCTGGACGTCGTGATCGCCTCGAGCCTGCGCCGCGCCATCGAGACCGCCGAGATCGTCACCGGGTGGCCGCGCGAGCGCATCGTGATCGACGACCTCGCCGTCGAGCGCAGCTTCGGGCAGATGGAAGGCCTGACCCAGGACGAGATCCGCGTGCGGTTCCCCGACGTGATCTACGTGCCGATCGACCACGTCCGGTACTCCCTCAACCCGCCCGGCGGCGAGTCGTTCGAGGCGCTGCGCGCCCGCGCGCGGACGTTCCTCGCGCGCGTGCTGGCGGCTTATGGGGGCAAGCGCATCCTGGTCTCGTCGCACCAGAACTTCATGCAGCAGCTGCACGGTGAGCTGCGCGGCCTCGACCCCTACGCCGCGCTCAAGTACGACATCCTCAACCTGGAGCTGAACCAGTTCCACCTGGACGTCGATGGCCGACTGCTGGCCCACCGCGTCTACCAGCTCTGCCCCGACGCCGCCAAGTACCCGTCGTTCTGACGGCGGGACGGGATGGCGGCCGCAGACGGGCGAAACGGGGCGGTGGTCGCGGACGCCCGGCGGCTCCAGGCGGCGATCGAGGACCTGACCGCGCAGCTCGCGCAGCGGTTCCCGGCGCGGGTCCGCGGGCTGCGCCGCGTGGGCCGTGAGGCTGAGTTCCCCCTGGTCTGGCCCGACGGTCGGGCCGCGCCGGTGGCCCGCCTGTGGGACGGGCTGCGCACGCACAGCGCCGCCCGCGTCCGCTACGACGACCCCGACCGGACCGTCATCGCGCGCGTGGACGTCGGCGGCGCGGGCTACGAGGTCGAGGTCGGCCGCGCCACGGTCGAGGTGGTGCTGCCGCCCGTCGACGACCTGCACACGCTGGCGCAGGTGTCGGCGTCCGCTATCGGCCGGCTGGTGCAGGTGGCCACCGCTGCGCGCCTGCGCGTGCTGGGCTACGGCATCCAGCCCCGGACCCAGGCCCGCGCCGGCCTGATCACGCCCAAGCGCCGGTACGCCGCGTTCTACCGCAGCCTCGGGCGGCCGTGGTTGCCGTTCACCACCACGGCCAGTGACCAGGTGCACGTGGACGTCGGGCGCGACGAGGTCGTCGGGGTGGTCAACGTCCTCAACCTGCTCTCCGGAGCGATCATCGCGCTCACGGCGAACTCGTCGGTCTACGCGGGGCGCGTGGGGCGGTTCTGCTCGGGGCGGGAAGGCCTGCTGTGGGGGCTGGGCGAGCGCCACGGCATGCCGCCCCGGCCGTTTGCCGACCTCGAGGACTACGTCCGGTTCGTCTGCCAGCAGCCGTGCGCCGTGCTGCGGCGCGGCCCCTCGTACGCGGCGTACGGCCGTCCGCTGGCGGCCTACCTGCAGACGCGCGGCCCGGACCTCGACGCGTTCCTCTGGCACGAGCACTACTTGTGGTACAGCGCGCGGCCCCGCGCGCAGCACGCCACCGTGGAGGTGCGGCCGGCCTGCCAGCAGCCGCCCGAGGACCCGCTGGCCGCCGCGGCCCTGGCGCTCGCCCTGGTGGAGGGCTGGCGCGAGGCGCAGGCGCTGGTGGCCGAGGCGCTCGGGGGCGATGCGCTGGGGCGCCGCGCGTGGCGAGTGATGGCGGCCTACCGGCGCGCCGCCGTCCGCTGCGGCGTGCGCGCGCCCGAGCCGGCCCCCCGGTTCCTGGCGCGCCTGCTGGACGTGGCGACCGACGCGCTGCGACGGCGCGGGCGGGGCGAAGAGCGCTTGCTGGACGGCCTGCGGCGCCGCCTCGAGACGCGGCGGCTGCCGGCCGACGACGCCGTGACCACGTTTCGCCGCGGCGGGGCTGCGGCGCTGGTGGCGGCGCGGGCGCTGTAGGCGCCCGCGCGTGCGGTGCACGAGAGGAGACCAGACAGCCTGCGAGGAGGGAGACCATGGGACGGCTGGACGGCAAGGTGGTGTTCATCACCGGTGCAGGGAGCGGCATGGGGCGCGCCGCCTCGGTGCGGTTCGCGCGCGAGGGGGCCAGGGTGGTGGTCGCGGAGGTGGCCGAGGCCGCAGGGCGCGAGACCGTGGACGAGGTGCACGCCGCGGGCGGCGAGGCGCTCTTCGTGCGCACCGACGTCTCGCGCGAGGCGGACGTGGCCGCGGCGATCCGCGCGGGAGAGGCCGCGTTTGGCCGCATCGACGTCCTCTACAACAACGCCGGGATCTTCCCGCCCGAGGACGGCTCGGTCGTCGACCTGGACGAGGCGGTGTGGGACCGGGTGATGGCCGTCAACCTGAAGGGCATCTACCTGGTCTGCAAGCACGGCATCCCGGCGCTGCTGCGCGCGGGCGGCGGGTCGGTGATCAACATCGCGTCGTTCGTGGCGCTGGTGGGGTGCACCGTGCCGCAGGACGCCTACACCGCCAGCAAGGGCGGGGTCATCGCGCTCACCAAGTCGCTGGCCGTGCAGTTCGGCCCCCGGGGCATCCGCACCAACGCCATCTGCCCCGGGCCCATCGAGACGCCACTGCTGACCGAGTGGCTGCTGACCAACCCCGAGGCGAAGGCGGTGCGCCTGGCGCGCATTCCCATGGGGCGCTTCGGCCGGCCCGACGACATCGTGGCGATGGCGCTCTACCTGGCGTCCGACGAGTCGAGCTGGACGAACGGCGCGGTGCTGGTGGTCGACGGCGGGATCACGTCCAACTACTTCTGAGGGCGGGGGCCGCGGGCGCACGGGGCGGTCGTCCATCCGCGCTGGCGGCCTCATGGCGGCGCGTCCAGCGGCACCATGGTCCACGCGCCGTCGCGCAAAGCGGCCACCTCGGTGCAGCCCACCTCGCGCAGCAGCGCGTCTGCTTCCTGGTGGTGGTCCGTCACCTGGGCCGGGGAGTGGGCGTCGGTGGTGACCAGCAGGCGGATGCCCAGGGCCAGGCAGCGGCGGAGGATCCACGGGCTCGGGTACGGGCTGCGCACGGCGTCGCGCCAGCCGGCCGTGTTGAGCTCCACGATCAGGTCGGCCCGCGCGCAGGCGTGCAGGGTGGCCTCCACCTCGCGCACGTACCAGGCGTCGTCCTCCCGGAAGTAGCGGTTGCCGGCGTTCCACTTCTTGACGCGGTCCAGGTGGCCGACGATGGCCACCCCGCCCCAGGCCGCCAGTCCCCGGATGCGCTCGTAGTAGGCGCCGACCAGTCGCCGCACCTCGCCGGCGAAGTGGCGGTGCAGCCCCTCCTCGAAGCCGCGCCGGGTGAGGTCGTACGCCCACGGAACTCCCAGGGCGGTCTCGCCGAGGAAGTGCACCGAGCCGATGAGGAACTCGAACGGGTACGGCGCGACCAGGGCCCAGAGGGCGTCGTGGCGCTCGGGGATGTAGTCGAACTCCAGCCCCAGGTGGACGGCCAGGCGGCCCTGCCAGGCTGCGCGCACGCGGGCCACGTCGGCGCAGTAGGCCGGCAGGTCGGCGGCCCGCATCGCGGCCTCGTCGGGAAAGTCCAGCGGTGCGTGGCTGGTGACCCCCAGCGCCCCCAGCCCCGCGGCGGCCGCAGCCTCGGCGTACTGCGCGATCTCGCCGATGCCGTCGCAGTAGCGGTTGTGGGTGTGGTAGGCCGTCCGGATCAGAGCGATTCGGCTCCTTCGGTACGCAACGGCCCGCCGGGTGCCCGCAGGAGCTCGGCCAGGATCTCCACGCCGCGGGCGATGCGGGGGCCGGGCCGGTTGAAGTAGGCGCTGGCGTCGGTGAGGTAGACGCGCCCGGCCCGCACCGCCGGGAGCGCGTCCCAGCCCGGCCGGCCGGTCACCAGGTGGCGCTCTTGGCGCGTGCGCGCGATGTCGAACCCGCAGGGCATGAGGACCACCACGTCGGGCGCGGCATCGAGCACCTGCTCCCAGTCCACGACGAACGACTCCTGGCGCGGCCGTCCCAGCACGTCGATCCCGCCCGCGGCCTCCACCATCTCGGGCACCCAGTGGCCGGCCACGAAGAGCGGATCGAGCCACTCCAGGCAGACGACCCGCGGCCGCGGTGCGGGCGGCGGCAGCCGGCGGACCCGTTCGATGCGCGCCCGCAGCGCGCCGACCAGGGCGGCGGCCGCCGTGTGGGCGCCGGTGTGCTGGCCGACGTCGAGGATCGTCTCCAAAATGTCGTCCAGACCGCGCGGCTCCAGCGAGAGGATGGAGGGCGTCCCTGCGAGCACCCGCGCGGCCCGGCGCACCTCGGTGAACGACGGCGCGCACACCCGGCAGAGCTCCTGCGTGAGGATGAGGTCGGGCGCAAGCGCGGCGAGTTGCGCGGCGTCGAGGTGGTAGACGCTGGTGCCGGTGTGCACCGCGCGGCGGATCGTGGCGTCGATCTCGGCGCTGGGCCGGTCGGCGGTCACCACGGCCTGGCTCAGCGCGGGCAGCGCGCGCACCTCGGGTGGCCAGTCGCAGTCGTGGGAGACCCCCACCAACCGGTCGCCCAGGCCGAGCGCGCAGACGATCTCGGTGGCGCTGGGCAGCAGCGAGACGATCTTCACCGCGGCGGCCTCCCGCTGGGGCTCACGGCGCGTTCCAGGGCGTCCGGCCCGTCGCCGCGGGCGCAGGCGGCACGGGCTCCGCGGCCGCGGCCCGTGGCGTCGCCCCCGCGGGCATCCGCCCCGTCTCCTCCGGCGGCCGAATGTGCCGGAAGCACGCGAACAGCAACAGGTCGTAGGCGATCTTCATGGCGCCGGCGATCACGAAGGGCGCGCCGAGCCCCACCAGCTGCATCGACGCTCCCGCCACCAGCGGGGTCGTGGCCTGCGCCACGTTGCGCACGATGTTGGTCAGGCCGGCTGCCGCGATGCGCTCTTCCGGGTCGACCACGGCCACGACGTAGGACTGCCGCACGGGCACGTCCATCTGCGACAGGGCGAACCGCGCCAGCAGCAGGCCGATCGCCCACGCCAGCGACGGCGCCAGCGGGATCGCCATCAGCAGCACGTTGGACGGCAGGTGGGTCGCCACCATGGTGTTGACCAGCCCGATGCGCTCGCCCAGCCGCCCGGCGGCGTAGAACGACGCCGCCTGGAGCAGGCCCGCGCCCAGGAAGACGGGCCCCAACACGTCGGGCCCGGCCCCCCACCGCGCGCTGAAGTAGAACGCGATCATGCTCTGCACGACGAAGCCGCCCGCCAGCGAGTCCACGACGAACAGCGCCGCCAGCCGCAGCACGGTGCCCCGCGAGCGCCGCAGGCCACTGGCGGCCTGCGCCACCGTCACCGCCTCCACGTGCGGGCCCAGCCGGCTGAACAACCTCAGCGTGACCATGCCGAGCGCGGCGTACACCAGGAACATGACACGGAACGCGTCGTCGGCGGTCAGCCCCGCCCGCTGCAGCAGCGCCGGCACCCCGGCCGCCAGCGCGCCGAGCGAACCTGCCAGCGCGCCCACCAGGTTGTACAGCGAGAAGGCACGGGTGCGGCGGTCGGCGGAGGTGGTCAGGGGGAGCATGGCCTGTTCGAGCGACAGGAACGGACCGACCTCCCCGGTGGTGACGCCGACGGTCCCCGTGAGCGCGACGAGGAGCAGCACAGGGTAGGATGTGGTGACGGCGAAGGCGACACCGCTGCCTACCATGCCCAGCGCCGACAACATCAGGATGCGGCGTCGGCCGTAGCGGTCCGCGGTGGCGGCGAACACCGCGGTCAGCGCCGCCGAGCCGAGCAGGGTTGCCGTGAGAATGGCCCCGACCTGCCAGGGGGCCCAGCCGGCCCGGTTCAGGTAGACGCCCAGCAGCACCGCCTGGAAGCCGTACGCGAACGTGCGGACGGCGCGCGCTGCCAGGATGCGCTGCCCGTCGGGCGCAAGCCAGGCCAGCACCCGTCCCGTCTCACCGGAGGCTCGCCGGTCGGGTGCGCTGGTGGGAAGTCCCCCAGGCCGCATACCCCGGGGGTTCGCGCGCCCCGGGGTCCGGTCCTGGCGGCCGGCGGGAAGCCCGGCCGGCGACCGCGAACTACTCCGCTGGCTTCGGGACGTCCCAGGGGGGCGGCGGCGCTGGGGGCGTCCTGCGCGCCTGGAGGTGGGGACGTGGTCATCGAGGAAGGCATCCGGAGCCGCCATGGACTGGAACTGCAGGGGATCGAACCGGGCGCGGTGGCGTGGAACCTCCCCCCCGCGGCCCTCTACGAGCACGCCATCCGCCGGCGCGAGGGCCACCTGGCGGCCGACGGCCAGCTGGTGGTGGTCACGGTGCCACACACCGGACGATCGCCCCAGGACAAGTTCGTCGTGCGGGAACCGTCCAGCGAGGCCCACATCTGGTGGGGGAGGCACAACCGGCCGATTCCGCCCGAGAACTTCGAGCGGCTGCACCGGCGCCTCCAGGCCTACCTCCGCGGCCGGGACCTGTTCGTCCAGGACCTGTTCGTCTGCGCCGACCCGCGCTACCGCCGGGGCGTGCGGGTCATCACCGAGTACGCCTGGCACAGCCTGTTCGCCCGCACGATGTTCATCGTGCCCGACGAGCGCACCCGCGCCCAGCACACGCCCGAGATCACCGTCATCGACGCGCCCGGCTTCCTGGCCAACCCGGCCGAGGACGGCACCCGCTCGGAGGTGTTCATCCTGCTGCACCCGGCCCGCAAGCTGGTGCTGATCGGCGGCACGACCTATGGCGGGGAGATCAAGAAGTCGGTGTTCACCCTGCTGAACTACCTGCTGCCGCTGGAGGGCGTGCTCTCCATGCACTGCTCGGCCAACCGGGGTCCTGCGGGCGACGTGGCGCTGTTCTTCGGCCTCTCGGGCACGGGGAAGACCACGCTGTCCGTCGACCCCGACCGGGCGCTCATCGGCGACGACGAGCACGGCTGGTCGGACGAGGGGATCTTCAACTTCGAGGGCGGCAGCTACGCCAAGACGATCCGCCTGTCCAAGGAGGGCGAGCCGCAGATCTACCAGGCCACGCACATGTTCGGCACCATCCTCGAGAACGTGGTGATGGATCCCCTGACCCGTCGGCTCGACCTGGACGACGACGCGCTGACCGAGAACACCCGCGCGGCCTTCCCCATCACCTACATGCCGAACGTCTGGCCCGGCGGCGTGGCCGGGCATCCGCGCGCCGTGGTGTTCCTGACCTGCGACGCCTTCGGCGTGATGCCGCCCATCGCGCGCCTGACCCCCGAGCAGGCGATGTACCACTTCCTGACGGGCTACACCGCCATCGTGGCGGGCACCGAGAAGGGCATCACGGAGCCCACCGCCACGTTCTCGGCCTGCTTTGGGGCGCCGTTCATGGCGCAGCGCCCCACGGTCTACGCGCAGATGCTCGGCGAGCGCCTCAGGCGCCATGGGACCACGGTCTGGCTGGTGAACACCGGCTGGAGCGGGGGCGCCCAGGGCGCGGGCGGCGAGCGCATCAAGCTGGCGTACACCCGGGCCATGGTGCGTGCGGCGGTCGCGGGCGTCCTGGACGACGTGCCCGCCACCCCCGATCCGGTCTTCGGCGTGCTGGTGCCCGAGCGCGTGCCGGACGTGCCAGCGGAAATCCTGCATCCGCGGGCGACGTGGGCCGACCCGGCGGCGTACGACGCCAAGGCCCGGGACCTGGTGGCGATGTTCCACCGCGCGTTCGAGGAGTTCGCGCCCTACACCTCGGCGGCGGTGCGGGCCGCCGGGCCGCGCATGCCGCAGTAGCGTGGGCGGTCCGGCGCTCGGGGCGGTCGGTACCGTGCGGGTGGTCGGGCCCGTGCGGGCCTTCGGAGCACGCGGCGGGCGCGGCGCCGCGCCGCGCCGGGCGCAGCGGGGGCGGCCGTGAGCGTGCGCCGGCGCATCGGCGTCCTAACCGGCGGCGGGGACTGCCCCGGGCTCAACGCGGTCATCCGGGCGGTGGTGCTGTCCGCTGTGCGCGGGTTCGGGTGGGAGGTCGTCGGCGTCCTCGACGGGTTCGACGGCCTGCTCCACGACCGCACGCGCCCGCTGGGCATCGAGGAGGTCCGCGGCATCCTGGCCCAGGGCGGCACGATCCTGGGCACCTCCAACCGTGGCAACCCGTTCGCCTGGCCGGTGGTGCGCAACGGGCAGGTCGAGGTCGTCGACGCGTCCCCCATGGTCCTGGACCGCCTGCGCGCGCTGGACCTCCAGGCCCTGGTCGTCATCGGCGGCGACGGGACCCTGCACATCGCCCAGCAGCTCTACGAGATGGGCGCGCCGGTGGTGGGCATCCCCAAGACCATCGACAACGACATCGCCGCCACCGATGTGACTTTCGGCTTCGACACGGCCCGGCTCACCGCCACCGAGGCGATCGACAAGCTCCACTCCACGGCGGAGAGCCATCACCGCGTCATGGTGGTGGAGACCATGGGCCGCAACGCCGGCTGGATCGCCCTCGAGTCGGGGATCGCCGGCGGCGCCAACGTGGTGCTGATCCCCGAGATCCCCTACCGGCTGGAGGCCGTGGTCGCGGCCATCGAGGACCGTGCGCGGCGCGGGCGGCCGTGGTCGATCGTCGTGGCCGCAGAGGGCGCGCACCCCGTGGGCGGGACGCAGGTGTACCAGGACACCGGCGGCCCCGGCCGGCTGCCGCGGCTGGGCGGCATCGGGCAGCAGGTGGCGGCCCAGCTGGCCGAGGCGACCGGACGCGAGACGCGCTCGCTGGTGCTGGGGCACCTGCAGCGCGGCGGCAGCCCCACCCCCTTCGACCGCCTGCTGGCGACGCGCTTCGGCGTGCGCGCCGTCGAGTGCATCGCCGCCGGACGTCTGGGCGTCATGGTGGCCCTGCGGGGCACCGAGATCGTCGACGTGCCGCTTGCCGAGGCCATCGCCACCCCCAAGCGCGTGCCGCCCGACGGCCAGCTGGTGCGTACGGCGAAGGCGCTGGGGATGTCGGTGGGGACCTGACCCGTGGCCCCGGCGGCGCCCCTGCGGGGCAGCCCGCGGGCCGGTCGGTCACGGGCGGTCTGGTCGCGGGACAATGGGGCCGGCGGTGTCCCGGCGCGGCAGCCCGCGGGCCCATCGCGCAGCGCGCGGCGGCCCGGGCGTCGTCAGCGGATCAGCCGGCGGCGCATCAGCCGCAGCGGGGCCGGGAACAGCGCGACGGTCACCGCCAGCATCCAGGCGACGTCGGCCAGGACGCGCGCGTCGGCCGTGCCCAGCGCCAGCGCCCGCGCCACGCGCACGACGTGCGAGAGCGGGGTCAGCCACGCCGCGACCTGCACCCAGGCCGGCAGGGCGTCCAGGGGGAAGAAGACGCCGCTGAACATGAACATGGGCGTGACGAACAGGGCGAAGTAGAACGTGAAGTAGTCGATGTTGGGGTTGATGGCCGTGAACGTCATGGCGATGACCGCGAACATCAGCCCTGCCAGGAAGAACACCGGCGGGAGCAGCAGCGCCAGGGGCGAGCGCACCACCCCGAACAGCGTGATGACCACCAGGAAGGCGGTGCCGTAGAGCACGCTGCGCGTCGCGCCCCAGGCGATCTCGCCCACCACCACGTCCTCCACGTTCAGGGGAGTGGTGATGACGGCGTCGTAGGCCTTCTCGTAGTACATCTGCACGTAGGCGTTGTAGGTGCACTCGAACGTCGCCCCGAACATCGCGGCCGTGGCCACTAGGCCCGTGGCCACGAACGTCAGGTAGGGCAGGCCGCCGATGGTGCTCAGGTAGGCGCCCAGCCCGAACCCCATGGCCAGCAGGTAGATGACCGGCTCGAGGAAGTTGACGGCCACCGACTCGGGGAAGATGCGCCGGAAGATGTAGACGTTGCGTTGCCAGAACCGCAGGGCGCCCCGGGGCCAGAAGAGCCTCATCAGTCGCGCAGCATCCTCCCGGTGAGCTTGAGGAAGACGTCCTCCAGGGTCGCGCGGCGCAGGATCGCCGCCTCGACGTCGACCCCCGCGGCACGGATGCGGTGGAGCACCGCTTCGCCGTCGGCCGTGTAGAGGAGGACCAGGTCGCCGTGCACTTCGTGGGCGTCGGCGGTGTCGCCCGCCGCGGCCAGCACGCGGCGCAACCCGACCCCGCCCTCGCCGTCGCGCGCCAGCCCGTGCAACTCCACCACCTCGCGGCCCACGTGGGCACGGATCAGCTCGGCCGGCGTCCCTTCGGCCACGATCCGGCCGCCGTCCATGATGGCCACCCGGTCGCACAGCGCGGCGGCTTCCTCCATGTAGTGGGTCGTCAGGATCTGCGTGACGCCCCGGCGCTTGAGCTGGCGCAGTTTCTCCCACACCAGCTGGCGGGCCTGGGGGTCCAGCCCGGTGGTCGGCTCGTCGAGGACCAGCAGGTCGGGGTCGGCGACCAGCGCACGCGCCACCATCAGGCGCCGGCGCATGCCGCCGCTGAGGGTCTCGACGCGGTCGGCCGCGCGCTCGGCGAGCGCCACGAACGCCAGCAGCTCGTCGGCCCGCCGCCGGGCCGTGGCCCACGGCAGGTCGAAGTAGCGGCCGAAGATCACCAAGTTCTCGCGCACCGACAGCGCCGTGTCCAGGGTGTTCTCCTGCGTGACCACCCCCAGCCGGGCCTTGATGGCCCGCGCCTGGGTGCGCACGTCGCAGCCCAGCACCTCCAGGCGGCCCGCCGTGGGCGGCAGCACGCAGTAGATCATCTTCATGGTGGTGGTCTTGCCCGCACCGTTGGGCCCCAGGAAGCCGAAGCACTCGCCGCGGCGCACGGTGAACGTGATGCCGTCGACGGCCACCAGGGCACCGTAGCGCTTGGTGAGACCCTCGGCCCGCACGACGGCGTCCGGGACGTCACGCATCGGCGCCATCCCACCGGGCGGCGTCGCGTACGGTGCGGGGTTGGGGGCCATCCTCCAGGCGTGCTGCGGCCCCGTGCTGCCCCGGCGCTGGCGGTGATGGAGGGGACGTCGCGCCCGGGACGTCGGGCGATCCGGCCGCGGTGGGCTCTTCGGGCGTGCCGGGGCCGCGCGGGGACTCCTCCGCCCGGGTGACGAGCACCTTGTCGACGCGGTGCCCGTCCATGTCGACCACCTCGACCCGCCATCCGGGCAGCAGCACGTGGTCCCCGGTAGTGGGGATGCGATCCAGCACCGTCATGACCAGGCCGCCCACGGTCTCGTAGCCTTCGCCCTCTGCGGGCAGGGCCTCCAGGCCCAGCAGGGCTTTGAACTCGTCCGCCGGCAGCATGCCGTCGACGAGCCACGAGCCGTCCGGCCGCCGGACCACCGACGGCATCGCGGCCTCGCCCGCCTGCGGGATCTCGCCCACGATCGCTTCGAGGATGTCGTCGCTCGTCACCAGTCCCTGCAGCCCGCCGTACTCGTCGATCAACAGCGCCGTGTGCGTGCCGGCCTGCCGGAACTGGTCCAGCACCGATAGGGCCGGGGCGGTCTCGGGGACGAACAGCGGGCGCTGCGCCAGCGCCCGCAGGTCGATCGGGCGTCCGGCCATGAGGTGGACGAGCAGGTCGCGCGCCTGCACGATGCCCACGACCCGGTCGAGGGTGCCCTCGGCCACCGGGTAGGCAGCGTAGCGGCTCGAGGTCACCTTGCGGCGGATGTCCTCGAGCGAGTCGTCCACGTCGAGCCAGACGATCTCGGTGCGCGGGGTCATGATGGCGCTGACGCGGCGGTCCGCCAGGCGGAAGACGCGCTCGACCAGCCTGCGCTCGCCCGGCTGGAACACCCCGGCCTCGGCGCCGCGTGCGATCAACAGCCGGACTTCCTCTTCGGTGACGGGCGGCTCGGCCACGGCCGGCACCCGCAGCAGGCGCGCGACCAGCTCGGTGAGGGCGCTGAGCACGTGGACCACCGGGGCCGCCACGGCCGCGAGCCCGCGCATCGCGGGCGCCAGCGCGGCGGCCAGGCCTTCCGGCGCCGCCAGCGCGACGCGCTTGGGCACCAGCTCGCCCAGCACCAGCGAGAGGACCGTGATGAGCACCACGACCAGGCCGAGCGCCGTCGCCTGGGCGTAGGGCGCCAGGGCCGGGACCGTGGCGAGCCACGCAGCCAGCGGCTGCGCCAGGGTGGCACCGCCGAACGCGCCCGCGAGGATGCCCACGAGCGTGATGCCGACCTGCACGGTCGAGATGAACCGGCTGGGCGTGCGCAGCAGGTCCAGCGCCACGCGGGCGCCGCGATCGCCCGCGGCCGCCCGCTGCTCCAGGCGCGTGCGCCGGGCAGCCAGCATGGCGATCTCGGCCATGGCGAACAGCCCGTTGGTCAGCACCAGCAGCAGGAGGATCAGGATCTCCAGGGACAGGTCGCGCATCTACCAGGTCACCGTGACCTTGCGCAGCCCCCGGGGGGCGTCGGGGTTCAGGCCCCGGGCGACCGCCAGGTAGTAAGCGAAGAGGTGCACCGCCGGCGCCGCCGCCACCGGCACGAGGGCTTCGGGCAGCCGGACGTCGGCGGCCAGGTCGCCCGGATCGTCGCCGAAGGCAAAGGTGAGGGTGGGCACCGACCGCTGGCGCAGCGTCACCCGCAGGTCGATCAGGCTCGCGCGGGTGCGTCCGGGCGGCAGCAACAGGATCACGGTGCGGGTCCGATCCAGCGCCGCGATGGGCCCGTGGAGCAGCTCGGCTGCCGACATCGACTCGGCGAACGCGTAGGCGCTCTCCTTGAGTTTCAGGGCGGCCTCGTCGGCGACGCCGAGCATGTACCCGCGCGTGGTGACGATCCACGGCTCGCGCCTGGCGTAGCGCCGCGCCAGCGCCTGGAGCGTGGCCGCGCGGGCGATCACCGCCGCGGTTGCGTCGGGCACCCGCGCCAGCGCGCGCCCCAGCCCGCGGTGCTGCGCCCAGCCGGCGACGAGGGCGGCCAGCGCAGCCAGCGACGCGGTGAAGGTCTTGGTGGCCGCCACGGCGCGTTCGGGCCCGGCACCCAGCGGCAGCACGTGCCCGCTGTGCTGCGCCAGGGGCGCGGTGGGATCGTTGGTGATGGCGATGGTGAGCGCGCCCTGCCGGCGGGCCTCGGCCACCACTTCGGCGACGTCCACCGAGCGGCCCGACTGCGAGATGCCGATCACGACCCCTGCCGACCAATCGGGCGTGCGGCGGTAGAGCGTCGTCACCGAGGGCATGGCCGTGGCCGTGGGCAGCCGCAACAGCGTCTCGACGAGGTACTGGCCGTAGATGGCCGCGTTGTGGGACGTGCCCCGCGCGACGAACACCACCACGGCCGGGGCGCGACGCCGCAGCGCCTCGCCGATGGCGCCGATGGCGGCGGCCTGCTCGGTGAGCAGGCGGGCCAGTACCGCCGGCTGCTCCTGGATCTCGGCCAGCATGGCGTGGGTCGGCGTGGGCACAAGACGGACTCCGCTGCGCTGGTGAACCGGCAGACCCCTTCGTCGGCGCCTGCCCGGTCCCTGCCAGACCGGCTGTCGGAGAGTGTGGAGATCGTCGCGCTGGCCGCGCACCGGCGGCGGGGCGCTGCCCGTGGCAGGAACCGCCTGCGCGAAGCCCAATGATCATACCATTATGACGAATGCCGTCACGCGGCGCTTGCCGGCGCCGCTGTACTACCGGGTTGAGACCTGGCTGCGGCAGTACCTGGCTCGCGACGGCCTGGCGCCGGGCACGTGGATGGCGATCCCAGAGGCGGTCCTGCGCCAGCTGGGCGTGAGCCGGATCACCGTGCGCCGGGCGATGGAGCGTCTGGTGCAGGAGGGCCTGATCTCCCGCGTGCCCGCACGGGGCGGTGTGCCATGACGTCGGTCGAGCTCGACGCGCGGCACCTCAAGGTGGGCGAGGCCATCGACCGCCTCTGCACCATCGAGATCACGGGCCGCGGTGTCGTCGGCGACCTCTACGCCGCCGCGCGTGCCGTGCACCACGGGCCGCTGTGTCTGACGGTCGCGCGCGTGCTGCTCGAGCGCGTCACGCCGGGTGACGTGGTGGTCATCGCCACCGGCCTGCCCACCTATCCGTGGTTCTCGGGCGAGCAGGACGGCCCGGTCGGCGCGGCGACGCTGGCGCGGGCGCTGGTGCTGGGTCTGGCCGCGCGGCCGGTCATCCTGACCGAGCCCAACCACGTGGAGATGTGCGCAGCGGCGGTGCGCGGCGCGGGCCTCTACGCCCGGGGCGTCGACGAGGCCCTGCGGCTGCCCACGACCGCCGCCGTCACGGGCTTTCCCCTCGACTGGGCCGAGGCCGAACGCGCCGCCGAGGCGATGCTGGCGCGCCTGCGGCCGAAGGTGCTGCTGGCCATCGAGCGGCCCGGCGCCAACGAGCACGGCCACTACCACAGCGCGGGCGGGCACCGGCTCACCGACCACTGCGCCAAGGTCGACGTGCTGTTCGCGCGGGCGCGCGCGGCCGGCATTCCCACCGTGGGCGTCGGCGACGGTGGCAACGAGCTGGGCTGCGCGCTGATCCGCGAGGCCGTGTTCGCGGCCGTGCCCCGCGGCCGTCGCTGTCAGTGCCCGTGCCAGGGGTCGGTGGTGCCCGCGACGCCCACCGACTACCTGGTGCTCACCGCGATCTCCAACTGGGGGGCCTATGGCATCGCCGCGGCCATGGCGCTGCTGCTGGGCCGGCCCGAGGTGCTGCACACCCCCGAGATCGACCGGCGCGTGCACGACCTGTGCGCGGCCGCCGGTGCCAACAACGATGGCCCCGGCCTGCTCGACGTGGGTACCGACGCCGTGCCGGTGGAGCTCCACGGCGCCGTGCTGGCGTTGCTGCGCTTCATGGTCGGCAGCGGCATCGACTTCGGCCGGTTGTACCGCGAGCCCCGCTACCCATGGCTGGCGATCTGAGACGGCCCGCGGTGCCCATGCCGCCCGACGATCGGCGATGGCCACGGTGACGCCTGCCGAGCTGCGCGCCCGCATCGCGGCGCTCCCCCGCGTGCGGCTGGCCTGGGGACTGAACCTCCTGGGGGACGGGCTGCGCGACCTGTTGAACCCCAGGATGCCTGTGGCGGGCGTGAACGAGGGGGGCCGTGCGGTGCGCCCTACTCGGGCGCACGCGCGTAGACCTCGGGGTTGGCCACGTGCGCCGGACGCTCCCCGCGCAGCACCGCCAGCACCGCCTCCGCGCAGGCCCGGTCCATGCGGGCCAGCGTCTCCCGGGTGTGCGAGGCCACGTGCGGGGTGGCCACCACCTGGTCGAGCTGGACGAGGGTCCAGTCGACGGGCGGCTCCTCGACGAAGACGTCCAGTCCGGCGCCGGCGAGGTGGCCGCTCTGCAGGGCCCGCAGCAGCGCAGCCTCGTCCACCACGGGGCCGCGGCTGGTGTTGATCAGGATCGCGCCGGGCTTCATGCGGGCCAGCGTCGTCTCGCCGATCAACCCCCGCGTGTCGGGCAGCAGCGGCACGTGGATCGACACGAAGTCGCTCTGGGCCAGCAGTTCGTCCAGCGCGCACAGCCGCACGCCCAGCGCGCGGGCCGCGCCCTCGTCGGGGGCCACGTCGTACGCCAGGACCCGCAGCCCGAAGCCGGCGGCGCGCCGTGCCACGGCGCGGCCGATGGCGCCGAAGCCCACCACGCCCAGGATCTTGCCGTAGACGTCGATGCTGATGGCGCGGTCCCACTCGCCCGCCTTCATGCGCCGATCGAGCCAGGCGACGCGCCGCGCCGTCGCCAGCAGCAGCGCCATGGCGTGGTCGGCGACCGCCTCGGTGTTCACCCCGCGGGTGGTGGTGACGACCACGCCCCGTGCCGTGGCGGCGGCCACGTCCACCGAGTCGAGCCCGACGCCCCGTCGGGCCACGATCCGCAGCCGCGGCGCGGCGGCCAGCACGCGGGCCGTGATCGGCTCGGTCCCGGCGATGATGGCGTCGGCGTCGCCCACCAGCGGGAGCAGGTCGGCCTCGGTGAGGCGTCCGGCCTTCGGGTAGAACACCACCTCGACGCCGGCGTCCCGCAGCAGGCGCAGGGGTTCGTCGCTGGCGCGGCCGACGTCGGGACTCAGCAGGCAACGCGCGCGCCGGTTCATGGCCGGGCCGCTACCGCGCCCACGGCCACGGGCGTGGCGCCGGCGTGGGCCAGGTCCAGCGCGGCCAGGAGCTCGTCGAGCTCGGCGCGGCTCTCGGGGTCCAGGGCCGGGCCCGGATGCCGGATGGCAGCCGAGGCGATCACGCCGCGGCGGCGCAGGATCTCCTTGCGCAGCGCCAGGCCGATGCCCGGCTGGCCCTCGTAGCGGATCAACGGCAGGTAGCGGTAGAAGATCGTGCGGGCAGCCACGCGGTCGCCCGCCGTGTAGGCCGCGTAGATGGCCACCAGGATCTCGGGGAACGCGAACCCGGTCATGGTCCCCGCCGCGCCGCGCGCCAGCTCCTCGTAGAAGTACACCCCGCCCATGCCGCCGTAGACTGCCACCGGCTGCCGGGCCGCGGCCCGCACCTGTGCGACCTTCACCGGTGACGGCAGTTCCTCCAGTTTGATGGCGCGGGCGCGGGGGAGGTCGTCGGTCAGCGCGGCCAGGAATGTGGCCGGCATCACCACGCCGGAGAACACCGGCTCGTCCTGCACCACGAGCGGTGCCCGGGTGGCGTCATGCACGCGCCGGTAGAACTCGCGGACCGCGTCCAGGCTGCGCAGGTTGACCGGTGGCGCCACCATGAGTGCGGTCGCGCCCAGCGCCTCGGCCTCCTGACCGTACCGGATGGCCAGGTCGGTGGCCGGCGCCGACGCCCCCGCCACGACGGGCACACGTCCCGCGGTCCGACGGACCACGGTGGCCACCACCTGCCGCCGCTCCTCTTCCCCCAACTTGTGCGCCTCGCCGAGGATGCCGAGGATCGTCAGGCCGTGGACGCCGGCAGCCAGTTCGAACTCCACGACGCGCTCCAGGCTGGTCAGGTCGAGCCGGCCGTCGTCGGTAAACGGTGTCGGGAGGATGGCGTAGACGCCCGGGGGCAGGGTCATCGCAGAACTCCTGGCGGTGGATTCGAGCCAGAGGAGAACTCAGGCTCCTTCGGGTATTACGCAACGGACCCCGGCGCCCCTGCTGCCGGTTGCCGTCGCCGTGCGCGATCGTATGCCCATGACCACGACGACACCGACGATCCGTCCCGAGCGCCTGCGCGCCCGCCTGGAAGCCCTGGCCAGGGTGGGCGCCGACCCCGAGGGCGGCGTCAGCCGCTTTCCGTACAGTCAGGCCCACGCTGACGCCGTGCGGCTGGTGGCGGGCTGGATGCGCGAGGCCGGCCTGGCGGCGGGTTGCGACCCCCACGGCAACGTCGTGGGTACCCGGGGAGGGCGCAGCGGCTGGCCTGCGATCCTGCTGGCCTCGCACCTGGACAGCGTCCCGCAGGGCGGCATCTTCGATGGCGCGCTCGGGGTCGTTGCCGGCGTCGAGGTGGCCCAGGCGCTGCACGAGGCCGGCCGGGCGCTAGGGCACGGGCTGGCGGTGCTGGGCTTCGCCGACGAGGAAGGCCACTGGTTCGGCGTGGGCACCCTCGCGTCCCGGTGCCTGGTGGGGGACGTGCCGCCGGGGGGCTTCGAGACGCTGCAGGGACGCGACGGCCGCACGCTGGCTGCCGCGCGCGCCGCGTTCGCGCACGGGCTGCCGACCGCGCACGTGCCGTCCGCGGTCGGCGCGTACCTCGAACTGCACGTCGAGCAAGGTCCGGTGCTGGCCGCCAGTGGTCGCCGTGTGGCCGCCGTGAGCGCCATCACGGGGATCGCGCGCACGCGGGTGGCGTTCGACGGCGAGGCCAATCACGCGGGAACCACGCCGATGCGCGGCCGACGCGACGCGTTGGTCGGCGCCGCCGGGGTCGTGCTGGCCGTGCGCGCGCTGGCCGAGGCGGCGGGCGCGCCGACCGTGGGCACGGTGGGCGCGCTGCGCGTGCACCCTGGTGCCGCCAACATCGTCCCCGGCCGCGCCGAGTTCACGGTGGAGGTCCGCACGCCCGACGGCGCGCGCCTGCGCCGACTGTGCGAGGACATCGAGGAAGAAGTCCGCACCGCGGCAGGGCGTGAGGGCCTGACGATGCAGATGGCCCCGTGGGACCTGCGGGATCCGGTGCCGATGGCGCCCGAGGTGCGGGGTGTCATCGAGGAGGCCATCGCCGCGCTGGGGCACGAGCCCTTCGCCATGCCCAGTGGTGCCGGGCACGACGCGATGATCCTCGCCCCGCACATGCCGGCGGGCATGATCTTCGTGGCCAGCCAGGGAGGCATCAGCCACTCCCCGCGCGAGTGGACCACGTGGGAGGACGCCGCGCTGGGGGCCGAGGTGCTGCTGCGCACCGTGCTGCTGCTCGACGAGCGCGGTCCGCTGCCGGCGCGCACGCTGCCCGCCCACGGGCGGCCGACGGCGCCCCCGTAGACCACTCCCGAGCATCGGCCGCCGGCCCCAGGCCCGTGGCCGTCTGCGCCGGCACAAGGACGGCCGCCTGCCCGGTAGGGACGATGGACGTGGGGGGCGGGCAGACCGGACCCGGGCGCAGGAGTGCTGCGCTGGCGGCGGGAAAAACAGCACTCACCGGGGCCGGACACGGTGCTGTGCGGCGGGCGTCCGGCCGGTGATACGCGTAGACGCCGCAAGGGGGTACCTGCGATGGGGCAGGTCAGGCGCGGTCTGGTCCTCGCCGTGGCGGCAGGGACGGCGCTGGCGGTGGCGGTGGCCGCCGCCGGCGTGGCGGGCCCGGCCCCGCGGCTGGAGCGCAACATCAAGGTCGGCATCGTCGACACCTACAGCGGGCCGCCGGCGGTCTTCGGCAACGACGCGCTCAACGGGTTCAAGCTGGCCCTGGCCGACATCAACCGCGAGGGCGTGCTCGGCGCGAAGATCGAGTTCGTCACGCGCGACGAGCGTTTCTCGCCGGAGATCGGGCTCAGCATGGCCCGCGAGCTGGTGCTGCAGGAGCGGGTGGATCTGCTGGTGGGCACCATCAACAGCGCCACCGCGCTGGCCATCTCGGCATTCGCCCGGGAGCAGCGCATGCCGTTCATCGTGTGGATCTCCAAGAGCGAGGCGATCACCGGGGCCAAGGGCCACCGCTACGTCTTCTCCACCGGTGAGAACACGGCCATGGCGGGCAAGGCGCTCGCCGAGGCCCTGGCGAAGAAGGGCTACACGCGGTACTGGCTGGGGGCCGAGGACTACGAGTACGGCCACGCCATCACCAACTCGTTCTGGCGCTTCACCAAGCGGGTCAAGCCCGATGCCACCCTGGCGGGCCAGACGTGGTGGCGCCTGGGCGAGATCGACCTGGTCCCCTACCTGACGCAGATCATGCAGGCCCGGCCCGAGGTGGTGTTCTTCGGCACCGGCGGCGCGGGCATGGCCAACGTCCTGCGCACGATGCGCGTGCTGGGGTTCGCAGCCCGCGTGCCCGCTGCGATCCACACCGCCATCGACCACGCCGTGCTGCGGCCGCTGGGCCCCAACGCGCCCGAGGGGGTCTTTGGCACCATCGACTACCTGTTCTACTACCCCGAGTCGCCCGCCAACCAGGCGTTCGTGCGGGCGTTCCAGGCGGCCTACGGCGGCCCGCCGGGCTTCCCCGCCTTCCACGGCTACATCACCGCCCACTTCATCGCCGAGGCGTACAGGAAGGCGCGCACGCTGGACCGCGAGAAGTTCATCGACGCGCTGGAGGGCCTGCGGATCGCCACGCCCGTCGGCCCGGTGGAGATGCGGCCCTGCGACCACCAGGCGGTGCTGCCCCTCTTCTTCGGCGTGACGAAGAAGACGCCGCAGTTCGAGTTCCTGGTGGCCTCCGACATCGTCACGATCCCGGGGCCCGAGGTCATGCCGACGTGCGACGACATCCGCCGGGCGCGGGGGCAGTAGCGGCGTAGCGGCCGCGCGCCCCATGGGACGGGCCGCCCGCGGCGCACGCTCGCCAGGGGCGTCGCCGGCATGAGTGTGGGCGATCCGTGGACCTGACAGCCCTCACGAGCCAGCTGCTGGTCGGCCTGAGCCGGGCGATGATCCTCTTCATCGTCTCCGCCGGGCTCAGCTTCGTCCTGGGCGTCCTGCGCGTGCCCAACGTCTTCCACGGGTCGCTGTACATGCTCGGCGCCTTCGTGGCCTGGACGGTGGCGACGCGCCTGGGCGAGGGGCCGGGCAGCCTCTGGGTGGCCCTGCTGCTGGCGCCCCTGGTGGTGGCGGCCGTAGGCCTGGTGATTGAGCGCACGCTGCTGGCACGCCTCTACCAGCGCGAGCACCTGATGCTCATCCTTTTCACCTTCGGGGTCATGCTCGTGCTCAACGACCTGGTGAAGCTCGCCTGGGGGCCCGATTACCGCTCGGTCGTCCCGCCGCCCGCGCTCCAGGGCGCGGTGGTCGTCGCGGGCGTGGCGGTGCCGCGCTACAACCTGTTCCTCCTGGCGGTCGGTCCGGCGGTGGCTGCGGCGCTGTGGGTGTTCACGCACCGCACCCGCGTGGGCAAGATCGCCCGGGCGGCGGCGGTCGACCGCGAGATGGTCGCCGTGCTGGGGATCGACGTGAGCCGGGTGTTCGCCCTGGCCTTCCTGGTGGGGTGCTACCTGGCCGGGCTCGGCGGCGCGCTGGTGGCGCCCACCACCAGCATCACGCTGGGGATGGACCACACGATCATCATCGAGGCGTTCCTCATCGTGACCATTGGGGGGCTGGGCAACATCTGGGGCGCGCTGGTGGGGTCGCTGCTGTTTGGCATCACCCAGTCGGTCGGACTGCTGGTCTGGCCGCAGTTCGCCATCGTCTTCCCCTACCTGGCCGTGGTGCTGGTGCTGCTGGTGCGGCCCACCGGGCTGCTGCGGTCGGTCTGGTGAGCCCGGCATGCTGACCGCGGCGGCACAGGAGCGGGCGCCGAGCGCGCGCCGTCCCGCCGCGTGGCTGGCGCTCGCCGCCGCCGTGCTGGCGGCACCGGCGGTGCTGCCGCCCTTCTACGTGTACCTGGGAGCGCTGGTCCTGGTCATGGGGCTGCTGGCCGCCAGCCTCAACCTCGTGCTGGGCTACGGCGGCCTCTACCAGTTCCACCACGGGGTGTTCTACGGTGTGGGCGCGTACGCCCTGGCCCTGACGATCACCCGCCTGGGCTGGCCGGCGTGGGTGGGGATCCTGGTGGCCCCGCTGGCGGCGGCCGCCGCGGGGTGGGCCATCGGCGTGTTCTGCGTGCGTCTGACCCGGCTCTACTTCGGGATGCTGCAGATCTCGCTGGGCTCGCTGCTCTGGGCCGTGGCGCTGCGCTGGTACCCGGTCACCGGCGGCGACAACGGCATCCACGGCATTCCGCTGCCGGCACCCCTGCACACGCTGAGCGGGGCCTACGTCTTCATCGCGGTGACAACGGGGCTGGCGTTTGGGGCGCTGTGGTGCATCGTGCGCTCACCGTTCGGGGCGACCCTGCAGGCCATCCGCGACAACCCCCAGCGCTGCCAGGTGGTGGGGATCGACGTGCGGGCCCATCAGCTGCTGGCCATCGTCCTTGCCGCCGGATTCGCGGGGCTCGCGGGCGCGCTCTACGTGGTCCTGGAGCGGTCGGTCTTCCCCACGATGCTGTTCTGGGTGCTCTCGCTGGAGATCTTCGTCATGTGCCTGCTGGGCGGCTGGTTCACCTTCTCCGGGCCGCTGGTGGGGGCCGCGCTGATCGTCGTGCTGCGCGCGTTCGCCGGACGACACACCGAGTACTGGACGCTGATCCTGGGCACCATCCTCATCCTGTTGATCTTCTTCATGCCCGAGGGGATCATGGGCTTCGTGGGCGAGCGCCTGCGCCTGCGGGCGTCCGGGGGCGCGGCCGCCCGGCGTGGCGTCGCCGGCCCGGACGCTGTGGGTGGTCCGGCCCGGGACGTGACCGCGGATGCCGGCGGGGCGGCCGGCAGCGGGACGGGACGCGGGGCGCCTGCGCCGGCGGCGGACGACGCGGGCGGAGCGGAGGGTGCCCGTGGCTGAGCTCCTCCGGGTAGACGACGTGCACAAGGCGTTCGACGGCTTCCCCGCCGTGCGCGGCGCGCACCTGTCGGTCGAGGCCGGGCGCGTCGTCGCCGTCATCGGCCCCAACGGCGCGGGCAAGACCACGCTGTTCAACCTGATCACCGGCGTGCTGACTCCAGACCGCGGCCGCATCGTCTTCGCCGGCGAGGAGATCGGCCGCCTGCCGGCTCACCTCCGCTGCCGGCGGGGGCTGGGCCGCACCTTCCAGCTCGCCACCGTCTTCCCGCGTCTGACGGTGTTCGCCAACGTGCAGGTCGCGGTGCTGGCCCGCCAGGGGCGTAGCCGCGAGCTGCTGCGGCCGGCGACGCGCTTCGGCGTGGACGAGACGCGGGCGATCCTCGAGGTCACCGGCCTGCTCGCTCGGGCGGACGAGGTGGCGGGCACGCTCTCCCATGGCGACCAGCGGATCCTCGAGATCGCTATCGCACTGGGCAGCCGCCCGCGGCTGCTCGTGCTCGACGAACCCACCGCGGGGATGTCGCCGGAAGAGACGGCCGCCACCATCGGGCTCATCGGCCGCCTCGCGCGCGAGGGCGGGCTGACGGTGCTCTTCTGCGAGCACGACATGGACGTGGTGTTCTCGGTCGCCGAGAGCATCATGGTCATGCGGCAGGGCCGCACCATCGTGCAGGACACTCCTGACGCCGTGCGGCGCCACCCCGAGGTGCAGGAGGCGTACCTGGGGGTCGCCGGTGCCTGAGCGACCGCACGCCGCCGTACCGTCGCAGCCAGCCGGGCCACCCCAGCCCGCCGGGGCGCCGCAGCGAGGCGGGGCACCCCAACCCCTGCTCCTGGTCGAGGACCTCCACGCCTACTACGGGCAGAGCCACGTGCTCTTCGGCGTCTCCCTGCGCGTCGATCGCGGCGAGGTGGTCTTCCTGCTGGGCCGCAACGGCGCGGGCAAGAGCACCACGCTCAAGAGCATCATGGGTGTCGTGCCGCCCCGACGCGGGCGCGTGTGGTACAAGGGCGAAGACCTCACCGGGCGGCCGCCCCACGAGATCGCCCGGCGCGGCATCGGGTACGTGCCCGACGACCGGCGCATCTTCGCCGACCTGACCGTGGCCGAGAACCTCGAGATCGCCACGCGCGACGGTGGCGGGTACTGGACGCTGGGCCGCGTCTTCGAGCTCTTCCCGGTGCTGCGGGAGAAGCAGCGGCACAAGGGCGGCCACCTCAGCGGCGGCGAGCAGAAGATGCTGGCCATCGCCCGGGCCCTGGTGGGCGACCCCGAACTCCTGCTGCTGGACGAGCCCATGGAAGGCCTGGCGCCGCTGCTGGTGCGGGCGCTGGAGGAGCGCATCGCGGCGCTCAAGGCCACGGGCCTCACGGTGTTGCTGGCCGAGCAGAACGTCCATGCGGTCCTGCGCCTGGCCGACCGCGGCTACGTCATCGACGACGGGCGCATCCGCTACGAGGGGACCGTGGCCGACCTGCGGGCGAACGACGAGGTGCGCCGCCGGTACCTGCTGGTGTGAGCCGGGTAGCGCGCGCAGCCGCACCGGGCGTCAGGCCGTCCCGCGCGCCGCTGGTGCGCGTCACACCGTCCCGGGTGCCCCCGGCGCGTCACGCCGTTTCGCGCGCCGTCGGCGCGCGTTCCACCGTCCCGCGCGCCGCCGACGCGTCATGTCGTCCCCGTGGACCGTCGGCACATCACGCCATCCCGCGCGCGCCCCGACCTGCCGGGGCCGTCGCGACCGCCTGGGCGGCCTGGTACGCGCACTCCAGGGCAGTGGCCAGGCTTCCCATCGCGGACTCCAGCGCCACGGCCGGTGGCCGGCCCTGCGCGATGGCGTCGAGCACGTCGACGACCAGCGCGGCCACCGCGTCGCGGAAGACGTCCTCCTTGGTGCCGGGGAGCGTCTGACGGAGCTCCACCGTCCACGGCCGGAACAGGGTGCGCCCCTTGCCCATGAGGTTGCGGTCGTACTGCGCGGTGGCCCGCACGGCGTCGGCGCCCAGGGCCTGCACCAGTGCGGGGATCTCGTCTTCTTCCAGTAGCGCCACCCCCCTCCAGGCGCAGCGGCACCCAGCCGTGCAGCTCCACGACCCCGCGGTCGAACACCAGGCGCACGACGGTGCGCTCGATCTCGTAGGGGCGGTCGAACGAGTGGCAGAACGTGGCGAAGATGGCGCCCGGGTATTCGACGGCGCAGTAGGCCCGGTCGACCGGCCCGTCAGGGCGCTGGTAGATGCGCGCCAGGAGCACCGCGGGGCGCCCCAGCAGCTGCTCGAAGACGTCGAAGAAGTGGACGCCGTGTTCCACGAAGATGCCGCCAGAGCGCGCCGGGTCCCAGAACCAGTGGCTGGGCGCCAGCGGCTCGTCGCTGGCCAGGTTGTCCACGGCCACGCGGGTGAGGGCGCCCAGCGCGCGGGTGGCAAGCAGGCGGCCGACCGCGCGGTAGAGCGGGTTGAAGCGCATGTGGTAGTCGACAGCCACCACCCGTCCGGCGTCGGCCGCCAGGCGGCAGAGGCGGTCGCAGTCGGCGAGGGTCAGCACGGGCGGCTTCTCCAGCAGCACGTGCTTGCCGGCGGCAAGCGCCGCCGCGGCCATCTCGGCGTGCAGGTATGGCGGCGACGCCACCACCACGAGGTCCACCGGGGCCTGCGCCAGCATCGCCCGGTAGTCGGCGCTCCAGTAGGGGATGCCGTAGCGCGCGGCGGTGGCCTGCGCCGTCGCCTCCACCGAGCCGACCACGGCGGTCAGGGTCACGTCCTCCACCGTCCGGAGCGTCTCGATCAGGAACCGGCCGTACCGGCCGGCGCCGATGATGCCCACGCGGGTCATGTGCGGACCTCCTTGCCCACGACTGCACACGGACAGCAAGCGTCTGCGGACTCCCCACACTATGGTACGCGACGGCATGGCGCGCGGGGACGTTGCGAGTACCGCGAAGTTGCCATAGCGCATCTCCCAAATCTGCCGACCTTGCAGACGAGGTGCGCCGTCATGAGACGCGCGCCTTCCGGGGAAGCGCCACCATCTACGTCCAGGGCGCGAGGTTCTCTTGACGGTGGCCGAGACTTTCTTATAGCCTTTGTTATAAGATAAAACGAAAGTCGCGGCAGGCGGGGCGGTGCTGGGAGTGCGACGGTCCGAAACCAAGTCACGCTCGTGGAGCGGCCGCCCTCCCGCCGACCTGCCCTCCAACTCCCTGCGCATCCTCAGCGCCCTGCGAGGGCGTGCCCGCTCCGCCGCGGAGCTCGAACGAGCCACCGGCTTCAGCCAGCTCACCGTCCGGCGCCATGTGGAGGCGCTCCAGCGGCAGGGGCTGGTGGCCCTGGCGGGTTTCGGACGGTCGAACGGGGGCCGGCAGCCGCGTCTCTTCAAACTGGTGTCAGACAGCCGTCTGGCGCTGGCCATCCACCTGCAGTTTCCCGGGGCCAGCGTGGCCACCGTGGGGCTGGACGGCAGGATCGTCGCCGCGCGGCATGTCCCCGTGGACGGCGCTGAAGATCCCGTGACGGTGCTGCACCGGCTTGCCGATGCCGCGGAGTCCCTTGTGCGACGGGTGTCGAGAGGACGGCTGATCGGCCTCGGCGTGGCGCTGCCCGGATACGCAGATCTAACGCGGGGAATTGCGTTGCGCATCGGGCGGGCATCCGCCTGGAGGGACGTTCCTGTCACTGATAGCCTGTCCCGGCGGCTGGGTCTCGCCGCGTGCCTGGTGCACGATACAGCCGCCATGGCGCTCGCCGAGTCCGAGGTCGGCGATGCCCGCGGACAGCAGCACTTCGCGTTCGTGCTGGCCGAAGAGGGCGTAAGCGCCGGGTTGTTCCTGGACGGCACGGTCTATCAGGGCGCGTTTGGCAACGCCGGCCTCCTCGGCCACATGACGGTCAGGCCGGCTGGTCGCCTGTGCTTGTGCGGCAGCGCAGGGTGTGTGGAGGCCTACGCCTCCGTGCGCGCGCTGGTAGAGCGGTCCCTGGAGCTCGGCGTGGAGACCGCCGGGGCCCCGCCTTCGCATCGCGACGTGATCCGGTTTGCGCTGGATGGGCGGGAGCCCTTCCGAACCGTGCTGGACGAGGCCTTGAACCTCCTCGGCATCGCGATCGCCAACTTGGCAAAGATCCTGGAGGTCCGCACGGTCTTCGTGGGCGGCTATCCAGCCACCCTGCCAGAAGCGGTCCGCCAGCAGGTCTTCGATGTGGCGCGCGCGCACCTCCAGCCCCCGCTGCGAGGCAACTTCGAGATCCGCTACAGCCGCGTCCGCGATGCCGGGCTGGTCGGTGCGGCTATTCCTGTGATTCGTCGGTTCATGGGAACCCCGGTGGCCACGCGATGAGCGCCATGGAGGCTACGCTCCTCGGCCCCGATCGTGTCCGCGCTGGCGGTCAGACGCGGGTGGAGCTGCGACTGCGCATGCGCGAGCCGCTGGAGGCCGGGGCATCCATACGTCTACGCGTGCCGCTGGGCTGGACGCCTCCCTCGCTGGAGGGCGGGGCCGGGTTGACCCGCTGGCACGTGGCCGGCCGTGCGCTGGTGCTGGGCGAAGTCGTGCGCCGGCGCCACCTGCAATTGAACGTGACCGGTGGCCGCCTCCGTCCTGGCGACGAGATCGTGGTCACCTACGGCGCTGGCCCTGAAGGGGCCACGGTGCAGCCGTGGGTGACCGATGCGCCGTGCGCGTTCGAGGTCGAGGTCTGCCGGCACAACGAGCGACGCTACGGTCCAGGTGGTTCGATTCCCATCGCCGTGGACCCAGGTCCACCGGCATACCTGCATGTCGTGGCGCCGTCGGGCGCGCGCCCCGGCATCGAGGTTGCCATCCGCGTGCGGGTGCTTGATGCGTTCGGTAACCTCTGCCAGGCCTGCGAGACCGACGCGCTGGTGGCCGGGATGCACTCCCTCCGCGTTCAGCGCGGGTGCGGCGAGGTGCACGTCCCCTTCCCCACGGCGGGTGTCTACCGGGTTGACGTCGCGCTCCGCGATCCGGATCTGTCGGGACGCTCGAACCCGTGCAGGGTCGCGCGGGACGCGCCCGCGATCTGGTGGGGCGATCCCCACGTGCACACCACGCTCTCCGACGGGGTGGCGTCGCCCGACTTCGCTCTGGCCTACGGGCGAGACGTTGCGTGTCTGGACTTCACCGCCATCACCGATCACGACGTCGAATACCATCACGCCTGGTTTACCAGGCGGTGTCAGCGTCTGACGGACGAGGCGTGGGCGGCGCTGGCCGAGACCATCGGTCGGTACCGCACCGGGGGGCGGTTCGCGGTCCTGCGGGGGTACGAGTGGACCGGGCGCCCGTACGGGGACCGGTGCGTCTACCTGTGGTCCGATGGAAGCGCCATCTGTCGGTACGAACCGAATGACGCTGCCACACCGGCGGAACTGTGGCAAACGCTACGACGAAGGGCGCCCCACCAGGCACTGGTGGTCCCTCACACCCCTGCATCCGGTTTCATGGGGACAGACTGGACCGAGCACGACGACGAGCTGGAGCCCCTCGTGGAGATCTACTCCATGCACGGAGCGTCAGAGTGTGCCGGCGGCCCCGCAGAGATGATCGGGGCAGTGCCGGGCCGATACGTCCGCGACGCGCTCGCCCGAGGGTACCGCATGGGGTTCGTGGCGGGCGGCGACATGCACAGCAGCCAGCCGGGCAACCCGGTCCTGGCCGTCGGCCCGTATCGCACGCTACGTTTCAAGCCGGGCCTGACCGCGGTCGTCGCCGATCGCCTCGATGAGCGGGCCATCCTGGATGCCATGCGAGATCGGCGGACATACGCGACCACCGGTGCTCGCATCCTGCTGCAGTTTTCGGTGAACGGCGTGCCACTGGGTGGCCAGCTCGCCCTTGGTGCTGACGGGCCGGTCGTGGTGCACGGAACCATCCACGGAACGGCTGCGCTGGCCGAGGTGGCCGTGGTCCGGGACGGCGCGCCTGCGTACGTGGCGCGCCCCCTGCAGGAGGATGCCGAGATCCGTTGGGAGGATCCGGCGCCCGTCGGGGGAGGGGGCGGTTCGTATTACTACCTGCGTGCAATCCAGGTCGATGGTGAGGTGGCCTGGTCGAGTCCTGTCTGGGTGAACCGCCCGTGATGGGCGGTCGGCGCGATCCACGCGCGGCGCATCCCCTGGCAGCGTGCGATACGGGCACCGCAGCGGACCGGGGGATCGTGGTCGGGATTGACCTCGGCGGCACGAAGGTGGCGATCGGTCTCGTGTCTCGCTCTGGGGATGTCGACAGGTTCCGCAGCCGCCCGACGCTGGCCGCGGACGGCGCGGGCGCCGTAGTGGGCCGGCTTGCCGCGCTGGTGCGTGAGGTGGTCGCCACCTTGCCGGGCGGAATGGGAGCCGTGGCGGGTGTCGGGCTGGCCACCCCGGGCATCGTGGACGGCCACACCGGCACGGTGCGCTACGCGACGCCAGCCCTCCCGGGCTGGACGGGCCTGGCGTTGGGGCCGCGTCTCGCCGAGATTCTCGGTCTGCCGGTGTTCGTACACAACGACGGGCACGCGGCGGCGGTCGGCGAATGGACGGTTGGCGCGGCAGCGGGTGCGGCGGACGCTGTCGTGGTCGTCCTCGGCACCGGGATCGGCGGCGGGATCATTGCTGGCGGTCGCCTCCTGCGGGGACACCTGGGCAGTGCAGGCAGGATAGGCCACCTGAGCGTCGAGGCTGGCGGTCGGCGCTGTTGGTGTGGAGCGCGGGGCTGCATCGAGCAGTACGCGTCTGGGTCGGCCGTGGCGCGTGACGCACAGGCCGCCATCGATGGCGGCGGGGCCACGGCGTTGCGTGCGGTGCGGCGGCCGCTGACGGCAGCCGATGTGGTGCGAGCCGCCAGGCGCAAAGACCGGCTGGCCCTTGGGCTCCTGTCCGAGGCCGGACGACACCTGGGTGTGGCGCTGGTGTCAGTGGTGAACATGCTGAACCCACAGGTCATCGTGGTCGGCGGCGGCCTCGCGGAGGCGGGCCAGTTGCTCCTCGGCTCCGCTGAGGAGGTCCTCCGCGAGAGGTTGCCGGCTCCGGTCTGGGCCTCCGTCGAGGTCCGCCCCTCGACCCTGGGGTATCGCGCGGCAGTGGCCGGAGCCGGCCTGCTGGCGTGGGAGCGCCTTCGGGCATGAGTCGCTTGACGGCGGGTCCCAAGATCGTCGTGAGCCATGTCACCCACCGGTTCCCCGCGGAGGAGGCCGAGCGGGGGCTGGCTCTCCAGGATGTCAGCCTGACCATCGCGCCCAACGAGTTCGTGGCCGTGGTCGGGCGCAGCGGATGCGGCAAGACGACGCTGCTCAACCTGATCGCGGGGTTGCTGCGGCCCACAGCAGGCGAGGTGCGCGTAGACGGCCGCCCGGTAGAGGGCCCCGGTCCCGATCGCGGCATGGTGTTCCAACACTCGGCGCTTTTCCCGTGGTTGACCGCGATTCAGAACGTAGAATTCGGCCCGCGCAACCTGGGCGTGCCACCGGACCGCCGCCGCGCACTGGCACGGGAGCTCATCGACCTGGTGCGGCTTCGCGGGTTCGAGAACCGGTATCCGCGAGAGCTGTCTGGCGGCATGAAGCAGCGCGTGGCCATCGCCCGGGCGCTCGCCACCGACCCGGAGATCCTCTTGATGGACGAGCCGTTTGGCGCCCTCGACGAGCTCACACGGGCCGAAATGCAGGAAGAGTTGCTCCGCATCTGGGAAGCACGCCGCAAGACAGTGGTCTTCGTGACCCACAGCATCATGGAAGCGATCTACCTGTCGGATCGCGTGATCGTCCTGAGCCCCCACCCGGGCCGGGTCCGCAAGGAAGTGCCCATCGCCCTCCCGCGGCCCCGCCAGCGCTCGTCCGGCGCGTTCATGGCCTACTACGAGGAGATCCATGGCAGCATCTTCTAGGCCCCAGGTGGTGAGCCGCAGCGGGAGTGCCCAGCGCATGGTGGGGGTGCTCACCATCGCCACGTTGCTGGTCGCCTGGGAGGTCGCGGGCCGCGCTGGCATGCTCAGCCCGTACCACTTCCCGCGGCCATCGCGCCTGCTGGCCACCCTCGGGGATCTGGTCGTGGTCGGGTTTCCGGTGGGGGTGACCGTCTGGCAACACGTGGGAGCCACGGTGGCGCGGATCGTGCAGGGATACGTCCTGGCCGCGGTGCTGGCGATTCCGACCGGGTTGGTGGTGGGCGGTACGCCTGCGCTCGACCAGGCCTCGGCACCGGTCATCACGTTCGCCCGTTCGGTGGCCACGATCAGCTTGCTGCCCCTGGCGGTGGCGTGGTTTGGGGTGGGGGAGCTGGCTCGAGTGCTGCTCATTGCCTACGGATGCTTCTGGGTCATCCTGACCAACGTGATCGAGGGCGTCAAGTCCGTAGACCGGGAGCTGATCCGGGCGGGCCGCGTCTTGGGTGCCTCGCCCCGACAGGTATTCACCCGCGTGGTGCTCCCGGCTTCGACTCCTCGGATCTTCGCGGGCATGAAGGTCGCTTTGGGCCTGGCCTTCATGGTCATCGTGGGCGTGGAGATGATCGGGACGATCAAGGGTCTGGGCGCCCTGATCATGGAGGCGCGCACCTTCTACCGCAGTGACGCGGCCATGGTCGGTATGGTGTTCATCGCCCTGTTCGGCTACACGTTGTCCCGCCTGCTCGACAGGCTGGAGCGCAGCCTCCTGCCGTGGAGCGCGGGTGTGGAGGAGACGGGACGGTGAGCACGCGCCACGCCAGCCGCCGCATCGGGGTGTCGTGGTCCGGGGTCGGTGCCGTCCTGGTGGTCTGGCAGGCGGTATCCACCTCCGGGGTGATCGATCCGGTCGTCTTTCCCGGCCCGGTGGAGGTGGTATGGGCCGCGCTGACGCTGGCACCGCCCGAGCGGGTCCTCGTCCATGTCCGCAGCAGCCTGGTGCGCATCGTCTGGGGGTTTGCGCTTGGCGCCGGGTTGGGCGTGCTCATCGGTGTGGCGTCGGGGTGGTACCGACGGCTGGGCCACGTGCTGCGGGCGCCCATCGAACTGCTGCGGCCGATTCCGCCGCTGGCGTGGATTCCCATGGCCATCATCTGGTTTGGGCTCGGCGAAGCGTCGAAGGTCTTCATCATCTTCCTGGGCGCGTTCTTTCCGGTCGTGACCAACGCCCACAAGGGGATGATCGGCATCGACCCGGACCTGTTCCGCGCCGCCCAGACGCTGGGGGTGCGCGGCTGGCGGTTGCTCCTGCGCGTCGCGCTGCCGGCCGTGCTGCCGGACCTCGCCACGGGCGTCCGCGTCGGGTGGAGCCTCAGCTTTGGCGCCCTGGTCGCTGCTGAACTCATCGCCGCCGATCGCGGCCTGGGCTTCATGATCATGAACGCCCGCGAGCTGGGCCAGATCAGCGTGATCATGTACGGCATCATCGTGATTGGTGCACTGAACTTTCTCACCGACTGGTTGATGCGGGAACTGCTGTTCAAGCGGCGGTTGCGCTGGCATTTTGGGGCGTAACGAGCACGAGGGTAGCAGCAAGACGACGAGGAGGGATGGCCGATGGGCGGGTTCGCGAGGTTGAGTGTGGTGGTGGCCCTGGTGGTGGCGGTGGCCGGACCATCGTTGGCCGCGCCAGGTGGGACGCTGGAGATCAAGACGCTCTCCCTGGGATTCGGCGTGGACCCCGTATTTGCGCCGCATATCATCGCCATGGAGAAGGGATGGTTTCGTGAGGCCGGCTTCGAGCGGGTCGAGACCAAGACGTTCACCGCCGGCGCGCTCGCCGGCGAAGCGCTGGCGGCGGGGCAGATCCAGTTGTGGACGCCCGGCAACCTGCCCCCGATCAGCATGCGGCACAACGGGCTGCCGATCGTGGTCCTGGGCACCAATACCCTGGCCTACATCGACAGGCTGGTGGTACGGGCCGACGCCAACGTCCAGCGACCGGCCGACCTCTACAACATCCGCATCGGGCTCCTGGAGGGGTCGGTGGCTTCAGCTGTGCTCTATCGTATCGCTGAGTACTACCGGCTCGACGTGCGACGGTTGCAGGTCGTGAACCTGCCGCCGCCGGAGCAGCTCACGTCGCTGATCAACAACAACATTCAGGCGTTCATCTGCTGGAACCCCTGGCCGTACCTCGCGCAGCAGCGGGCCAACGTGAAGATCCTGCATACGGGGACCGTGAGCCACTTTGCCGACGACGACGGCCGCAAGGTCCAGACCTCCAACACCCGGTCCATCTTCGTGGTTTCCGAGGACTTCATCCGGCGGTCGCCCAACGCCGCCCGGGCCATGATGCGGGTGTTGCTGCGGGCCCAGCTGTACGTGTCGGACCCGAAGAACCGCGACGAGGTCATTGCGACCATCTCCAGGTTCCTGCAGCAGCCGGTAGAGCAGAACCGCGCGCTGTGGGGCGACTACGTCTTCGACCCCCGCTTCGACAAGAAGTACTGGGAGGACATGAAGGTCTACACGGATTTCCTGGCCAAGACCGGGCGCATCCGCAATCCGGTGGACCCCCTGGAGTACACCTACACCGGGTATGTGGAGGAGTTCAACCCGGCCCTGGTGACGCTGAGGGGGAAGTGGAAGCCGTAGGCGCGCATGAGCCGTAAGCGTCCCGGCTTCGGCATCATCGGCGCCGGGTACATCAGTGACTACCACATCGTGGGCCTGCGCGAGGCCGGCGCCGAGGTGCTGGCCCTGTGCGGGCGCCGGGCCGAGGCGGTGCGGGCCAAGGCGATGCGCTACGGTATTCCGTACGCCACCACCGACCCTGATGCGCTGCTGGCACGGGAGGACGTCGATGCGGTGGTGATCGCGACCCCCGATTCTACCCACGAGTCGCTCGCCCTGGCCGCAGTGCGCGCGCACAAACCGATGCTGATCCAGAAACCCATGGCGCGCAACGGGGCGGAGTGCCGGCGCATTCTGGCGGCGGCCGAGGCGGCCGGTGTGCCGGTCTTCGTGAGCTTCATGCACCGCTATCTGGAGGAAGTGGAGCAGACGCGCCGCCTGCTGGTCCAGGGGACGCTGGGGCCGATCCACAGCGTTCGTCAGCGCAACGCCACGCCGGGAGCCGGGTGGGCAGCCTGGTTCTACCGGAAGGCCGATGTGGGTGGGGGCGTCGTGCTGCAGCTCGGTACCCACGGGATCGACCTGCTGCGGCACCTGTTCGGAGAGATCGCGGCTGTCTGGGCCACGACGGCCACGTTCCGCCGGGAGCGCGTGCTGGACGACGGCACGGTGGTGTACCCCGACAACGAGGATCATGCGGTCGCGGTGTACCGCTTCGCGTCGGGCCTGCGGGCCGTACACGAGATGGACTACACCGAGGTAGCGGGCACCGACCGGTTCCGGATGGAAATCTACGGCGAGCGCGGCACGGCATGGCTGCGCACGGAGCGCGGGCGCCTGGCCGTGGCGGTGCCCGACGCGACCGGCAAGCCCGCGTGGTCTGCCCTCGACCTACCGCCCGAGCGCCCCGGGGCCAGACAGCACGCGCACCTGATCGCCATGCTGCGGGGCGAGGTGCCACCGGACGACTCGGGGCGGGCCGGCCTGGCATCGGTCCTTGTGGCCGAGGCGATCTACCGGTCGGCGGCCTCGGGCCACTGGGAGGACGTTGAGCGGTGGTGAGCACGCCCATCAGGTTTGGTGTGCTCAGCTTTGCCCACTACCACGCCGAGTTCTGGGCGGAGGCGGTCGCGAACCATCCCGAGGCGCGTCTGGCGGGCGTGTGGGACGAGGATCGCTCCCGAGGAGAGGCCGCCGCGGCCCGCCATGGCACCCGCTACTTCGCCGAGCTGAACGCCCTGCTGCGGGAGTGCGACGCGGTGGGCGTCACGTCCGAGACCGCCCGACACGCCGATCTCGTGGAGGAAGCGGCCCGTGCCGGCGTGCACATCCTGTGCGAGAAGCCCATGGCTGCCACGCTCGCCGATTGCGACCGCATACAGCGTGCGGTCGAAGCGTCCGGGGTCGTGTTCATGCAGAACTTCCCCAAGCGCTTCGACCCGGTCAACCTCGACCTGGTCGCCCGAGTCCGGAGGGGCGATCTCGGTCACGTGGTCCTCGTGCGGATCCGACACGGCCATGGCAGAGGCCACCAGCCAGAGTTCTTGCGGCAGTGGTTTGTCGACCCCGACCTGGCCGGTGGCGGGGCGCTGCTGGACGAGGGCGTGCACGCCGCTGACTTTCTGCTGTGGCTGCTCGGTCCCCCTGAGCAGGTGACCGCGGTCGTGTCCCACCGGGCGCTGGGATTGCGGGCGGAAGACACAGCCGCGGCGATCTTCACCTTCCCGGAGGGCAGCCTGGCCGAGGTCGTCACGAGCTGGAGCTTCGCCGCGGCCGAGCAGTCCATCGAGGTGTACGGGACCGAGGGGACGGCCCTGCTGTCGGGCGTCGATCTGGCATCGCGGGACTTTGCGTGCCCTCCTCACCTGAAAGTCTTCCGGCGCGGCGGCACTGTTGGCACGTGGGAACCTTCGCCCGCAACCACGACCTTCGGCGGCCAGCGGTTCCATCAGAGCGGCCCCAGGCATTTCATCGAGTGCCTGCGCGGCGGCCGGCAGCCGCAGCTTGGCGTGGAGGAAGGCCGGCGCGCTGTGGAGATGGTCCTCGCAGCCTACCGCGCCGCAGCCAGCGGGCGCAGCGAGTCTGTGGTCTTTGCGAGGGCGCCGCGGTGATGGTGCCGGGCTACGAAGGGCTCAAGGCGTACTTCGGTGACCTGCACAGTCACTGCAACGTCGGGTACGGCTACGGCGCGCCCGAGGACGCCTATGCCAACGCGCGGCTGCAGCTGGATTTCGCCAGCGTGACGGCCCACGCGGCCTGGCCGGACATGCCTGCTTCCGACGCTCGGCTGTCGGACACCATCGCGTATCACCAGCGCGGCTTCGCACAGGCAGCGGCCCGGTGGCCCCGCCTGCGGGCGGTGACCAATGCGGCCAACGACGAGGGGCGCTTTGTCACCTTCCTCAGCTACGAGTGGCACTCCCTGCGCTACGGTGACTACAACGTCTACTATCGGGACGGCGATGGCGAGATCGTGCCCGCGGTCGATCTGGAGGGGCTTCAGGCGGCGATACGGGAGCTGACCGCTGCGGGTCGACCCGCGCTCCTCATCCCCCATCACATCGGCTACCGGGTCGGCTACCGGGGCATCGATTGGGCAGCGTTTGCCCCGGAGTGCTCGCCCATCGTCGAAATCGTTTCCATGCACGGCGTCGCCGAGTCCGACGACGCCCCCTATCCGTATCTCCACACCATGGGCCCACGGCACGGCCCCAGCACCATGCAGCACGGCTTGCGGCTTGGGAAGGTGTTTGGTGTCATCGGATCCACCGACCACCACGCTGCCCATCCCGGGAGCCACGGATGGGGGCGCGCCGGAGTCTGGGCTGCCGAGCTGACGCGCCAGGCGATCTGGGAGGCGCTGCGGCGACGTAGGACGTACGCCTTGACCGGCGACCGTATTGTGCTGGCCTTTGCCGTCAACGGGCAGCCGATGGGATCAATCCTGGGTTTCGCCCGCCGCCGGCGTATCGAGGTGGCCGTTGAGGCTGGAGGTGCGATCGACTACGTCGATGTGGTGCACAATGGTCGGTTGCTTCATCGGTGGACACCCGCTGTGCGTGATGACACCTCCGACTCCTGGAAGGTGGCGCTGGAATTGGGGTGGGGGGATCGAGCCGTGCCCGTTCGATGGCGGGTCGACCTCAGCGTGGAGCACGGCCGGTTGTTGGACGTAGAACCGCGGCTGCGGGGCCACGACGTGGTGTCCCCCGGGGGAGGGAGTACTGAGCATCTCGTCCTGAGCGCATGGGAACGTCGTGGGGATCGGGTTCTGCTCGAGACCACCACCTGGGGCAACCCCAATCCGTTGACGCCCGGCATCCAGGCCATCAGCCTGCACGTCGCCGGCGCTGAGGCCACCCGGATTGTGGGGCGTATCAACGACCAAGACGTCGCCGTCTCGCTGGCCGCGCTCCGGGACGGCGCGGAGGTGCGCTATCTCGGGGGATTTCGCACAGCGGCGTTTCGGTTCGGCCGCGCAGCAAGCCGCGGCGAGTTTTCTGGATCCTTTGCGCTGGAGCATGAGAGCGAAGGTGAGGGCGACTGGTACTACGTCAGGGTACGCCAGACGAACCATCAGTGGGCCTGGAGCTCGCCCATCTGGGTAGGCAGGTCCAACGCATGACGTGGCCGATGGATTACCAAGGCCACCGGACTCAGGTCGCAGTCCGGGCCCTGGAGCATGGGGTCGGGCCGACGACCTCTTGAGCCTCTTCGTCGATCCCCTCCCGCGAGCGCCCCGCTCGCCCCTGTTGACGACCGCCGGCCGGGCTGCTATGGTATGGCCAAGTTCTCATAGCCTCGCTGGGCCATGACGCCCCCGGATCCGGGGGCGTTTTTGCGTTCCTGCGGCCCCGCGGGGAGCGGAGGAGGGAGCTGGTATGGCGATCGTGGGCGACCGCCCGACCGCCGACGTCGCGGCGAGTCCCGAGCAGGTCCTGGCCATGGCGCGCGAGCGGGGGGTCCAGATCGTGGACCTCCGGTTCACCGACCTGTTCGGCATGTGGCAGCACTTCTCGATCCCGGTCACCGAGCTGTCGGCCGACCTGTTCACCGACGGCATCGGCTTCGACGGCAGCAGCATCCGCGGCTTCCAGCACATCCACGAGTCGGACATGATCCTCATCGGGGATCCGTCCACGGCCGTGGTCGACCCGCTCAGCCGCATCCCCACCATGCTGCTGACGTGCGACGTCTACGATCCCGTCACCCGCGGCCGCTACACCCGCGACCCCCGGTTCATCGCCCAGAAGGCGGAGGAGTACGTGCGCAAGAGCGGCATCGCCACCACGGTGTACTTCGGGCCGGAGGCGGAGTTCTTCGTGTTCGACGAGGTCCGCTACGACCAGACCGCCAACCAGGCGTTCTACATGGTGGACAGCAGCGAGGGCATCTGGAACAGCGGGCGCGACGAGAAGCCCAACCTGGGCTACAAGCCGCGGCACAAGGAGGGCTACTTCCCCGTGCCGCCGTCGGACAGCCTGCAGGAGTTCCGCAGCGAGCTGGTCCTGAAGATGCAGGAGGCCGGCATCGAAGTCGAGGTGCACCACCACGAGGTGGCCACCGCCGGGCAGTGCGAGGTCGACATGCGCTTCAAGAGCCTGACCCGCATGGGCGACCAGATGCAGCTGTACAAGTACCTGGTGAAGATGCTGGCCCGCGCGCACTTCAAGACGGCCACCTTCATGCCCAAGCCCCTGTTCGGCGACAACGGCTCGGGCATGCACTGCCACCAGAGCCTGTGGAAGGACGGGGTGAACCTCTTCTACGATCCCCGCGGCTACGCCAACCTGAGCCAGCTGGCGCGGTGGTACATCGGCGGCCTGCTCAAGCACTCGCCTGCGCTGCTGGCGTTCGCGGCGCCCACGACCAACTCGTACCGGCGCCTGGTGCCCGGGTTCGAGGCACCGGTGAACCTGGTCTACTCCAAGCGCAACCGCAGCGCCGCCGTGCGCATCCCGGTCTACTCCAGCAACCCCAAGGCGGTGCGCATCGAGTACCGGCCGCCCGACCCCCTGGCCAACCCCTACCTGGCGTTCGCGGCCATGACCATGGCCGGGCTGGACGGCATCAAGCACAAGATCGACCCCGGGGAGCCCATGGACGTGGACCTGTACGAGCTGCCGCCCGAGGAAGCGGCCAAGGTCAAGCAGGTGCCCGGGTCGCTGGACGCGGCGCTCGCGGCGCTGGAGGCCGATCACGCCTTCCTGCTGGAGGGCGACGTGTTCACCAAGGACGTCATCGAGACCTGGATCGAGACCAAGCGCAGGAAAGAGGTCGACTACATCCGGCTGCGGCCCCACCCATCGGAGTTCTACCTGTACTACGACGCGTAACGACGTCAGGCCGTCAGAGCACGGTGAGTCGCCGGGGGAGGCGGGAGCGCTCCCGCCTCCCCGCGTGTTCCAGGCGAGCTGCGGCCGGGCTGCAGCCCTGCCGTGGGCACGTACCACCAGGAAGTGCTGCGCGCCTGCGCCTGCCAGTCCGCGTCTTGCTGCTGTCACCTCCTGCTGCCGTGGGCACGGTGCCACCAGGAAGTGCAGGACGGGAGCAGAACCACGGGAGCAGAAACAGACACGCCCGGGTGAGCCCGCGCAGCGTGCGCGCTACGGCCACGGCGTGCCCCACCGCGCCGCGGGAGGAGGCGGGCCGTGAGGCGGGCTGCGAGGAGGCGGGTATGGCGCAGGCGTCATTCGCCAGCGCCCTGGAAAGGCGCGAGGAGATCACCATCGCCGTCCGCGGGCGGCGCACCGGCAAGACGATCACGCTGCCGGTCTGGTTCGTGCACGACCGCGCGACGCTCTGGTTGTTGCCGGTGCGGGGGTCGCGCAGCCAGTGGTTCAAGAACGTCGTGGCCACCCCCACGATCACGGTGCGGGCCGGCCGGCAGCGGCAGACCCTGCCCGCCTACCCGGTGAGGGACGCCAGGACCGTGAGGGCGGTGGTGCGGAAGTTCCAGGCCAAGTACACGCCAGCCGAGATCGCCCGGTACTACGACGTCTTCGACGCGGCGGTGCGCGTGCCGCTGGGGACGGCGGCGCGCAGCCGACGCACGCGGGGTAGCAGGCGCCCCGCCTGAGCGCGCTGTCAGCCGACGTTCACCGGACGGCGTCCGGGGCGTAGGCGGTGTGCCCGGGCGCAGGCGGTCTGCCGCCACACGCCGTCCGGGCGGTGCCGGCTACTCCTCGCCGCACGACGTCTAAGTGTGGCGGACCGCCCGCTGCGGTCCGGGCCGGGGGCGTGGTCCCGCAAGGCGCGTGGCACGGTCCGGACGTTGCGGCCCACCCGCCGTGGCAGGCGTTTGCTGTCACTTGCCTCCCGTCGCATCGGGGCAGGGGCCGGCATCCCGGCGTCAAACAGAACCTCGCAGACTGCACGCTACCGCAGAGCAGGTGCAGCGACGTCGTGGGAGGAGACAGCATGCGTGTGTGGTTGGCGATCGTGCTCTCGGGCGTGGTCCTGGCGACGAGCGCCGCCGCCGGGCCCGCCCAGCCCCAGCGTGGCGGCACGGCGGTCGTCGCGCTGGGCAGCGATCCGGAGACGCTGAACCTGGGCATCACCACCAGTTTCCCCGTGGGCGCCGTCGGCGCCAGCCTGTACAACGGCCTGATCTGGGTGGACCCGCGCGGCGAGATCCAGCCGCAGCTGGCGGCGTCGTGGACGATCTCGCCCGACGGGCTGCAGTACACGTTCCAGCTGCGGCCCAACGTGAAGTGGCACGACGGCCGGCCCTTCACCGCGGCAGACGTGAAGTTCACCATGGAGGAGGTCACCGGCAAGTACCAGGGGCGGTTCCGGCGCGCCTTCGAGCAGATGGACCGCATCACCGTCGTCGGGCCGACGACGCTGGTGATCCGGTTCAAACGACCGTTCGCCCCGTTCCTGCGGCTGCTGTCGGTGTTCGACTGCCCGATCCTGCCCCAGCACGTCTACGCCGGCGGTGACGTCCTGCGCCACCCGCGCAACATGGAGCCGGTGGGCACCGGCCCGTTCCGGTTCCGCGAGTGGGTGCGCGGCGACCGGATCGTCCTCGAGCGGAATCCGGACTACGTCGACCCCGTCTACCTCGACCGGCTGGTCTTCCGCGTCTTCCCCAGCCCCACGCTGCGCGTCACCGCGCTGGAGACCGGCGAGCTCGACCACATCTCCGACTTCTACCTGCCGAAGACCGACGTGGACCGCCTGCGGCGCAACCCCGCGATCCGCGTGCGTATCGGACAGCCGATTCCCTCGGTGGGGTTCTTCTACATGAACACCCGCCGCCCGCCCCTCAACAACGTGAAGGTGCGGCAGGCGCTGGCCTTCGCCATCAACCGGGTGCAGATCACCCAGCAGGCGATGGCCGGGTTGGCCCGCCCGGCGCGCGGGCCGTTCGGCGACGGGTTCCGGTGGGCGTGGTCGCCGGCGGCGGACTTCAACAAGCTCTACCCCTACAGCCCCGAGCGCGCAGCCGCGCTGCTGGACGAGGCGGGGTTCCCGCGGGGCGCGGGCGGCGAGCGGCCGATCCGCCTGCGGCTCGTCTACGACGCGGCACGGGCGCCGCTGGTGGCGGCGGCGGCCATCATCCAGGACAACCTCCGCGCGGTGGGCGTGGCGGTCGAGCTGGTGCCGGTGGACGCGGCGGTGCGCATCGACCGGGTCTACATGCGGGCCGACTTCGACCTGGCGCTGGAGACCTACACCAGCAGCGGCGACCCGGCCATCGGCTACCACCGCATCTACGCCACGGCACCCCCGCGCGTGCCGTTCGTGAACGCCAGCGGCTACAGCAACCCCGCCGTGGACGAGCTCCTGACCCGCGCCACCGAAGCGACGTCGCGCGCGGCGCGCGCGCAGGCGTACGCCGAGGTCGGCAAGCTCCTGGCCGCGGACCTGCCGGCGCTGATGCTCTTCGACGAGGTGGGGGTGGACGCGGCCCGGGCCACCCTGCGCGGGGTGTGGACGGGCGCCGACGCGCGCGACCGGTGGGACGCGGTGTGGATCCAGAAGTAGCCGGTGCCCTCGGGCCGTAGCACGCCGCTGTGGCGCTACGCGGCGGGCCGGCTGGCGCAGGCCGTCCCGCTGCTGGCCGGCGTCGTCGTCGTCAACTTCACGCTGATCGCGCTGGCGCCCGGCGACCCGATCACGACGCTGCTCGGCGAGTACCCCGCACCGCCCGACTACGTGGCGCAGCTGCGGCAGGAGTTCGGGCTCGACCGCCCCCTGCCCGTCCGCCTGGTGCGCTACGCGTGGAACGTCGCCCGCGGCGAGCTGGGGTTCTCGTTCGCGTACCGCCTGCCCGTGGCCACGCTGGTGGTCGGGCGCCTGGGCAACACCCTGCTGCTGATGGCCACCGCGCTGTGCGTCGCGGCCGTCGTGGGCGTCGCCCTGGGCGTGGTGGCGGCGCGCCGGCCCGGGGGCGGGGTGGACACGGCGGCGACCGGGGTGGCGCTGGCGGGCTTCTCGATCCCCGACTTCTGGCTGGCGCAGCTGCTGGTGCTGCTGTTCGCCCTGACGCTGGGCTGGCTGCCCGCGCAGGGCGTCCGCTCGGTGCGCGAGGAGTACACGGGGCTCGCGGCGGTCGTCGACGTGGCGCGCCACCTGGTCCTGCCGGCTGCGGCCCTGTCGTTCCGCTACATGGCGCTCATCGCCCGCCTGACCAGGGCGGCGATGCTGGAGGCCCTGAGCCAGGACTTCGTCCTGGCGGCCCGCGCCCGCGGGCTGGCCGAACGGGTCGTCCTGGTGCAGCACGGGCTGCGCAACGCCGCCCTCCCGGTCGTCACCGTGATCGGGTATAACTTCGCCTTCGTCCTGGCCGGCTCGGCGCTGGTCGAGACGGTGTTCGGCTGGCCGGGCGTGGGCCGGTTGCTCTACGACGCCATCCTCAAGCGCGACACGCCCGTGCTGCTGGGGGTGCTGCTGGTCGTCTCGGCCACGGTGGTCGTCGTCAACCTGCTGACCGACCTCCTCTACGCGGTCCTCGACCCGCGGGTGCGCTACTAGATGGGCACACCGGCCGAGATCTGGCGCCGCTTCCGCCGCCGCCGCGCCGCACTGGTGGGCCTGGGGTTGGTGGCCGTGCTGGCGGCCGTGGCGCTGGCCGCGCCGTGGGTGGCGCCGTTCGACCCGCTGGCCACCTCGCTGGCTCATCTCGCGCCGCCGGGGCGGGGTGGGCATCTGCTCGGCACCGACCACCTGGGCCGCGACGTGCTGAGCGGCGTGGTGTGGGGCAGCAGGGTCTCGCTGGTGGTCGGGGTGAGCGCAGCCGCCACCTCGGTGGTGCTCGGCATCGTGATCGGCGCGCTCGCCGGGTACTACGGCGGCGCGGTGGACGCGTTGCTCGGGCGCCTGACGGAGCTGTTCCAGGTGATCCCGCGCTTCGTGCTGGCGCTGCTGGTGGTGGCGCTGTTCGGAACCGGGCTGCTGAAGTTGATCCTGGTCATCGGCATCCTGTCGTGGCCCCAGGCGGCGCGGGTGGTGCGGGGACAGTTCCTGGCGCTGCGGGGCGCCGCCTACGTGGACGCGGCGCGCATGCAGGGACAGCCGGCGACGCACATCATGCTGCGGGAGATCCTCCCCAACGCGCTGCCGCCGGTGGTGGTGATCGGGTCGCTGGACGTCGCGGTGGCGATCCTGCTGGAGGCCTCGCTGGGCTTCTTCGGGCTCGGCGACCCCAACCTGGTCTCCTGGGGCGGCATGCTGAACGCGGCCCAGGCCCACCTGCGCGAGGCCTGGTGGATGAGCGTCTTCCCCGGCCTGGCCATCTCGTGGGCCGTGCTCGGCTTCAACCTGGTGGGCGACGGTCTCAACGAGGCCACCAACCCGCGGCTGAACGAGTGACCTGGCATGGCTGACGTCCCGCCCGACACCCTGCGCGCATCGCCCGGACCGGCCGACGGCATCCTGCCCCACCCCCTGCGCGCATCGTCCGGATCAGCCGACGACGTCCTGCTCTCCGTGGAGGACCTGCACACCCACATCGTCACCCCGCGCGGCGTCGTGCGCGCGGTGGACGGGGTCTCGCTGACGGTGCCCGTCGGTGGCGCGGTGGGCCTGGTGGGCGAGTCGGGTTCGGGGAAGTCGATGACCGGGTTCTCGATCCTGCGCCTGTTCCCCACCCGCGGCGCGCGCATCGTCGGCGGGCGCGTGCGCTTCGCGGGCCGGGACCTGCTGGCGCTGCCGGAGGAGGAGATGCGCCGGCTGCGTGGCGGCGAGATCGCCATGGTGTTCCAGGACCCGACCACCTACCTGAACCCGGTGCTGCCCGTCGGGCACCAGGTGGCCGAAGCCTACGCCGTGCGGCACGGGTGGGCCGGCGCCCGCGCGCGCGCCGTGGAGGCCCTGGCCCAGGCAGGGCTGCCCGACCCGGCCGAGGTCTACCGCCGCTACCCCCACGAGCTCTCGGGCGGCATGCGCCAGCGCGCGATGATCGCCATGGCCACGGTCTGCCGGCCGCGGCTGTTGATCGCCGACGAGCCCACCACCGCGCTGGACGTCACGATCCAGGCCCAGATCCTCGACCTGCTGGCGCGCCTGCGACGCGAGCTGGGGATGGCGCTCCTGCTGATCACCCACGACCTGGGCGTGGTGGCGGAGGTCTGCGAGACGGTCTACGTGATGTACGCGGGGCGCATCGTCGAGGCCGGCCCCACCGCGGCGGTGTTCGCCCGGCCGGCGCATCCGTACACCGAGGGGCTGCTGGCCAGCGCGCTCTCGGTGGAAGAGGCCCGGCCCATCGTGCGCGTGCTGGAGGGCGCGGTGCCCGACCTCGCCGCGCTCCCGACGGGCTGTCGCTTCCACCCGCGCTGTCCTAGCGCGCTCGACCGCTGCCGTACTGCCGACCCGCCCGAGATCTCCATGGGCGCGCAGCGCGCGGCCTGCTGGCTCCACGCGCCGCCACCGTGATCCTCGAAGGCCGCGGCCTGGTCAAGCGCTTCCCGTGGGGCCGCGCGTTCCTCGGCCCCCGCCGGTGGGTGCACGCGGTCACGGACGTCACGCTGGGCGTGGGGCCCGCCGAGACCCTGGCCGTGGTGGGCGAGTCCGGGTCGGGCAAGACGACGACCGGGCGGTTGCTGGCCGGGTTGGAGGCGCCGACCGCCGGCGAGGTGTGGTTCGCGGGCGCGCCCGTCTCGACGCTGCAGGGCGACGCCTGGCGGCGCTACCGGCTGGGCGTCCAGGTCGTCTTCCAGGACTCGCAGGCGTCGCTGAACCCGCGCCAGACCGTCGAACAGGTGCTACGCACCGCCCTGGCCGCGCGGGCCAGGGCCGGCGCGCCGGCGCGCGGCGCGGGAAAGGAGGACGCCGCGGGGCAGGACGACGTCGCGGCCGTCCGGCGTCTGCTGACCGAGGTCGGGCTGGAGCCGCCCGAGGTCTTCCTGCGGCGGTTTCCGCACCAGCTGTCGGGCGGCCAGCGCCAGCGGGTGAACATCGCCCGGGCGCTTGCGGTCGACCCCGAGGTGATCGTCGCCGACGAAGCCGTCTCGGCGCTCGACCTGTCGGTGCGCGCGCAGATCCTGCTGTTGCTGCAGCGGGTCCAGCGCCAGCGGCAGGTTGCGTTCGTCTTCATCAGTCACGATCTGGCCGTGGTCCGTGCGGTGGCGCACCGCGTGGCCGTGATGTACCTGGGGCGCATCGTGGAAGACGGCCCGACCGAAGCCGTCTTCCGCCGGCCCGGCCATCCCTACACGGCGGCGTTGCTGTCAGCCACGCCGGTGCCGGACCCACGGGCCGCGCGGACGCGCCGGCGCATCCTGCTGCCCGGCGACCCGCCCTCGCCGCTCGCCCCGCCCGACGGCTGCCCGTTCCACCCGCGCTGCCCCATGGCGCAGGAGATCTGCCGGCGCACGTTCCCACCGCTCGTGGACCTGGGCGGCGGGCAGCGCGCGCTGTGTCACTTCGCCGGGGAGGTGTCGGGAACGTCGTAGCGTCTTGGGCAATTAGCCCCTGGCCGCCTCCAGGAAGCGGCGCACCGCGTGGATGTGGGCCTGCGGGGTCGGCAGCCCGGCCCGCATCGTGACCACGCTCACGTGGGTGGCGCCCAGGCGCCGCCAGCGCTCGACCTCCTGCCGCCACTGGTCGGGCGTGCTGCCGGCGATGGCGATGCGGCCCTCCAGACCGATGGCGGCCGGGTCGCGGCCCGCCTCGCGCGCGTAGCGCCGCAGGCGCTCGACCTGTTCGGCGCGGTCCTGCTGGGGCAGGCGCTCGCGCTCGGTGCGCAGCGTGCCGCCGGGGAACCAGCCGTCGGCCAGGCGCGCGGTGCGACGAATGGCCGCATCCGACTCCCCGCCCATCCAGATGGGGATCGGCCGCTGGACCGGGAGCGGGTTGATGCCGGCGGCGGTGATGCGGTGGCGGCGCCCGCGAAACGTCACGACCGGCTGGGTCCACAGCAGCCGCAGGACGTGGATCTGCTCCTCGATGGCGGCACCGCGGCGGCGGAAGTCCATGCCCAGCGCCTCGTACTCCACCGAGTTCCAGCCCAGCCCCACGCCCAGGCGCAGGCGGCCGCCGCTCAACACGTCGACCTCCGCCGCCTGCTTGGCCACCAGCGCGGTCTGGCGCTGCGGGAGGATCAGGATGCCCGTCACCAGCTCCAACCGCCGCGTCACGGCCGCCAGGTAGCCGAAGAGCACGAGCACCTCGTGAAACATGTCCTCGCTCGTGTAGCCCAGCCACCCGGGGCGGTGCGTGACGTCGGCACCCAGCACGTGGTCGTAGGCCAGCAAGTGGTGGTAGCCCATCTCCTCCACAGCCTGGGCGAAGTCGCGGATCGCCACGGGATCGGTGCCGATCTCGGTCTGGGGAAACACCACGCCAATGCGCATGCGTCCTCCGGGCTTCACGCCATGGATGGTCGGAACGCCCTCAGTATAGCAGGACCAGCGCGGGCAGGACGCGTGCCGCTGCGGCGGGAATGGCGGCCGTCGCGCCGCGTGCGCAGCCACGCCCGCAGCCGTGCCCGCGGCCGCGCTGGGAGCCGTGCTCGCGGCCGCGCCCGGAGCCGTGCCCTAAGCCGTGCTCGCAGCCGTGCCCGCGGCCCGGCGCTCAGGCGGGATCCGGCAGGAAGAGATCCACCAGCTCGCCGCGGTCCACGTCCACCAGGCCCAGGTCGGTCAGGCGCAACGCGGGGGCCACCGCCAGGGGCAGCACACCCAGCGCCATGATGGGCGAGCGGTTGACGAAGCCCAGCTCACTGGCAAGCGCCGTGCGAAACGCGGCGAGCTGCTGGGCCACCACGGCCACCGGCTGATCGGACATGATGCCGGCGACCGGCAAGGGCACGCCGGCCAGCACCGTCTCGCCGCGGACCGCCACGATGCCACCGTCGTGGGCGATCACCCAGCGCGCGGCGACCGCCATCTCGGCAGCCGAGCGTCCCAGCACCAGCAGGTTGTGGCTGTCGTGCGCCCATGTCGTGGCCACGGCACCGTGCTGGAGCGCGCCGCGCACGAGCCCCAGGCCGACGGTGCCCGTGCGGCCGTGGCGCTCGAACACCGCCGCCAGGCACAGGTCGGTCGCTTCCCAGTCGAGCGTGCCCGCGGCCACCGGCACCGTGGCCTCCCCCGCGCGCGTCACCGTCCCTGTGGGAAGCATCTCGATGACGCGCACCCGCGCCGTGCGCGCGGTGCGGCCCGCGGCGGGCACCGCGATGTGGAACCGCTCCGGTCCCGGCGGGGCGAGCCGCACCGTCCCGCGCCCCACGCCGCCGGACGCCTGCGCCGACGGCCAGGCGCCCGGTACGGGCCGGCCGTCCTTTGCCACCAGCACGCCCCGCGCGAACACCATCTGCGCGCGGAACTCCTCCAGGTCGTCTGCCAGCACCAGGTGCGCGACCAGGCCCGGCGCGATGCCGCCCCGGTCGTACAGCCGCATGCGCCGCGCCGGCGCCAGCGTAGCCGCGCGGATCGCGTCGACCGGGTCCCAGCCCAGCCGGATCGCCTCCCGCACCAGCACGTCCAGGTGGCCGCGGGCCACCAGGTCGTCGGCCATCACGTCGTCGGTCACCAGGCAGACGTTCAGCGCGCGGCCGTACTCCTCGGCCGTGCGCAGCACGTCGGGCGCCAGCGACTTCTCCTGGAGGAGCAGCGTCATGCCGGCGCGCAGGCGCTCGCGCGCCAGCTCGGCCGTCACCAGCGTGTGGTCGGACGTGATGCCCGCGGCCACGAACGCCGCCAGGTCGCCGTCGCGCAGGTTGGGCGCGTGGCCTTCCACCACCGCGCCGGCTGCCAGGGCCGCGCCGACGATCGCGTGCATACGCTCGTCCCCCGCCAGCACCGCCGGGTAGTCCATCACCTCGCCCAGCGCCACGACGCGCTCCCAGCCCAGCGCGGCGCGCACCTCGGCGGGCCCGATGGCGCTGCCTGCGGTCTCCAACGCCGTGGCCGGTACGCAGGAGGGCACCTGGAAGAAGACGTCCAGCGGCAGGTCGCGGCTGGCCTCGAGGAGCAGGCGCATGCCCTCCAGGCCCATGACGTTGACGATCTCGTGCGGATCGGGCGTCACCGTCAACACCCCGCGCGGCACCACCGCCTCGGCGAACGCGGCCGGCAGTACCATGCTGCTCTCGATGTGCAGGTGGCAGTCGACGAGTCCCGGCACCGCGAAGCGCCCCCCACCGTCGACGCTGACCGTGGCGGGGCCGGGCGTCGCCTCCAGCGGGAAGATCCGGGCGAAGAGCCCGCCGGCGATCCCGATGTGTCCGGGCAGCACCTCGCCGGTGTAGACGTTGACGACGCGGACGTTGCGGATCACCAGGTCGAACGGGCGGCGGCCTGCGGCAGCGGCGGCTGCGATCCGGTGGGCCTTGGGGTCTGCCGCGGCGATCCAGCGGGCCTCGGGGGCTGCCCCAGCGGAACGGTGAGCCGACGGCTCGGACGGCACGGCGTTCCCTCCTATACCTCGCGCAGCGGTGCGGCAGCGGGCTGCAACCGGCTGCCGGGATGCGCGGTCATCGCAGCGGCCGCCAGCGCGGCGGCCAGCAGGAACCCTGAGGCCACCACGAAGGCAGCCCGGAAGCCAAACCCATCGATGACGAACCCCACCACGAGCGGCGCGACCACGGCCCCCAGGTCGCCCAGCGTCCGGTTGATGCCGAGCGCCGTGCCCCAGTGCGCCTCGGGAACCCGGTCGGTGATCATGGCGATGACGAAGCTGCCGCCCAGGTTGGCCCACGACACGAGCGAGACCGCCAGCACCAGGCTGGCGGGCGAGCCCACCGCGAGAAAGCTCAGCACCGAGAGCGCCAGCACCACCAGACCGCCGATCACCACCGGACGCGTCCCGTGCCGGCGCACAAGCCAGCCACCCAGCAGCGCGCTGACGAACCGCTGGAGCGTGCCCGCCATGAGCAGGGTGCCGATGACCGCGGCGCTCAAGTGCACCTCGCGCGCGGCATAGAGCGGGATCAGCGTGGTGAGCACCCCGCCGTGGAAGAAGAGGAAGGCGAACATGCAGAGGCCCGGCCCCACCACGTCGCCGGCGCGCGGGCGCAGGGCCGTCGCTGCCGCGCCCGCTGGCGGATCGGCCGGAGGATCGGGCGCCGGCAGCCTGCGGCCGGTCGCTGCCGCCAGCAGACCCGCTACCACCGACAACGCGAAGGCAGCCCGCCAGCTCAGCCAGTCGGCGAGCAGGCCGCCCGCGGCCGGGCCGAGCGCGCTGCCCACCAGCCCGGCCAGCTGGTGGGCGCTGAACAGCTGCGCTTTCGTCTCCGGGGTGGCCAGGCGGGCCAGCCAGAACTGCACCGACAGGAAGAACAACGCCGAGCCCACGCCCATGATCGCGCGTCCGACGATCACGAGCCAGAACGTCGGTGCCGTCGCCGCCACCAGCGCCCCCGCCACGAGGATCGCGCCGCCGGTCGCCACCGCCTGCGGCAGCTGCGAGCGCGCCACGTACCGGCTCATGGGCATGTTGAACAGCAGCCGGACGCCGTTGTAGACCCCCAGCGCCAGCGCCACCGCACCCGCCGAGACCCGGAAGTCGCGCTGGATCTGCGGGACCAGCGGACCCATGAACGAGACGCCCAGGTCGATCACCAGCAGCAACGCCAGCAGCGGCACCGCGCCGGCGGCGGCCGCCGACCAGCCTCGGGCGAGGGTGCGCGTGGAGGACACCCGTGCTCCGGTCAGGGTGTGGGACGTTGTGGGTTGTTCCTCTTGCACTTTATCGTGTTTCCATCCGCATGCACGCGTGGTTCCGCAGTACCAGCGTTACGTCGCGCGCTGTTCCTCTCGCACGGCCCGAGGATCTCGCCGCGGCGTGGAACGCGATCATGTGCCGCCGTTACGTCGCGTGTTGTTCCCCTCGCACATTCTCGTGCGGGTGACGGCCACTCCGCGCTCCGATCAGCGCGTGGGACGCTGGGCGCCTGCCATGCGGTGTGGCGCTAGGAGCGCGGGTTGACCGGTGAGAACCCCGGACCGCGGTCCGGCTGCGGGATCGGCAGCCCCGGAATCGCCGGGCCCTGGTACGGATCGAGCCGGAAGTACTCGGGCGGCGACGTCGGCCGGCCGGGGCCGGTCTGCGGTCCCGGTCCGGGCCGCAGCTGGTAGAGCTGCCCGTCGTGGTAGAAGAGGATGATCGGCTCGCAGTCGCCCTGCTGCGCGCCCGGGAGCTGACCCGGCAGCTGCTGCCCCGGTCCTGGCATGGGCAGCGGGACGAACTCGCGCAGGTTCGGCGCGGGCCCCGGTGCGCCGGGGAGTGCCGGCGCCTGCTGCTGGAGCGGCGCCTGCTGCGGGAACGGCGCCGGCTGACCCGGCAGGAACGGCTCGAGGGTCTGGGCCGGCCGGACGAGCGGGCGCGGGCTCGCGGGCGCAGCCGCCGCCTCGCGGCCGGCTCTTACGCCCGCCGCGTACGCGAGCGCCCCCACGACACCCGCCACGACGATGACCAGCACGAGCACGCGCGCTTTGCCCATGACGTCCGCCTCCCAGGGCTCGATGGCTCCAGGGTAGCACAAAACGGCCGGCGGTTCACGTGCAAGTTGGCCGGCTCAGCGGACGAGGAGGCGTACCGTGAACTTTGAGCGGTTCGCCGTCGTGCGTCTGCCGTTTGCGCTCACGGACCAAGAGGTCACCAAGAACAGGCCAGCCACCGGCTCGTCCGGGGCCAGTTGGGCCATCTCAGCCCTGCCGATGAAGCGCGGGTCCGCGAGGGCCTTGCGGCGCTCTTTGGGCTGGCGCGCAGGAACCTGACCGGGGGCGAGCGCGGTGAACCGCGAACTGGAAGAGCCTCCGCCGGTCGGAGAAGGCCGGGATGACGGGAGGAAGACGCCATCACCAACATCCGGGAAGCGTAGGCCCCAGACGACCGGTGCGGTCGCAGGTGGTTTGGCAAGGGGAAAGTAAGTAGAGGATGACAGAGGCCCTGAGGTTGCCCAGGCGGGGATAGTAGGCTGCCCTGTACTGGTCTCAGGCGCCGACGGAGGGATCAGTGATGGCTGAGATGACCGCGAAGCGACGGGGAGAGCTTGTCCGCGGGGTACTCAGCATTCTGGCAGCGGCACCTGACGGTCTTCCCGCGAAGGAAGTGCTACAGCGGCTTCAGACTATCGTGCCGCCAACGCCATTCGAGGAAAGCGATTATCCGAACCGGCCCGGTGTGCGCCGGTACGAAAAAATCGTCCGTTTTTCGACGATCAAGGCCGTAAAGGCGGGTTGGCTGACAAAGGAAAAAGGCCGATGGTCGATCACGGATCAAGGACGGGAGGCTTTCAAGCGCTATCAGGACCCTCAAGAGTTGGCACGGGAGGCGGACAAACTTTACAAACAATGGAAGTTGTCCGTCCCAAGCGGTTCGGTCGATGAAGAGATTGAGACGGAGCCGACAGCGACGGTAACGATTGAAGAAGCGGAAGAGATGGCCTGGCGTGAGATTGAGGACTACTTGATGAACATCAGCCCCTACGACTTTCAAACTTTGGTGAGTTCGCTTCTGAAAGGGATGGGCTATCACGTGGCCTGGACGGCACCACCTGGCCCCGACGGGGGTACCGACCTTATCGCCTTTTCCGATCCGCTCGGAACCCGACCTCCGCGAGTTCGTGTTCAGGTAAAGCGGAGGCAGGACAAGGTCTCGGTGGAGGGATTGCGGGCTTTCATGGCGGTTCTCGGGAACGAGGACATCGGCCTGTTCATTTCGACCGGAGGGTTTACTAAGGAGGCTGAACAGGAAGCACGGTCGCACCCGGCCCGGCGCATTACCTTACTCGACCTGGAGAAACTCTTCGACTTGTGGGTGACCTACTACAAGGACATACCCGAAGAGGGACGGCGACTGCTGCCGCTAAAACCCATCTACTACCTGGCGCGGGAGGGTTAGCGACCTACCGGAGATGCGGGTCTGAATCTGGTTAACGGAGTGGGCTTGTTGCAATGGCTGTGATCCAGGGAAGATGCGTTCGTTTTCCTTGGGTCGTTGAGCGCGTTTGCTCGGGGGCCATGAGGCCTGAGGAGCTTCGGTCTGGTGTGACCGTCGGTGGAGTCCTTCCGGACGTTGCGGTGGCGTGGCAAGAACCTCCTCCGGGAAGGGAAATATAACAAGACTTCTGGCGCCGGGAATCGGCGTCAGCCTGAAGGGCGGGGTTGGGTCAGGCGAAAAGACCAAGGTTGTAAACCTGGCTGGGAGCGTGCACGCATGGCGCGACGCGTGAGGGCATCTAGCGCTGTCAAGCTGAGGAAAGCGTCTTCCTCTGGGCTACGTGCTTCAAAGGCCCGGCCTACCAACTCCACGGGTGCTGTCGTCGGCTACGAAGCCGAGCTCTGGCGCATGGCCGACGCGCTGCGCGGCTCGATGGACGCCGCCGAGTACAAGCATGTCGTCCTTGGCCTCATCTTTCTCAAGTACATTTCCGATGCCTTCGAGGAACACCGCGCACGGCTTGAGGCCGAGCGCGCCGAGGGGGCAGACCCCGAGGACCCCGACGAGTACCGCGCCCAGAACGTTTTCTGGGTCCCGCCCGAGGCCCGGTGGGAGCGCCTGCGGCAGAGTGCCCGCCAGCCTGAGATCGGCCAGATCGTGGACCAGGCGATGGAAGCCGTCGAGCGCGACAACCCCTCGCTTAGAAACGTCCTCCCCAAGGATTACGCCCGGCCGGCCCTGGACAAGCAGCGCCTCGGGCAACTGATCGACCTCGTCACCAACATCCGCGTGGGCGACGCCGACGCCCGGGCCAAGGACGTCCTCGGCCGCGTGTACGAGTACTTCCTGGGACAGTTCGCCAGCGCCGAGGGGAAGAAGGGCGGCGAGTTCTACACGCCCCGCTGTGTGGTCCGCCTGCTGGTCGAGATGCTGGAGCCGTTCCAGGGGCGCGTCTACGACCCGTGCTGCGGCTCGTCGGGGATGTTTGTCCAGTCGGTGGAATTCATTGAAGCTCACGCTACGGGCAACGGCAACGGCGGCCGCGCGCGCAGTCAGATCAGCATCTACGGCCAGGAATCGAACTACACTACCTGGCGGCTCGCGAAGATGAACCTGGCCATTCGCGGGATCGACGGCCGGATCGAGCAAGGCGATACCTTCCACAACGACCGCTTCCCCGACCTCAAGGCCGACTTCATCCTGGCGAATCCGCCGTTCAACACGAAGGCGTGGGGCGGCGAGCAGCTGCGGGAGGACAAGCGCTGGAAGTTCGGCGTCCCGCCCGTGCGCAACGCCAACTTCGCCTGGGTGCAGCACATCATCCACCACCTTGCTCCGACGGGCTACGCCGGTTTCGTGCTGGCCAACGGGTCCATGTCCTCCAACCAGTCTGGCGAGGGTGAGATCCGCAAGAACATCATCGAGGCTGACTTGGTGGACTGCATGGTTGCGCTACCCGGTCAGCTCTTCTACTCGACGCAGATCCCCGCCTGTCTCTGGTTCCTTGCCCGTGACAAAAGCGGTCGGCCTCCCGCTGGACGGAGGGAGCCTCTCCGGGATCGACGGGGTGACGTGCTCTTCATCGACGCCCGGAAAATGGGCGTGATGGTGGACCGCGTCCACCGGGAGCTCACCGACGAGGAGATCCAGCGCATCGCCCGCACCTACCATGCCTGGCGCGGGGAGAAGGAGGCCGGCGAGTACCGGGACGTGCCCGGCTTCTGCAGGAGCGCCACGCTGGAGGAGATCCGCCAGCACGGCCACGTGCTCACGCCCGGCCGCTACGTCGGTGCCGAGATTCAAGAGGACGGTGACGAGCCGTTCGAGGAGAAGATGAAACGCCTAGTGGCGCAACTGCGCGAGCAGCAGGCCGAGGCGCGCCGGTTGGAGGAGGCCATCGCCGCCAATCTCGCGCACCTTGGCTATGCTTTGGACGAGAGGGATAAGCAGTGATCCCGGCCATCGAACAGCGCCGAGGCGAGCTTGAGGCCCTTTGCCGCCGCCTTGGGGTGCGCCGACTGGAGGTCTTCGGCTCCGCAGCGACGGGCGAATTCCAGGGGGAGACCAGCGACCTGGATTTCCTGGTGGAATTCGAACCGCCCATCGGCTCAGGCTACGCCGACCGCTACTTCGGGCTGCTGGAGGCCCTGGAGGCGCTCTTCGGGCGGCCGGTAGACCTGGTCGTCGCCTCCGCCATCAAGAACCCCTATTTCCTCGAGTCGATCGAGAAGACCCGGGTCGTGCTCTATGCGGCTTGAGGCGAAGAAGTACCTCTACGATATCCAGCAGGCCACAGAGCTCATCGCCGGCTTTACGGCGGGGAAGACCTACGCGGACTATGAGAGGGAGGCCATGCTGCGTGCCGCCGTGGAGCGCCAGTTCGAGATCATCGGTGAGGCCCTCTCGCAGCTCGCCCGCTTGGACGAGGCCGTGGCCGCGCGGATCAGCGAGTACCGCCGCATCATCGCCTTCCGCAACATCCTGATCCACGGCTATGCGGAAATAGACCACCGCATCGTCTGGGACATCGTCCAATCTAAACTGCCCACGCTGCGCCGCGAGGTGGCGGTCCTGCTGGAGGAGAAATAACCATGGCCAGCGGAGCACGCGGCCTGAGAGCAGCCGTAGGCGGCAACCTGTAGGAGCTGGGTTATGACGGGTGAATGGCGAACGGTTCGCATTGAAGAAGTAGCCGAACGCGTAGCAATGGGACCGTTCGGGTCTTCAATTAAGGTCGAAACATTTGTTCCAGATGGTGTGCCAGTCATCAGCGGCCAACACTTGAACGGCTTTAAGGTCGACGACTCCGTTGGGTTCAACTACATTACTCTCGATCACGCAGAGCGCCTCAAAAACGCAAATGTACAACGCGGCGATGTGATCTTTACACACGCAGGCAACATCGGGCAGGTTGCTTACGTTCCACCTGATTCAAAACACGAACGCTATGTGATCTCACAGCGCCAGTTCTACATGCGACCGGATACGTCAAAGGTGCTTCCAGAATTCGTAGTCGCTTACTTCAAAACGGCTGAGGGGCAGCACAAGCTTCTCGCCAACACTTCTCAGGTTGGAGTTCCGTCCATCGCCCAGCCTGTGACTTATCTTCGCACAATAGAGATTCCTTTACCTCCCCTCCCCGAACAGCGCGCCATCGCCCACATCCTCGGTACGCTGGACGACAAGATCGAGCTGAACCGGCGGATGAGCGAGACCCTGGAGCAGATGGCGCGGGCGCTGTTCAAGGCGTGGTTCGTGGACTTCGAGCCGGTGCGCGCCAAGATGGAGGGCCGCTGGCGGCGCGGCCAGTCGTTGCCGGGTCTGCCCGCCCATCTCTACGACCTCTTCCCCGAGCGGCTTGTGGACTCCGAGCTAGGAGAGATTCCGGAGGGGTGGGAAGTAGCTCGTTTGGGTGACCTGATAGAGCTTGCCTATGGTAAGAGCCTCAAAGAACAAGAGCGCAGGACCGGTTCAGTTCCCGTGTATGGGTCCAACGGTCAAGTCGGATGGCATGATGAGGCGCTAGCACGAGGACCCGGTATTGTTGTTGGGCGCAAGGGGAATCCGGGAACGGTAACTTGGGTTCCTAGCGACTTTTTTGCTATTGATACCACTTTCTACGTTGTGCGAAAAAGCAGATGCCTAAGTCTCTACTTTCTTTTTTACGCACTTTCCAGCCACGATCTGCCTTCGTTGGCTGCGGACTCTGCAGTACCTGGCTTAAACCGTAACTTCGTATACGCTAACCTGCAAGTTTATCCAAGCACAGAAGTCATGGATGCTTTCGACAAAGTGGTAATTCCATTATTTAACCAGCGTTACCGTAACGATGTTGAATCCCGTACCCTCACCACCCTGCGCGATGCGTTGCTGCCAAAGCTCATCAGCGCGGAGATCCGCGTGAAGGACGCCGAGCAGTTTTTGAAGGAGAGAGGGCTATGAATCCATCCAAGGACTACCGGCACGATCTAGACTACCTTCTGCAACAAGACCTTATCGCTAATTTCATTCCATCTATAGGGCAAAAGCCTTGGCAAGTTGTTTATGCCATTGATGACAGGGGTCCCGACAGATCTGCTATCTTTTGTGCGTTGTTGGAGCGCAAAGCGGTTAAAGGGGCGTTGGAGAAGGACGGCTGGGACTTGGCCATAGGCGATGGCCTTCCTGGTTTCAGTCAGTCCTGGCAAGAAGGGAAAACAACAACGACTTACCACCGATTCGGCACCGAAGGACTGCGCCCTCTAGTTATATCGAGGAACTTCCACGGAGCGTTCCCTTGCTACTTAGAGCTGTGCGAAGAGTTTCGGCTCTTCCATAACCTTGCGGAGGATCATCAGCGTGGGCTTTTGTTGGACTTCGATGAATCGGGGTATGAAGTAGAAGTAGCGCGGATAACCGAACGCAAAGTAGAAGTAAACTGGAGATACTTGCTGCAGTTCCTTGCAGCTACGCAACTGTATCTTGCCATATACTTCGACTCTATCCGTTATTCTATGATCCCATTGGAGAAGGTTCCCAAAGAGAAGCAACAGTTAGAATATCGAGAGAAGAAAATGCGGTACTCTGTAAATGTTCGGGAATGCGATTTCCAGAGAGACTACCGTACATTGTCCCGCCTGTTGGGCAAGGTTATCGTTGCGCCGCTGCCCATTAAGAAATGTGGCAAGTGGCCATTCGAGGAGAGAGGGACGGACCCCGAGGTGTCATTTATCATCGGCGTTACTCCTGATGGCCGATTCCAAGAGTTCACTTCCAACCCAGAAAAGCTTTCTAACTATTTCGGCGCCAATCAAGGGGCGCCGCACTACCTGACGCCAGTGTATTTTAGAAAGGAGGTGTTGCAAAAATACTACGCGGAACCCGATCGATATTCTGTTGAGGATGGTTATCTCCGCTGTCTTGGTCTTTGGGGGATGCAGATCGATAACGATCATCCGACCCACGTTATTGCGTTCCTTGGTGACCTTGGTCGCGATCTCCCTTACCGCGAGCGCTTGCACTGGAAGCAGTACAATGTGCCGCCGCCAGCAAATGCAGGTATCAGTGCCACCTGTTTCCGTCGGAGCTTTCTAGCGCAATTTGCTGATCCCGAGAGTGTAGATCTCGTTTTTACCCAGAAGTACCAGGAATTGAACAAGACCTGGCGTGAACGGATGGGATGGCCGCTTTTTCTCGAGCCAAAACCTGGGGATGAGCATGTCTTAGCGGTGCACATTCCCGTTACTGGTTCCCAACGTGAGTTAGACGAGCAAATTCTGGCTCTTACAAAACTGCTTGTGGACTCGCTCAACGAACAGGGACTGGAAAGGGAGTTGACCGAGAAACGCAAAGAGGAGCGAGGCATCCAAAAGTTTGAACGCTTCCTTAAAAACAAGGGATGTAAGCATGGAGAAGAAATAATCGTCTTTCTACGAGACCTTCAAGGTCTTCGCTCTGCTGGTGTAGCTCATCGCAAGGGCAGTGAGTATGAGCGACGATTAGAAAGATTAGGAATACTGGGAAAGGATAATCGAGACGTGATGAAAATTCTATTGATGCGAGCGGTAAATGCTCTTCACTTACTGCTGCTTGACTGCGTGCAGGGTATGGAATGAAGAGAGCGTTGTACGAGTCAGAAGTCGAATCGGTTGCCCTTTCGTGGCTGGAATGGCTCGGCTGGACGATCAAGCACGGCCCGGAGATCGCCCCGGATGGGCTGTTTGCCGAGCGGCAGGACTACCGCGAGGTGGTGTTGACGCAGCGGCTGCGAGATGCCATGGCACGGCTGAACCCGGACCTGCCCCAGGAGGCGCTGGAGGATGCTTTCCGCAAGATTACAAATCCCGAGGGCGCCACGCTCGAAGCCCGCAACCGTGCATTCCACCGGATGCTCGTGGACGGTGTGACCGTAGAGTACCGACGACCCGACGGAACCATCGCCGGGGCACAAACGCGAGTCCTCGACTTCGAAGATCCGGAAAACAACGATTGGCTGGCGGTGAACCAGTTTACGGTCAGCGAGAATCGCCACACGCGCCGGCCAGACATCGTCCTGTTCGTCAACGGGCTCCCTCTTGCCATCATCGAATTGAAGAATCCCGCCGACGAGGAGGCCACCATCTGGACGGCCTTCCAGCAACTCCAGACCTACAAAGCCGAGCTGCCGTCGCTCTTTTCGCTCAATGAACTGCTGGTCATCTCCGACGGGCTCGAGGCGCGCCTCGGTACCCTCACAGCCGGTCGGGAATGGTTCAAGCCTTGGCGTACGATCTCGGGGAAACAGGTCGAGGATATCGGGGTGTCGCAGCTCGAGGTCCTGCTGAAGGGTGTCTTCGACCGCAGGCGCTTTCTTCAACTCCTGCGAGATTTCATCGTCTTCGAGGATGATAGAAGCGGGAAACTCGACAAGAAGGTTGCAGGATACCACCAGTTCCACGCGGTTCAGGTGGCTGTGGCCGAAACACTCCGGGCAGCACATTTGCGAGCCGAGGCCGATCACGTGGCCGAGCAATCTGGCCGCTATGAGGCAGGCCGAAAACCCGGCGGGAAACCTGGCGACCGTCGAATCGGTGTTGTCTGGCACACGCAGGGATCCGGCAAGAGCCTCACCATGGTGTTTTACGCAGGGCGGATCATCCGCGAACCAGCGATGGAAAATCCGACCCTTGTCGTCCTCACCGACCGCAACGACCTGGACGATCAACTCTACGGCACCTTCGCCCGCTGCCAGGGTCTCCTGCGCCAGCCGCCGGTGCAGGCCGAAAGCCGCGCCCACCTGCGCGAATTGCTCTCCGTGCAGGCGGGCGGGGTGGTCTTCACCACGATCCAGAAGTTCCTGCCGGAAGAACGCGGCGATCGCCACCCGATCCTTTCCGAGCGCCGCAACATCGTCGTCATTGCAGATGAAGCCCACCGCAGCCAGTACGACTTCATTGACGGCTTCGCCCGTCACATACGCGACGCGTTGCCGAACGCCTCGTTCATCGCCTTTACGGGCACGCCGCTCGAACTCGAAGACCGAAACACCCGTCTGATCTTCGGCGACTATATCTCCATTTACGACATCCAGCGCGCGGTCGAGGACGGGGCGACCGTGCCGATCTATTATGAGAGCCGCCTGGCCAAGCTCGAGCTGGATGAACAGGAGCGGCCGAGGATCGACCCAGAGTTCGAGGAAGTCACCGAGGGCGAGGAGGTCGAGCGGAAAGAGAAGCTCAAGACGAAGTGGGCGCAGCTCGAGGCGATTGTCGGGGCGGAGAAGCGGATTCGTCTGATCGCCCAGGACGTCGTGGAGCACTTCGAGCGACGCCTCCAGGCGTTGGACGGGAAGGCCATGGTCGTGTGCATGAGCCGGCGCATCTGCGTGGATCTGTACCGTGAGATCGTGAAACTGCGGCCCCAGTGGCACCACGACGATGACGACAAAGGTGTGGTCAAGGTCGTCATGACCGGCTCGGCGTCCGACCCCTCGGACTGGCAACCCCATATTCGGAATAAACAGCGCCGCGAACTCCTCGCAAATCGCTTCCGGAATCCCAACGATCCCTTCGAGATGGTGATCGTGCGCGATATGTGGCTGACGGGGTTCGACTGCCCGAGCCTGCACACGATGTACCTGGACAAGCCCATGCGCGGTCACGGGCTCATGCAGGCCATCGCGCGCGTCAACCGCGTCTTCCGCGATAAGCCCGGCGGGCTCGTGGTGGATTACCTGGGTCTCGCCCACGAACTGAAGCAGGCGCTGGCGACCTATACCGAGAGCGGCGGGACCGGCTGGACGGCGATTTCGCAGGAGAAAGCGGTCACCGTCATGCTCGAAAAGTACGAGGTCTGCAGCGACCTCTTCCACGGCTTCGACTGGTCGCGCTGGAAGACAGGGCGCCCCGAGGAGCGCTTGAGTCTCCTCCCCGCTGCCCAGGAGCATATCCTTGGCCAGGAGGACGGAAAGGAGCGGCTACTTGCGGCGGTGCGGGATCTCTCGCGCGCCTTCGCCCTCGCTGTCCCCCACGAGGAGGCCATGCGGATCCGCGACGACGTGGCGTTCTTCCAGGCGGTGCGGGCCGCCCTGGTCAAGCGCGCGCCGGGAGAGCCGAAGGCCGAGGAGGAACTGGACCAGGCCATCCGCCAGATCGTCTCCCGTGCCGTGGCACCCGAGGGCATGGTGGACCTCTTTGCCGCCGCCGGCTTGAAGAAGCCCGACATCTCGATCCTTTCTGACGAGTTCCTGGCCGAGGTCCGGGGTATGGAGCACAAGAATCTGGCCGTGGAGCTTTTGCGCAAGCTCCTCGCCGGTGAGATCCGGACGCGGCGGCGGAAGAACGTCGTCCAGGCGCGGTCGTTCGCCGAGCTGCTCGAGCAGGCGATCCGGCGCTACGAGAACCGTGCCATCGAGGCGGCACAGGTGATCGAGGAGCTGATCGCCCTCGCCAAGGAGATGCGCGAAGCCGACCAGCGCGGCGAGGCGCTGGGGCTCACTGAAGAGGAGCTCGCCTTCTACGACGCGCTGGAGACCAACGACAGCGCGGTGAAGGTGCTGGGGGAGCCCACGCTGCGGCGGATCGCGCAGGAGCTGGTGCGCACCGTCCGGGACAACGTGACCGTGGACTGGACGGTGCGTGAGAGCGTGCGGGCGCAGCTTCGGGTGGTCGTCAAGCGCATCCTCCGAAAGTACGGCTACCCGCCGGACAAGCAGGAGAAGGCTACGCTCACAGTGCTTGAACAGGCGGAAGCGTTGTCGGAGGTGTGGGCGCAGGCGGCATGATGCGGCCTGGCGGGGGATCCGGGCGAGTTCTGGCTCCCGGGTGACCTACCAACCCACCGCGTAGGACAGCCTGCGGGGATCGGCGGCTGCGGCCACCACGCCCTCGGCGGGGTCGCGCAGCGCCGCGCAGACCCCGCCCGCCTGCGGCGTCCACTGGGGCCAGGACTCCACCCGGTGGCCTCGGGCCTGCAGGTCGGCACGGACTTCCTCGGGGATGCGCGCTTCGGCCCGCACCAGGCCTGGCTCGTAGCGGTGGGGGTGGGTGGAGGCCGGGAAACTGTAGGTGGCGACCCGGGCCGCCTCCACCGCCTCCTGGGGGTCCATCCCGTACTCGATGAGGTTGAGGAGAAACTGCAGCATGGCCTGGGGCTGCACGTCGTAGCCGGGCGTCCCGAAGGCCAGGACGAATCCGTCCGCGCGGGTCACCACGGCGGGGCTGGGGGTCAGCCGGGGGCGCTTGCCCGGCGCCACACAGGCGGGGTGGAAGGGGTCCAGCCAGGACTGGCTGCCCCGCGGCGAGATGACGATCCCTAGCCCCGGCACCAGAGGTGTCTCCAGCACGCCGTCGCTGGGCGTGGCGGAAAAGGCGTTGCCGTCGCTGTCGACGATGCACACGTAGCTGGTGTCGGCGGCTCCCTCCCGCCCGCCGGCCCAACGGGGCTCGGGTGGGGGAACCGGGGCGGCGGGGCGTCCTGCGTCCCCAGGTTCCGGCATGCCGGGGAACGCCCGGCGGGGGTCGATGCGGTCCCGCCACCTGGCAGCGTACCCTTTGGACAGCAGCACGTCCACCGGCACCGGCACGAAGTCCGGGTCCCCGTAATACGCGTGGCGGTCGGCGAAAGCCGCCAGTAGCGCCTGCAGGATCAGGTGGAGGCTGTCGGCGGACTTGTGGGGGAGGGAGGCCAGGTCATAGCCTTCTAGGATGTTGAGGGCCTGCAGGAGCACCGGGCCCTGGCACCACGGCCCGCACCCGAAGACGTCGTATCCCCGGTAGGTGGTGCGCACGGGAGGCTCCTGCCCGACGCGGAAGCGGGCGAGGTCGTCGGTGGTCAGCAGTCCCCCTTCTTGCTGACAGAACGCGGCCAGCCGCTGCGCGATGTCGCCCCGGTAGAACCGGTCGCGCACCGCCTGCAGGCCCTGCGCCCGGGAGGTGGTCGTGCCCTCGGCCTCCACCAGCAGGCGCAGGGTGGCGGCCAGCTCGCGCTGGACCAGGACCTCGCCCACCTGCGGCGGGCGGCCGCGGGGAAGGTAGACGGCGCGGGTGGACGGCCAGCGTTCCAGCGCGGGGGCGGCGGAGGCGAGATTGTCGTGGAGGAACCGGTTGACGGGGAACCCCTGCTCGGCCAGCTCGATGGCGGGGGCGGCGACGTCGGCGAAGCGCATGGTGCCGAAGGCCGCCAGGGCTTCAACCCACGCGTCCAGGGCGGCGGGGACCACGCTGGCCAGGATGCCGCTGGAGATGTCCCCGCCGCGGCGGAAGAGCTCGTCGACCGTGGCCGCCTGCGGCCAGCGCCCCAGGCCGCTGATGGTCGCCACCTGGCCGTCGGCGCGGCGCACCACGATGGGCGCCACCCCTCCCACGTTGGTCATGTCGGGTTGCACCACGTTGAGGCACAGGCCGGCGGCCACGCCGGCGTCCACCACGGTACCCCCAGCCTCCAGGATCCGCGCCGCCGCCTGGCTGGCCAGGTGGTGGCCGGAGGCCACCGCGTAGCGGCGCCCCATCACGGGCGGGCGCGTGGTGGGAAGAGGTCGCAGCGCGATCACGGCGCGCGTCCTCCGTCGGGGAACGCAAGTGCCCACGCGGGGAAGTCCTGGTTCGAGTGCGCCGTCACCGGTCGTCCCTCTGCACCCGCCTGTGCGCCTGCGGTGCGAACGCGGACGACGAGGATCGCCCCTGTCGGAATCACCACCCGCCGGTGCGCCTGCGGGAACCGTCCGCGTCGGGAGGACGTTCGCACCGGCGTCCTCACAGCTGACCACGCAGCCGCGGGTCGAGGACATCCCGCAGCCGGTCCCCGATCAGGTTGAAGGCCAGGACCACCAGGGTGATCGCCAATCCGGGAAGGGTCGGCATCCACCACGCCTGCCACACGACTTCCTGAGACTCGCCGAGCATCTGTCCCAGACTGGGCGTAGGCGGCTGGATCCCCAGCCCCAGGAAACTGAGCGCGGCCTCCCAGATGATCACCACCGGCAGCTGCAGCGTGGCCAACACCAGCATGGTGGGGAGCACGTTGGGCAGCACGTGGTGTAGCAGGATCCTCCTCTCCGACGCGCCGGCAGCCCGGGCGGCCGTCACGAACTCGCGCTCGGCCAGCGCCAGGACCTCGGCGCGGATCACCCGGGCGTAGGTGGGCCACCCCGCGACGGCGAGGACCAGGATGATCTGCGCGAGCCCGGTGCCCAGCACCGCGACCACGGCGATCATCAGCAGGAGGGTAGGAATCGCCAGTTGAGTGTCCACGACACGCATCAGGACCAGGTCCAACCACCCCCGGCGGAACCCGGTGACCAGCCCCGCCACCAGGCCTGCGACGGCGGACAGGGGCACCACTGCCAGGCCCACCAGCAGCGAGATGCGCAGACCGACCACCAGGCGGCTGAGGATGTCGCGTCCGAGCTTGTCCGTCCCCAGCAGGTGCAGCTGGTCGCGCACGGGTGTCAGGGAAGGAGGGTGGAGCGTCAGGCTGAGGTTCTGGGCCGACGGGTCGTAGGGCGGAACCCAGGACAACCCGAAGCCGGCGACGACCACCGCGCCGAGCAGCGCGACTGCCACCGCGCCCGACGGCCGGCGCAGCAGGCGGGCGGCTGGCGATGTGCGCCTACGCCCGCGCCGTGGTTGCGCGAAGGCGAGGGTCCACCCAGCCATACAGCAGGTCGATGACGAAGTTCACGGTGAGGAACACGGCGGCCCCCACGATGGTGACGCCCTGCACCACCGGGAAATCTCGAGCCAGCACTGCCTGCACCGCCAGCCGTCCCATCCCGGGCCAGGCGAAGATGGACTCCACGATCACCGCGCCGCCCAGCATGCGGCCGAAGTCCATCCCCAGCACCGTGAGGATGGGCAGCAGCGCGTTGCGCAGCCCGTGGCGCACCAGCACTGCGCGGGAACTCAGCCCTTTGGCCCTGGCGGTGCGCACGTAGTCCTGGGCCAGGACCTCCAGCAGACTGGCCCGGGTCAGACGGCTGATCTGCGCTCCGTAGAAGCCGCCCAGGACCACGGCCGGCATGAGGAGGTGGGCGAGGCTACCGTACCCGGAGATGGGCAGCCAGCCCAGGTGCACCCCGAACGCGATGATGAGCAGCAGCCCCAGCCAGAAGCTGGGCACGCTGGTGCCCACCAGGGCTGCCGTCATGGCAGCTGTATCCCACAGCGACCCCCGGCGGGCGGCGGCCACCAGGCCCAACGTTACGCCCGTGCCCACCGCCACCGCCAGGCCGGCCAGGGCCAGTTCGAAGGTCGCCCGCAGGCGCTCGACGATGAGCTCGGCCACGGGCAGTCCCTGGCGGAAGGAGTAGCCGAGGTCTCCACGGGCCACCCGCGCCAGGTAGCGGAGGTACTGCACCCCCAGGGGTTGGTCCAGCCCGTAGGCCCGGCGGATCCGTTCCATGTCCTCGCGCGTGGCGTCCTGGGATACCAGGAGGGTGACGGGGTCTCCGCTGGCGTGCAGCAGGACAAAGACGACTGACACCACGCCCAGCAGCGCCGTCACCGACAGTATCAGTCGCCGGATGGCCAGCTCACCCATGGCGCCCAACCCCACGCCGACAGCCGTGGCCTTCCGTCCCGCCAGCGGGCGTCGGGTCTTCCCGACCGTGCCGGAGTCCGCTGCGGGGCCGGTGGTCCACCCCTGGGAAAGGGGAGACCTGTAGGGTCACAGCGTCACTTCCAGGCTGCGTCCACCATGGTCAGGAGCAGGTCCGGGCGCGGCGTCCACTCCAGGTTGCGGTGCATCCCGTAGACGTTGGGCGCGGTGAACAAAGAGATGGCTGGAGCCTCCTCCACGAACATCGCCTGGATCCGCCGTGAGACCTCCCGCATCCGTGCCTCGTCCGTTGCGGTGTCGGCGGACTCCATCAGCTGGTCGAACTGTGGGTTGCCGGGGCGCCACAACGACCACTCCCCGCGTGAGTAGAAGGCCCGGAACGGGATGATGTGGCTGAGACCAAAGAAGTCGGTAAATCGCGTGAACCAGCCGTCTTCGGCCAGCTGGCGGGCCTGCACGGTGCGCAGCTGCACACCGTACTCGGTCACGTTGACCCGGGCGCGCACTCCCACTCGCGCGAGCTGGTCGGCCACAGCCAGGGTGATGTCGCGGTCGCCCGGATAGGCGCCGCTGGTCGTGGTGATGGAAAAGTCCACGCCGTCGGCGTAGCCGGCCTCCCGCAACAGCGCTCGGGCGCGGTCGGGGTTGTAGGAGAACCCCGCCAGGGAGGTGTCGCAGCCCAGCATGACCTCGGTGCAGAACGTACCGACCTGCGATCCCACGCCGCGCATCACGCTGGCCAGGATGGCCTGGCGGTCCACGGCGTAGTTGAGGGCCTGCCGGACCCGGCGGTCCGCCAGGGGCTTGTCCCGGGGGATGTTCACCAGGTTGTAGATCACGAAGAAGACGCTCAGGCTCTTGCCGGGCACCAGCTTGGCACGCCCCGACAGCTGCAGGGGGCGGAAGAGCTCGGGGGGCACCAGGTTGATGAGGTGCACCGACCCGGTCAGCAGTTCGGCCAGGCGGGACGACTCGGACGGGATGGCGCGGAAGATCACCCGGCCGATTTGCGGACGGCCGCCCCAGTACGCGGAGTTGGCCTCCAGCTCGACGCGGTCGTCCCGCACCCACCGGGCGAACCGGTAGGGCCCGGTGCCCACGGGCTGGCGCACCAGGGCCTCATCCCCGTTTTGGGCCAGGTAGTTCGGAGGGACGATCATGCCGTAGTAGCCAAGGAAGCGCGGCAGCAGCGGCCAGGGACGCTCGGTGGTGAATCGGACGGTGAAGTCGTCCACTACAGTGACGGACTTGACCAGCCGCAGAGCTCCCGCACCAGGCCAGCGCGTCCGAGGATCCAGCATGCGCTCGAATGAGAACTTGACTGCCTGGGCGTTGAACGGCTCGCCGTTGTGGAACCGGACGCCCTGGCGCAACCGGAACTCCCAGGTGGTAGGGTCCACAGCGCGCCACGACACCGCCAGCCCCGGGTGGAGGGTGAGGTCGGCGTCGCGCCGGACCAGAGTCTCATAGATGTTGGCCAGGACGTTCATAGCGTGGGTCAGGGTCGTCTTGTGAGGGTCGCCGGTCTGGATGTCGACACCCTGGGCCACCACCAGGGCCTCCGGTACCCGGGGCTGGGCCTGGCCCCAGGTCCCGACGCCCACGACTGTGAGCAGGACCGCCGCTGCAACCACCGCGGACACCACGCGCACGCACACTCCCCCCTTCTGTGGGCCGCCCGTATTCCCGGGCAGCACGCCGGGGACGCGACCCGCGGCCTTCCGGACAACATCCCGCGGCCCGCGCAGAGAGAGTGACGTGCTGCTCGCCGCTCGACAGCAGGGACACAGGCGGCGTTAACGATGTCGGATGTTCGACCCAGGCGGACGTCCGCCCTGCCCCCACCGACGTGAGTACGCGTGAGGACGACTGGTCGTTGGGTGCGGTGATGTGGAAGGCGATCCGGCTCGAGGGGGCACGCAAATTGACGCACTCGCCGCGGCCTCCGTACAATGAACCCACCATGGCCCTGATCTTCACCTTCCCCTGCGGGGGCTGCGGGCGGCGGTACACCGTCTACTACCCCAAGGCCCTCATGTACGAGCTGTCGGGCACCGGTACGCGGGAGATGGGCGTGAAGGAAGACGAGGCCGAGCGCGCGGCGGGCAACGTCGACGCGGCGCGGCGCCGGGCCGAGGCCCAGGGGAACGTCTGGGTCGACGCGTCCGAGCGCCTCGAGATGGTGTGCACCTGCGGCAAGAAGCTGAACTTCAACATCGCCCAGCACCCGCGCGTGCCGCAGTCCAAGCAGTCGGCCCAGAAGCGCCAGACGGGACTGATCCCCTTCCCCGAGGTGGCGAGGTCCCGGCACGGGCCGAAGGGTCCGGCCTGATCGGGGCCCGCGCCGGGTTACTGCCCTGTCACCACCCGGTTCCGCAGCACGCCGATCCCGCCGATTTCCACCTCGACGACGTCACCCGGCTGCAGGGGACCCACACCGGCGGGGGTGCCGGTGGCGATGACGTCGCCGGGCTCGAGCGTCATGAAGGACGAGACGACCTCGATGAGCGTCGGCACGTCGAAGATCATGTGGCGGGTGTTGGATGCCTGCGTGGTCTTCCCGTTGACCCGCGCGGCGATGTCGAGGGCGCCGGGATCGAGGTCGGTGACGATCCACGGCCCCAGCGGCGCCGCGCCGTCGAACGCCTTGGCCCGCACCCACTGGCGCTCCTCGCGCTGGACGTCGCGCGCGGTGATGTCGTTGAATGCGGTGTAGCCCCACACCACGTCCAGCGCGCGCGCCCGGGGGACCTGCCGGCACCGCCGGCCGATGACGACGGCCAGCTCGGCCTCGTACTCGAGCTGGCGCGTGTGCGCGGGGTAGGGGATCGGCGCCTCGTGCCCCACCAGGGCGCTGGGCGGTTTGAGGAAGAGCAGGGGCTCGCGGGGCGGCTCCCACGCCAGCTCGGCCGCGTGGTCCCGGTAGTTGAAGCCGACGCAGACGATCTTGGTGGGGGTGCAGGGCGGGGCGAAGGTGGCCTGCGCCACGGGCAGGCGCAGCGCCCCCGCCACGACCACGTCGCCCTCGACACGGGCGTCGAGGACGGCACCGTCGTGCACGATGCGGGCGTGGATCATCGGGGTGCCCCTGGTTGCCATCGGTGCTGCTGCCTCATGCTTCCTCCAGGATGTCCAGCGTGCCGTCGCGGTCCTGCGCCCGGACTCCCGCCAGGCGGTCGAGGCGTCATGCTTCCTCCAGAATGTCCAGCGTGCCGTCGAGCCGGTCCACCAGGTAGATCAGCCCGTCGGCGTCGACGTACACGTCGTTGGACTGTGGCCGCCCGGTGGCGACCGCAGGGACGTACCAGGCGACCTCCTGCGGGCGGAACGGGTCCCGGATGTCGATCACGCGCAGCCCGCCCGCGAAGTAGGTCAGGTAGACGCGCTCCTCGCTCTGGCGCCCGCCCGGCCGGTTCTCGTGGATGTTGTGCGGGCCGAAGCGGACGTCGGGATCGGCCAGGCCGTCGGGGTCGACGCGGAACGCCGCCACCGGAATCGGGTTGCGCTCTTCGCGGACGTCGACGACCCACAGGAACTTCTCCCGGTCCGTCCCTTCCCGCCACGGCCGCAGCGCTTCCTGCGTGCAGAGCACGAGCCGACGGCCGGGCAGGGGCAGCGCCGTGTGCAGCATGTCGCCAAACGGCGGGTGGAAGGTGTGTCGGGTGAGCAGCCGCGGCTGCGCCCACGACGTCATGTCGAGGATCGCCCAGCCCCAGTCCACGCAGCCCACGTAGCACCGGTCGCCCACCACGAAGGGCGCGCCGTGGACGCGCACCCGCCAGTGCGCCGGCCAGTCGGGCACCTCGCCGCCCGCCGCATGCTGGCCGGGGATCCACCAGCGTCCCACCTCCTCGGGCCGGTCGGGGCGCGCCAGGTCCACGATGCGGTAGATCTGGTCGGTGTAGCCCTCGGCGCCCGCCGACAGGTGCGCGTACCGTCCGTCGACGAACCAGCAGCGGTGCACGCCCGGCCCGCCGGTCGGGAAGAACGCGAGCTCCCGGGGCCGGGTGGGGTCGTGCACGTCGTAGACGCCGATCCCGGCGGTGAAGTCGGTGCCCCGATACCCGGGCAGGCGCTCGTAGTTGACCACCATCAGGTCGCCGGCGACCTGGACCTTGTGCATGTGCGTGTTCGGCGGGCAGGGCAGCTGTGCCACGACCCGGGGGCTGCGCGGGTTGCGCACGTCGACGATGGTCGTGCCCACGTCCTTCATGGGCGCGATGTAGGCGAAGCCGCGGTCCACCACGACCTGCCCGGCACCCACCGGGCCGTAGGGGGTCCGGCTGACGAGCCGGAGGTTGTGCAGGCGTCCTGGTTCGCTCACCACGTGCCTCCTTCCATGCGCGCGTCATGTGCGCTGAGGTCGCACTGCGCGAAGGTCGGGCGCGCTGCGCCGCCCCACGCCGTCTGCGTCGCCCCGCGTCGTCTGCGCCGCCCCGCGTCGTCTGCGTCGCCTGGCCGTCTGCGTCGCCGCGCGGTCACCGCCGCAGCGCGAGCATCCCCTCGGGCCAGTGCACGCCCAGCAGCGTTCCGAAGCCTGCCAGCGCGCCCACCGTCAGCGCGGTGTACACGGTCGCCGGCAGCGGCCGCATGCGCGCCTCGCCTAGCGTCACCGCCAGCATGAATGCGGCTGCCGCCAGGTGGAACCCGACCACCCAGATCAAGACGAAGAAGACGCCCAGGCTCGCGAAGCCGGCCAGCCCCCGTCGCAGGTCGGCGGCTGTCGGAGGATCTTCGTCGCCGACGCCCGAGCGCCCTTGCAGGGCCCGGAGCACCTGCAGCGCCGCCAGCCCCAGCCCCGGCGCCGCCACCAGCAGGGGCATCACCCGGGCGCCGGGGACGAAGCCGCGGATCTGGGCCAGGGCGACGACGAAGACGCCCGCGACCACCAGGCTGAGCAGCAGGTCGGCCGGCACGCGACCCGCCGCGGCCGCCGCGCGCGCCTGACCGCGGCCCCGCATCCACCGCACCAGCCCCCAGACGAACGGCGCGATGAGCACGGCGCCGATGGCGAGCACACCCGGACGAGCGAGCCACGTCCAGCCGTAGAGGTTGTGCGTGACCACGAAGTAGCGTTCCATCGGTCCGGCCAGCACGAACCCGATGAGCAGCGGGGCGCGCGGCCAGCCCGTCTTGCTCATGGCCCAGCCCAGCAGGCCCAGGAGGAAGAGCGCCACCAGGTCGCCCATGTCCTGCGTGGTCTGGTAGGCGCCGAGCGCGATGGTGATGAGCACCGGCGCCGCCAGGCGCGCAAACGGCACCTGCGTGAGCTTCGCCATGGCCGGGCTCGCCGCGAAGCACAGGCCGGCGCCCAGCACGTTGGCCAGCGCGTACGACCAGACGATCACGTAGATCAGCGAGAGGTGGTCGGTCACGATGCGCGGGCCGGGCAGGATGCCGTAGCGCAGCAGGGCGCCCACCAGCAGGGCCGCCGACGCGCTGCCCGGCACCATGAACAGCAGCGTGGGGATGAGGTCGCCGGCGGCCACCGCGTTGTTGGCCGCCTCGGGCGCGATGATCCCGCGGATGTCGCCCTTGCCGAATCGACTGCGGTCGCGGCTGGTGGCGACCACGTGCCCGTAGGCCATCCAGGTGCCGGCCGTGGCGCCCAGCGCCGGGAGGATGCCGGCCCAGACGCCGATGAGCGCGCCCCGCAGCACGAGCCAGCGGTGGGTGAGCACGTCGCGCAGGCCCTGCGCCCACCCGACGCCCAGCGTGGTCGGCGCGTCGGCGATGGCGCCGCCCCGGGAGAGCAGCGTGATCACCTCGGCGATGCCGAAGACGCCCAGCGCCACCACCACCAGCGGGATGCCGTCCATGAGGTAGAGCCGCCCGAAGTCGAAGCGCACCTGGGCAGCCGCCGGCGACGGCCCGATCATGCCCAGCAGCAGGCCCACGAGGCCGGCCAGCAGGCCCTTGCGCGCCTCCTTGCCGAGCAGGCTGCCCGCGTAGGAGACGCCCAGCGCGGTGAGCATGAACAGTTCGGGCGATCCCAGCGCCAGGACCAGCGGGCGCGCCACCGGAATGGCGAGCGTGAGCCCCAGGGCGCCGACGAGGCCGCCGGCCAGCGACGAGAGGAACGCGGCCGCCAGGGCCCGGGCTGCCTGGCCCTGGCGGGCCAGCTGGTGGCCCTCGATCACCGAGACGGCCGACGCGGCCGAGCCCGGCGCGCCGATCAGCACCGAGGTGATCGTGTCGGAGGTGTGGACCACCGCCAGGGCCCCGGTCATGATGGCGGCGGCCGCCACGGCGTCGAGCTTGTAGATGTAGGGCAGGATCAGCGACACCGCGACGATGCCGCCCATGCCGGGCATGACGCCCACCACCAGGCCCGCGAGCACGCCCGCGAAGAGCAGCCCAAGCCGCGCGGGGTCGGCGAAGATCGCCAGCGCCGAGACTGCCGCCTCACCCATAGGCCGCGTGGCGGGACCGCGCGGGGCCGCCCGCCGGGGTCCTGCGGGGCGCGCGACGCAGGCGCGTCACCTGCCGGCGAGCAGCTTCCACAGGCGCGGCGGCGTGAAGGGGACGTCGACGTGCCGGATGCCCAGCGGCCGCAGCGCGTCGGCCACGGCGTTGGCCACCGCCGGCAGCGTGCCGATGGTGCCCGACTCGCCGATCCCCTTGGCCCCCAGCGGGGTGAACGGCGAGGGAGTCTCCAGGAACGCGGTGACGATGGGCGGGACGTGGGGCGCGCGGGGCAGGGCGTAGTCGGCGAAGGTCGCGGTGCGCAGCTGTCCCGTCTCGTCGTAGACGACTTCCTCCCACAGCGCCTGACCCAGCCCCTGGACGGTCGAGCCGATCACCTGGCCCTCGGCCAGCAGCGGGTTCACCAGGCGCCCGGCGTCGTCGACGGCGACGAAGCGCAGGATGCGCACCTCGCCGGTCTCGCGCTCGACCTCCACCACCGCAACGTAGACGCCGTAGGGGAACACCGGGCCACGCAGGGCGATGTACCGTACCGCGTGCAGGCCGGGTTCCAGGCCCGCCGGCAACTTCGTGGGGTCGTAGGCCGCCGCCGCGACCTGCGCCCACGGCACGGCCCGCGCGGGGAGGCCCCGCACGTGGAGCGCGCCGTCGGCCCACTCGATGTCGTCGACCGCCGCTTCCAGCAGGTGCGCGGCGATCGCCGAGGCCTTCTCGCGGATCGCGCGCGCACACAGCAGCACCGCCGACCCGCCGGTGGCCATGGAGCGGCTCCCGAACGTGCCGACGCCCCGCGGGACCACCGCCGAGTCGCCCTGCCGGACCGCGACCTGCGCGGGGTCGAGCCCCAGCACGTCGGCGGCGATCTGCGCAAAGGTCGTCTCGTGGCCCTGGCCGTGGGCGGTGGACCCGGTTCGCACCACGACGCGGCCGCCCGGATCGACCGTGACCTCGGCGCTCTCCCAGAACTGCGGTGCGGCGCGCTCGACGTAGAGCGCCAGCCCGATCCCCAGCAGGCGGCCGTCTGCCCGCGCGCGGCGCTGCTCGGCGCGCCAGCGGTCGTACGCCACGAGGTCCAGGGCGCGGTCCAGCGCCTGCGCGTAGTTCCCCGAGTCGTAGGTCAGGCCCAACGGCGTCGTGTAGGGGAAGGCCTCAGGCGGAATGACGTTGCGCCGGCGGATCTCCGCGGGATCGAGCCCCACCTCGTGCGCCAGCAGGTCCATCATGCGTTCGACGATCAGCGCGGCCTCGGGCCGGCCGGCCCCGCGGTAGGGGCCCAGCGGCACCTTGGTGGTCGCCACGCTGAGCACCTCGACCTCGGCGGCCGGCACCGCGTACGCGCCCACCAGCAACGTGCCGGTGGTCACGGGCATGTTGGCCGTGGGCGGGAAGAGGTAGGCGCCGCTGTCGGCCACGAGACGGGCGCGCACCGCCAGCACGCGGCCGTCGGCGTCGGCGGCCACCGCGACGTCGGCGTCGAGCCCGCGCCCCTGGTACGTCGCCTGCAGGTTCTCGCGGCGATCCTCCAGCCAGCGCACCGGCCGCCCGAGGTCCACCGCGGCGATGGCGGCGAGCGCGGCCTCCGGCGGGAGCGCGCCCTTGACGCCGAACCCGCCGCCGACGTCGGGGGTGATGACCCGGATGCGGTCCTCGGGGCGGTCGAGCACGCGGGCCAGCTGCGCCCGCGGACGGTGGGGGTCCTGGGCCGAGATCCACAGGGTGAGCACGTCGGTGCCCGGATCGTACGCGGCCAGCGCGCCGCGGGGCTCGATGGGCGCGCCGGCGAGCCGCGGGATGTGGAAGGTCTGCCGCACGACGTGGGCAGCGCGCGCGAACGCGCCCTCGACGTCGCCGCTGGCCCGCCGCCATCGCGCCAGCACGTTGTCGGCCACGCCGTCGTGCAGCCGCACCTCGCCCCGCAGCGCCTGGTGCGGATCGACCACCGCCGGCAGGGGCTCGTAGGCGATCTCCAGCAGGTCCGCGGCGTCCTCGGCCGCGGCCTGGCTCTCGGCCACGATGGCGGCCACCGGCTGACCGACGTAGCGGACGCGGTCTAGCGGCAGGATCGGGTGCGCGGCCTCGCGCGCCACCGCGGTGCCCTCCTGGGCGGCCACCGGCAGGGGGCGGACCCGCCCGGCGAGCGTCTGTGCGGTGAGGACCGCCACCACGCCGGGAGCGGCGAGGACACGCCGTGCGTCGATGGGACCCAGCCGCGCGTGCGCGTGCGGGCTGCGCACGACGAGCAGGTGCAGCATGCCGGGCAGGGTCAGGTCCCCGATGTAGCGCGCCTGCCCGCGCAGGAACCGCTGGTCTTCCAGCCGGCGCAGCGGCCGGCCGATCCACCGGCCGGCGCCGGGCTGCGCCGTCGCGCTCATACGGGTGCCACCAGCAGGTCGAGCGGCACCCGGGTGCCCAGCCGCTCGGCGCCCGTCTCGGTGATGATGAACGTGTGTCCGAAGAACAGCCCCAGCAGGCCGTCGGGCGTGATCAGGTTGGGTTCCAGCATCACCGTCATCCCCGGTTTCATCACCATGTCGTCGGGATCGCCGTGCGCGCCGTCCACCCGCACCTCGGGCGCGTGCGTGACCAGGTCCAGCCCGTGCAGGATGATGGGCCGCGACTGGTAGCCGTGGGCGCGGAAGAAGCCGGCGTGGCGGGCCATGGCCTGGAACGTGTTGCCCGGCCGCAGTTCGCCCGCCAGCAGCTGGAACCCCGGCAGGACCACCTCGTCGAAGATCCGGCGCACCCGGTCGCTGGGCGGTCCCACGCAGATCGGCACGCCCATCTGCGCCGTGTACCCCTCGTAGCCTGCGGCCACCTCGTTGAGGACGATGTCGCCCCGCTCCAGGCGCCGTCCCGAGGGGCGCGGGTTCCCGAAGACCATGCGCGGGGCGTCCATGGGCGTGGCACCCACGATGACGAAGTCGACCTCCCCGCCTCCTTTGAGCATGGCGCTGGCCGCGGCGGCCTTCAGCTCCCACTCGGTCACCCCGGGCCGCGCCGCGTCGACCATGGCCAGAAGCGCGGCCGCGCACAGCTCGCCCGCGCGGCGCACCCGGGCCAGCTCTTCGGCGCTCTTCACCACCAGGAACTCGTGGAAGAAGTCGCCCACGAACTCCAGCGTGGCCTCGGGCAGGGCCCGCGCCAGCGTCACGTACTGGTTCACCGGCAGGTAGTCGTTGTACCGCGGGTCCGCCACGGTGATGCCGATGCGGCCGCGCTCCAGGCCCAGCTCCTTGATGCGGGCCGCCAGCACCTCGGCGAACTGCCCCCGGCTCGCGGGCCGCACGTCGCGCACCGCCACGGCCCGGCGCGTGGCCTCCGCGTGGGTGCCGCCCATGCCGTAGAGCAGCGTGGGCTCGCCCTCGCGCGGCACGAAGACGTAGGTGCACATGGCGTGCCACTCGCGGTGGTTGGTCAGCCAGAACACCCCGCCGCCGTACGACCAGTGGCTGGGCCCGCCGCAGACGATCAGGCCGTCGAGCCCCAGGCGCGCCATTTTGGCGCGGGTCAGCTCGAAGCGCCGCCGGTGCTCGGCCTCGGAGAAGCGGTCGTACACGGCGTCGGTGTAGTACGGCGAGTTGACGAAGTCGGCGAAGTGCTTGGGGTTGTCCAGCGTCGTCCGCACGGCCTCGAACTCGAACGGTGCCACCGGTCACCTCCGTTGCACAGCGTCCGGGCTGCTCCGACCGCGCCGCGCGATCGGGCGGCGCGCCGGGCCCGCCCGGTCAGTCGTCGCGCCCCTGGTGCTGCCAGGGCGCCACCTTGCCCTCCAGCCACCGTAACCCCTGCACCAGCGTGACGCCCAGCAGTGAGAGGGGCAGGATGCCCACGAACATCTGGTCGATGCGCACGTGCTGCTGTGCGCGCATGATCAGGTACCCGATCCCCGAGACGGCCACGTAGAGGTCGGAGATCAGCATGCCGACCAGTCCGCGCCCGATGGCCAGCCGCAGCCCCGCCACGATGAAGGGCAGCGAGGACGGGATGATGACGTCGCCCCACAGCGCGCGCTCGGGGCTGCGGAACGATCGGGCGACCTCCAGCAGGCGCGGGTCCACGCTCTTCACCCCCTGGTAGGTGTTCAGGAGGATGGGGAAGAGGGCGAAGAGGAAGATCACGGCGGCCTTGGCCCGCAGGCCCAGCCCGAACCACACGATCACCAGCGGCATCAGGGCCACCGTGGGCGTGGAGTAGAGGGCGATCATCATCGGCTCCAGCGCGAGGTCCAGCACCCGGAACCGCGCCATGGCCACCCCCACGAGCACTCCTGCCACCGCGCCCAGGCTGAGGCCGACCACGAACACCTTGAGGCTCTCGCTCAGGTACCGCCACAGCTCGCCCGAGGCGAGCATCTCCGCGGCGGCCGCGGCGATGCGCGAGGGCGGCGCGAACAGGAAGGGGCTCATCTGCCGGCCCACCACCTCCCACAGCACCAGCACCACCGCCACGGCCGCCGCGCGGACGGCGCCGTCGCGCGCGGCCTGGCGCTGCCGCAGCCGCGCGGCCGCGGCCCGGGCCGTCGCCCGGCGCTCCAGTTCGAGGGCCACGTTGGACATGGCGCTCACCCTCTCTGGCTCACTGCATCTCCTGGCGCAGCAGCTCCCACAGGCGCGTGCGCAGCTCGCCGAACGCCGGGTCGGCCCGGATCGCGGCCAGCCGCCGCGGGCGCGCGAAGGGGACGGGCACGATCTGCTTCACCCGGCCCGGCCGCGCCGTCAGGACGATCACCCGGTCGCCCAGCAGGATCGCCTCGTCGATGCTGTGGGTCACGAACACGATGGTCTTGCGCTCTTCCTCGAGGATGCGCAGCGTCTCCTCCTGGAGGAGCTCGCGCGTCTGGGCGTCCAGCGCCGCAAACGGCTCGTCCATCAGCAGGATCTCGGGGGCCATGGCCAGGGCCCGCGCCAGCCCCACGCGCTGTTGCATGCCGCCCGAGAGCTGATACGGGTAAACGTGCTCGAACCCCTCGAGCCCTACGAGTCTCAACACCCGCTGCACCCGGGCCTCGATCACGTCGCGGGGCGCGCCGGCCAGCTTGAGCCCGTAGGCGGCGTTGGCCTTCACGGTCTTCCAGGGGAACAGCCCGAAGTGCTGGAAGACCATGGCCACGTTGGGCGGCGGCCCGGTCACCGGTGCGCCGTCGATGGTGATCTGCCCCGCGCTCAGGGGGAGCAGGCCGTCCAGGGCCCGCAGGAGCGTGGTCTTGCCGCACCCGCTGGGCCCCACGAGACATGCGATCTCGTTCTCGTAGACGTCCAGGGTGACGCGATCCAGCGCGAGCACCGCGCCGCCCAGGAACGTGCGCGTGGCGCCCTCGACCCGGATCTTCACCCGTCCGGCCATGCTACTGGCACCCCTGCGGGGTGGGCACCGGGCCGCCTGCCCGCCGCAGCGCCTCGTTGGCGATGGACATGTCGAGGAGCTGGGCGGCCTGGTAGCGCTGCTTCATCTCGCCGCCCTCGTAGCTGTAGTCGATCGTCCACTGGATGCGCCGGAGGTCCAGCCCCAGGTTGCGGGCCCAGACGCACCGCGCGATCATCTGGGCGTAGGCGTAGCCGGCGTCCATCTCCTCGGCGCCCGTGAGCTTGACCAGCGCCCGCACGGCCTCGGCGCGGTTGTTGACGGCGTGCCGCACCGCCAGGATCGACGCGGCCACCAGGTCGATGAGCGCCTCGCGGTGGCGCTCGACGACGCTGCGCATGGCGCAGTAGACGTGGTACTGGTAGTTGGGCAGGGCGTTCTGCAGGTCGAAGATCACCCGCGTCCCGGGCACCTGGCGCAGCAGCCGGCTGGCCTGTTCGTAGTGGAAGATGGCCGTGTCGGTCTGCCCGGAAACGAGCGACGGCACGCGCCCGGCCGTGGTGGTCTGCACGATGGTGACCTCGTCGGGTCGGATGTTGGCCGCCGCCAGCACGGCCCGGTTCATGCGGTCGATGAACCCGCCCGGGGCGCTGGACATGCCGATCTTCTTGCCCCGCAGGTCCTTGATGTCCCGGATGGGATCGCGCGCGACCATGACCACCGGCAGCTTGGGCGCGCCCCCGTAGAAGCCCACCAGGGGCACCCCGTTGCCGAAGGCGTTGACGCAGTCGAGGGTGCCCACCTGCACGTCGCCGGCGATGGCCGCGGTCAGCGCGCGGGTCGAGCCCTCGAAGTTCTTGATCTCCAGGTCGATGTTGAACCTGTCGGTGAACCCGAACTCCTTGGCCAGCGCCATGGGCGTGTGCACCACGTTGGGCGGCGCCACCGGCATGCCCAGCACGAGCTTGCGCTTGGGCCCCGGCGCCGGGTAGATCGGCTGGCCCGTCCCGGCCGGGGCCGCGTACGCTATAGGCGGCGCCGGAAGGCCCAGCGCTGCCGTGATCGCCAGCACTGCGATCGCGCGCAGACGTCCACGCATTCGTCCTCCTCCTCTCCCGCGTCAGCGGGTGATGTAGTACTGCACCGGCAGCCGGTGCAGGCACTCGGCACCGGTCGCCGTGATGAGAAACAGGTTCCCCACCTGTACGCCCGCCCGGAGATCGGGCGTGACCACGTTGGGCTGGACGACCACGCACATGCCCGCCTCGAAGACGAACGGCCGGTGCGGCCCGTCGGCGGTACGCCGGGTGCGCACCGAGGGCGGCAGCAGGCCCACCACGAAGCCGTGCAGCACGTCGTCGACGATCGTGTACCCCGCCTCGTGGATGACCTCGGCAGCGTCCAGCACGTCGTCCACGGTGGCCCCGGGCCGCAGCCGCTCCGCACAGCGGGTGTAGGCCTCGAGGGCCACGTCGCACAGTCGCCGGTACAGGGGGGTGGGCTCGGCCTGGACGAAGATCGGCCGGTGCATCTGCCCCGAGTAGCCCCAGTACGAGATGCCGATCTCGCAGTTCACCACGTCCCCGCGCTGGAGGACCCGTGCCGAGGGGTTCTGCCGCGGGACGCACACCGCGCCGGCGTCCTGCGGGGCCGACGAGAGGTAGGCGAGGTGCAGCAGGCCGCCGGCAGGCAGCGCGGCGCCTTCCACCAGCGCGCCCAGCTCGTACTCGCGCATGCCGGGCCGCAGGCCGTCGATGAGGGCCTGGACGGCCAGGTCGGTCAACGCCGCGCCGCGGCGCGTCCAGGCGATCTCCTCGTCGCTCTTGATCAGGCGCAGCTGGCGGAAGGCGGCGGTGACGTCGACCAGCGTCCACCCGGGCAGGAAGCGCTGCCAGGTGAGGTACGCCTGCACGGGCACCGGCCCGACGTACCCGAGCGTGCCCGGCCCCGCCCGGAGCGCGCGGGCATGCGCCGCCACGGTGGCCGCGGCATCCGGGCCGCCCCAGCGCACCTCGACGCTGGCCATCTCGCGGGCATTCGGCACGTGGTTGTGCGGGTGCACGAAGAGCACCGGGGCCTCCGTCGCGCCGACGACCACGTAGGTCTGCCGGTTGCCCAGGAAGCCCGACAGCCACAGCACGTCGGCCTGGGCGTGCCGGTTCAGCGACGACTCGCCGTGGACGACCAGCACGTCGAGGCCCTCTCGCGCCATGAGCGCCCGGGCCGCGGCCCACCGGCGGCCGAACTCCTGCGCCGAGAACCGCGGGTAGAGCGCCTCGTCCGCGACGGGAGCGCCCGCCGGGCGCTGCGGATCACCGGACATCGCATCCCTCCCTGTCTTGCCGGCCACGGTGGCGCGCCGCCTCCATCAGCCCTGTGGCGCCGGGCCCACCACCGGCGCCAGCAGACGGTGGCCCGCCCGCCGCCGCTGGCGCAGCGCCACCGCACCGGCCAGCGCCACGGCGGCAGCCCAGGCCTCCGGGCGGGGGACGAACCCCAGCACCCCCGCCACGGCCAGTGCCACCCATTCCGCCACCGTGGTGCGCGTGACGAGGTAGGCCGTCCCGACGCTGGCGAAGATCACGGTGCCCAGCGTTGCGGCCACGATGGCGGCCAGGTTCTCCCACACCGACCCCGTCAGCAACAGATGGGTGTACGCGAACAGGACCGGCATGACGTAGATGATCTTGGCGAAGCGGAAGCAGTTCCATCCCGCGCGCATGGGGTCGGCCTGGGCGATGGCCGCCGCAGCGAACGGGCCCAGCGCCACCGGCGGGGTGATGTTGGAGTCGAGGCTCAGCCAGAAGACGATCATGTGCGCCACCAGCAGCGGCACCCCCAGCTCGCGCAGCACGGGCACGGCGATCACGGCCACGATCAGGTAGGTGGCGGTGATGGGCAGCGCCAGGCCCAGCACCAGCGTCGAGACCGCCACCAGCAGCAGCGTCAGCCAGAGCTCTCCCGCCGCCAGGGCCACCACGATGTACGAGAACCGGATGCCGATCCCCGTGAGGGCCAGCACGCCGATGACGATGCCGACGGCGCCGGTCAGCGCGCCGACGAACAGCGACGAGCGGGCTCCCTCGACCAGCGCCTCCCAGATCGCCCGCACCCCCATGCGGGTCTCGCGGCGCACCCAGCTCACGGCCACGGTGGCCAGGATGGCGAAGACGGCCGCCCGCTCGGTGGAGACGTGCGCCACCAGCAGAGCGATCAGCACCGCCACCGGGAGGAACAGGTACCACCCGCGCCGCAGCGTCGAGCCCAGCGGTGGCAGCTCATCGGCGGCCAGACCGCGCAGGCCCAGCTTGCGCGATTCGAAGTAGACCATGAGCCCCACCGAGAGGAAGTACAGCAGGCCCGGGATCGCGGCGACCTTCACGATCTCGGCGTAGGGCGTGGCGGTCATCTCGGCCATGATGAACGCCCCGGCGCCCATTACCGGCGGCAGGACCATGGCCCCCGTGGAGGCCGCCCCCTCCACCGCCGCCGCGATGTGGGGCGGGAACCCGGCGCGTTTCATCAGGGGGATGGTGATCGTGCCGGTGGTGACGGTGTTGGCCACCGGGCTGCCCTGAATCGTCCCCAGCAGCGCGCTGGACATGACCGCGGCCTGGGCCGGGCCGCCGGCGATGCGGCCGAACAGCGCCAGCGCCAGGTCGATGAAGACCCGCGCCGCCCCGGCCCGCTGCAGGAACGCGCCGAACACCACGAAGGGGATGATGAACTCGGCCAGCACCTCGGCCATCACGCCGAAGATGCCGTCGGAGGTCAGGTAGACGTACTCCACCACCCGTCGGAGCGTGAACCCGCGGTGGCCGACGATCGGCGGGAGGTAGTGCCCGAACAGGGCGTAGGCGATGGGCAGGAGCGCCACCAGCGCCATGCTGCGACCCAGCACGCGCCGGGCAGTCTCGACGGCCAGGGCGGTCACCACTGCGCCCATGGCCACGTCGAGGGTGGTGTACGCGCCGGCGCGGTAGGCCATGGCCTCGTGCTCGACGATCCAGTAGGCCACGCCGGCTACGGCCGCCAGCGCCAGCACCACGTCCACCGCCGCGGGCGCGTCGTCGCGGTCGCGCCGCCAGCCGCGGTAGAGCAGCAGCGGCACCACCAGGCTGTACAGCACGGCGATGCCGCGGTAGTACTGCAGCGACGCCGCACCGTACCAGGCCAGCCACAGGTAGTAGAGCGAGGTGGCGCCCAGGAGGACCTGGGCCACGAGGTCCCACGGCCGGCCCAGCGCGCGCATCAGCGCTCCTGCGGCTGCCGCTTACCGTGCCCGGATCGCATCGGGGATCTCCAGCCCCACCGACCGCCAGTGCGCCTCGGCGCCGCGGTGCAGGGGGATGGTGATGCCCTGCAGCGCCTGGCGCGGGCGCATGTCGGCGGCAGCGGAATGCACCCGGAGCATGTGCTCGTGCCCCTTGGTGCTGTACGCGGCCGCGACGATGGTCTGCACCAGCGGCGCCGGCACGTCGACGTGGGCCAGCCACAGGAGCGGCACGCCCAGTGCCGGCACCGGTTCGGTCACCCCCGGGTAGCCGCCGGGCGGGAAGACGTACCGCGAGTAGTACGGGTACTGGCGCAGGAAGCCCGCAGCCACCGCCGGGGTGTAGACGTCCAGGATCCGGATGGGCTTCACCGTCGCGGCCTCGATGGTACCCCGGTCGGGGTAGGGGCCCGTGAAGAAGAACGCGTCCACGCGGCCGTCCTGCAGCGCCTGGCTGGCTGCCCCGCCCAGGAGCGGCACGCGCGACAGGCGGTCCCACAGCCCGATGGCGCGGAACGCGCGCTCGGCGGTGGCGAACGTTCCGGAGCCGGGCGTGCCCACCGCGACGCGCTTGCCCGCCAGGTCGGCGGCGGTGCGGATCCCGCTGTCCTGGTAGGTGACCACGTGCGAGGCGCCGACGAAGACCAGGCCCAGCGCCCGCAGGTTGGTGTGCGCCGTGCCGCGGAAGATCTCCAGGCCGTGGTAGGCTTCGTGGGCGTCGGACGCGAACGCCAGGCCCATCTCGGCGTTCTTCGCCTGGAGCCGCCGCACGTTCTCGGTGGAGCCGCCGGTGGCGGCCACCGACACGTCGATCTCGGGCACGGCACCGTTGAGGAAGGTGGCGATGCCCGTGGCGAAGATGCCGAAGACGCCGGCGGGCGGGCCGCCCAGGATCGTCAGGCGCACCTTGGGCGCCGCCAGCAGCGGCCCCGGTGCCGACATCGCCAGCAGCGCGACCGCCAGGCCCAGCAGCACCGCTGGTCTCAGCGCTGCCGCAGGGCGTCCCCCGTGTCTCGACCGCGTGTCCATCCCTGCACCTCCTCGCATGCGCGCTCCACCAGGGCGTGGGTCATCGTGCGGTGCGGGCGCCGACCTCCGGTCACCACGGCATGCCTCCCGCTCCAGCGCATGCCAGCTGCCAACCGGGGTCTGCGAGCGCAGACCTGTCACCACGTCTGGCACCTCGGGCGCCCGGGCTGTCCGTTCCAGGGCGACACCGCCGACGCCCGCATGCTACGCCCCTCGCGCCAGCAGCCGTGCCGCGTTGCCGCCCAGGATCTTCGCCTCCTCCTCGGGCGGCAGGCCCAGCGCTCGCACCGCCTCGGCCGGCTGTTCCACGCCCATGTCGAACGGGTAGTCCGAGCCCAGCACCACCTGCTCCGGGCTCGCGTACGCCACGAGCCCGCGCAACAGGTCGACGTCGTGGGTCACCGTGTCGTAGTAGAACCGCCGCAGCGACGCGTCGACCGGTTCGCGCAGGCGCGCCCGCGCCGGCGCCGTCACCCGGTGTGCGTGCCGCAGGCGGCCGCGCAGCGCGGGCAGGGCCCCGCCGCCGTGGGCCAGCACCACCTTGAGGCGCGGGTGCGCCTCCAGCACGCCCGCCAGCACCATTTGCGCTGCCGCGATCGTCGTCTCCAGCGGGTTGCCCACGGCGTTCCACAGGTAGTAGTCGGCCAGCGCCGGCAGGTCGAACCCGCGGGTGGTGGGGTGGACGAAGACCACCGCCCCGGTGGCCTCGGCGGCGGCCCAGAAGGGCCGAAAGCGGTCGTCGCCCAGGTAGGCGCCGTTGACGCTGGCTGCGACCTCCACGCCGCACAGCCCCGGCAGGCGCAGCACCGTCTCCAGCTCGCGCGCCGCGAGCTCCGGGTCCTGGAGCGGCACAGTGCCCAGGGCGCGGATGCGCGTGGGATGGGCCTCGGCCAGGCGGGCCAGCCCCTCGTTGTAGAGGCGGCTGGTGCGCAGCCCTTCCACAGGCGGCACGTCGTAGCGCAGCAACGACGCCCACGGGCTCAGCACGACGCAGTCCACCCCGGCAGCGTCCTGCGCCGCCAGGATGCCATCTGGGTCCACGAACTCCCGCACCGCCGAGGTGAGCCGACGGCCGCCGTGCTCGATCACCTGGCGGCCCGCGTCCCAGTAGACCCGCGGACGCCAGGCCTCGGCGGGCGCGGCGTCGCGCAGGAGCGCGGGCACGATGACATGGGCGTGGAGGTCGACGATCACGGCCGCGCCCCCGTCGTCACGACGCCAGGACCAGGAGCAGGACCCCCGCAACGGTCGCACCCGCGCCCAGCCACAGGCGCCCGGACACCGCTTCCCCGTGCCGCTCCCCCAGCAGTCGAGAGAGGACCAGCACCAGCGGCACCGAGATCTGGGACAGCGCCAGCACCACGCCCACCGGGGCCAGGTCCAGGGCGATCCACCGGGCCCACTGCGACAGGCCCACCAGGGCGCCCGCCGCCACCTTGACGGCGAACGCCGTCGAGTGCAGCACGGCGCGCACCTCCTCCCGTCGCGCCAGCATGCCCACCGCGTAGGCCACCACGCACGGCACGAGCCCCAGCGTGAGGCCCAGCAGCGGCGAGGGCAACCCGGCCAGGCCGCGGCGCACGAACACCGGGCTGATCGCCCAGCACAGCGAGGCTCCCAGACCGTAGAGCACGCCGGTGCGGCCGGTCCGCGACGCTCGCGTGTCGTGCACCGCTGCGGCCCCCGGTGCCGCCGCGGCCGCAGGGACCGTGGTACCAGGCCCTGTCGGGGGCACGTCTGGTGTCGCCGCCGACGCCTCCGCGGGCTGTTCTCCCGCGATCGCGCACACGCCCGCGACCGTGACGGCGATGCCCGCCAGCGCTGGCGGCGACGGGAGCTCGCGCAGCACAGCGGCGGCGATCGCGGTGGCGAACAGGGGGCTCGTGCTGATCAGCGGGCTCGTCCGCGCCGCGCCGATCCGCTTCTGGCTTGCGTTGAGCAGGGTCCAGCCCACGACGAAGTGCACGAACGCCCCGATCGCGAACTGCACGACCGCCGCCCGCGGAGCGTGCCAGACGCGGCGGACGTCCGTCGTCGCCCAGGCGATGGCGGCCAGCACCGCCGTGCTCACCACCAGCTGGAGGAACGTCGACACGTACACGCTCATCCGGCGCACCGCGATGCGGTTGATGGTCTGGAAGGTGCCGAAGCCAAGTCCCGCCAGCAGTGCCCATAGCGCACCGCTCATCTGGCCGCACGCCGGCAGGGGAGCGAGGGCCCCCGTACGATCCGCGCGCGCGGCCCGCGACGGCTCATGCCTGCGGGTCCACGACGATCTTGCCCGTGGCGCGCCGCGTGGCCAGCGCCAGCAGGCCGTCGTCGACCAGGTCGTCGAGGGCGATGACGCGGTCCAGGACCCGCGCCGCCACGTCGGTGGTGGCCAGCAACCGGATCGCCGCGGGCAGGTCGGTCGGGCAGACGTGGGCGACGGTGGTGAGCAGCGTCACCTCGCGCAGCACGAGGTCGCGCACGTCCATGGGGTGACGGTCGTGGGGCAGCCCCACCTGCAGGAGACGCCCGCCGCGCCGCACCAGGCCTGGCGCCAGGTCCATCGACGCCGGGACGCCCGCGCTCTCGATCACCACGTCGGCGCCGTCGCCGTCGGTGACGTCGTGCACGACCCGGACGGGGTCGTCGGCGCCCAGGTGGACCACCCGGGTTGCCCCCAGGGCCTCTGCGACGCGCAGGCGGTGGGGGTCGACGTCGACGGCCACCAGGGACCGGACGCCCCGGGCGCGCGCGGCGGCCACGATCAGCGACCCGATGCCACCGACCCCCAGCACCACCAGGTGCTCGTGCGGCGCCACACCGCTGCGCGTCACCGCGTGCATCGCCACGGCCAGCGGCTGCGCCAGCGCCGCCGCCTCGTCGCTGCACCCGTCGGGCACGGGCGCGCACGTCTTGGCCGGCACGCGGACGTACGTGGCCAGCCCGCCGTCGGCCTGCAGCCCCAGCGTGTAGTAGCGCGCGCACAGGTTGGGCCGGCCTGCCCGGCACCAGGCGCACGCCTCGCACCACACCCCCGCGCCGCTGGCCACCCGCTGTCCCGGGGAGAGCTCCGCAACGCCAGGTCCGACGGCCACCACCCGCCCCGCGAACTCGTGGCCGAGGATCACCGGCCCCTGGTACCCCGTGACCGGATCGGGGCGACGGACGGGGATCGCATGCGGTCCATGCAGGTACTCCGAGACGTCGGTCCCGCAGATGCCGGCCCGGCTCACTGCCAGGAGCACCTCGCCGGGGCCGGGGGGCGGCGGGTCGGGGCGGTGTTCGATGCGCACGTCGCGGGTCCCGTAGTAGACGGCCGCCTTCATCAGACCCCCAACCTCCTGGCCCGCACGGGCCGGAGCACGCCCATCAACCCCTCCCGCGCGTAGAGGGCGATCAGGATCAGCGCACACCCGAGCACGACCCGGTTGAACTCCACGGGCACGCGCGTGCCGAACAGCGCCACCTTCGTGACCCCGACCCGCAGCAGTTCCGCCAGGAGCATCACCAGCGGGACGCCGAGGATCGGCCCCTGCCACGTCCCCGCGCCGCCCACCATGGTCATCAGCACCACGTCGATGGAGATGTCGAGGCTGAAGGTGCCCGTCGGCTCGATGTACCCGATGCGCTGGGTGTACAGCCCGCCGGCGACGCCTGCCAGCAGCGCCCCCGCCAGCAGCGCGCCGATCTTGATCCGGGTGGTGCGCACACCCAGGATCTCGGCGGCGTCCTCGTCTTCGCGGATGGCCACCAGCGCGTATCCGAATCGCGACCGTTCCACCCTGGCCACGAACCACGTCACGACGAACGCCAGCGCCAGGTAGGTGAAGTAGAACACCTGCTCCACCGTGTGCCGGTCCCAGGGCAACGGCGTGACGTAGATCCCCATGGCGCCGCGGGTCACGGCGGCGTTGTAGGCCAGGGACTGCACCAGGAAGCCCAGGATCATGGTCAGGATGGCGAAGTACGGCCCGCGCACCCGCAGGCTGGGGATGCCCACGGCCGCGGCCCACACGACCGCCGTGAGTCCGGCCAGCGGCGCGGTCGCCAGGGGCGGCCAGCCGTAGCGGTAGGCGAGAATTCCCGTCGTGTACGCGCCTACCCCGAAGAAGACCGCCATGCCCAGGTTCAGGTAGCCGGCGTACCCGCCGAGCAGGTTCCAGGCCTGCGCCAGCACCACGAACAGGAACACGGTGGTCAGGGTGCTGAGCAGCCCCAGCGCCTCGACCGTCGCGCCCACCACCGCCAGCCCTGCGGCCGCGGCGGCTGCCAGCCACGGCGTCGCCCTGTCCACGGCCGCCGCGCGGGGCGTGAGGGAGCGGTGGAGGACCCGTTCGCTCATCGACCTAGACGGTCCGCTCCCGCACCGTGGCCAGCCCCTGGCCCCGCAGCAACAGCGCCGCCGCCAGGAGGCCGTAGACCACGAGGTAGACGTACTGGAAGGGCAGGAGCACACCGCTCAGCGTCTCCACCTCGCCCACCAGGAGCCCGGCCGCCAGGCTGCTCCGTACGCCCCCGAGCCCGCCCACCACGACCACCAGGAACGCCCACGCCAGCCAGCGGACGTGGTCTTGCGGTGCGAAGGGGAAGATCATGGCCAGGGCGACGCCGCCCACCGCGGCGGAGGCGGCGCCCAGCCCCATCACCACCAGGCCGATGCGGCGCGGGTCGACGCCCAGCACCAGCGCCGCATCGGGATTCTGGCCCACCGCGCGGATGGCTTTCCCCAGGAGCGTGCGGCGCAGCAGCGCGTCCAGCAGCAGCACCATGCCCAACGCCAGCGCCGCTGCCACCAGGCGGGACAGCGGCAGCGTCAGCCCGCCCAGCGCGAGCGTGGCCTGGCCGGCGCGCCAGGGGAGGACACGGGTATCGGTGGTCCAGAGCAGGATGGCGGCGCTCTCGAGGACGATCATGAGGCCGAAGAGGACCAGCAACCCGACGGCCTGGGGCGCCGCGGCGACCCGCCGCACGAGCGTGCGGTCCACCGCGGCCCCGACCAGAAAGAAGAGCGGCACCGCCAGCACCATGGCGGCAAGCGGCGAGAGCGCGGCCCGGTGCAGCAGTTCCCAGGCGAAGAACGCGCCCAGGATGACCAGCGTGCTGTGAGCGACGTTGACGATGCCCAGCACTCCGAGCGTCAGGCTCAGACCCACGCCGATCAGGGTGTAGACCAGGCCCAGCAGCAGGCCGTTGACGGCCGCTTGCCCGAGCAGGGCCAGCGTGATCATGCCGCCGCTGGCGCGACGCTGCCCCGGCGGCGCAGTGGCAGGCGTCCGACACGCCTCACCGCATCCTCACCCCACGCCGTAAAAAACCGCCCTGAGCGCGCGGTGGCAGAACGCGTCGGTGCCCACGCGCGGCGGCCGGGACAGCCGCCCGGATCCCTGCTCACCGTGCGGCGCACGAGGCGGCAGCTAAACACGCAACCAGCTCCGCACCACGGTCCCCAGCTTGCCGTCGAACTCGGCGCGTGGGCCTTCCAGCTGGTTGCGACCGAATTCCAGGGTGTACACGTAGTCGGCCAGCGCCACCGCAGCCCGGACGTTCTGATCCACCAGGACGATCGTGCGCCCTTCCTCGCGCAGGCGGGCGACCTCCGCGTAGACCTGGTCGGCGACCACGGGCGCCAGCCCCGCGGAGGGCTCGTCCAGCAGCAGCACCGAGGGGTCGGTGACCATCATGCGCGCGATCTCCACCGTGCGCTGCTGCCCGCCGCTCAGGCTGCCGGCCAGCCGGGTGCGCCACGCCTCCAGCATGGGGTAGCGCGCGTAGACGCGTGCGACCGCTTCCCGGCGGCGGGACGGGGGCAGGCTCCAGGCACCCAGCTCCAGGTTCTCGTGGACGGTCAGGCCGGGGAAGACCGACCGGCCCTGCGGGAGCAGGCCGAGGCCCAGCGTGACCCGCTGGTGCACGGGCACGGTGGTGATGTCGCGGTCCTGCATGACGACCCGTCCGCGCCGCGGGTGCACCAGCCCGTACAGCACCCGCAGAGCCGTCGACTTGCCCGACCCGTTGGGGCCCAGCACCGCCGTCAGGCTGCCCGCACGGGCGACGAGCGTCACGTCGTCGAGCACCACCTGCTCAGGGTAGTAACCAGCCACCACGTGCTCCATGCGCAGCTCCGCCGGCGCCGGCGGGCGCTGGATGCCCGTACGGGTGGCGTCAGGCGCCGGTCGCATGGCCGAGGTACGCCTCGATGACCGCGCGGTCGTTGCGGACGCTGGCCGGGGTGCCGTCGGCGATGATGCGCCCCTGGTGCAGGCAGACGATCCGTTGCGACAGCGCCATCAGCACCGGGATCTCGTGACTCACCACGATGAACGCCACGCCCTCCCGGCGCAGGGCGTCGATCCGCGCCGTCATCACCTGGGTCACCTCGGGGTGGACGCCCGCGAAGGGCTCGTCCATCAGGACCAGGCGGGGTGCCGTCATGAGGGCGCGGGCGAACTCCAGCAGGCGCTGCTGGCCGCCCGAGAGCTGGCTGGCCGGCACGTCCGCGTGGCGGTCCAGGCCGACCGCAGCCAGCAGGTCCAGCGCCCGTGCGCGCGCGGTACCGGGATCCACCGGCTGGTGCAGGAGCGGCACCAGCATGTTCTGCAGCACCGTCAGCGTGCGGAACACGCGGGTGTGCTGGAACGTGCGCATCACGCCCAGCGCCGCCAGCCGGTGCGGGGGCAGGCCCGCCGCGGGCTGTCCGTCGAGCCGCACCGTGCCGCGATCGGGCGCGTGGACGCCGTTGAGGGTGTTCAGCAGCGTGGTCTTCCCCGACCCGTTGGGGCCGATCACGCCCAGCACCGTGCCGGTCGGGAGGTCGAACGAGACCCCGTCCAGCGCCACGATGCCACCGAACGTCTTGGTCAGCGTCCTGACCTCCAGCAACACGGGGCCCCCGCACCTCAGGGCATGGGGATGACGGGTTTGGCCGTCGCCCGCGCGGGCGGCCAGATCACCTGGTTGCGGCCCCCGAGGAACTGGACCAGCACCTGGTTGTAGCTCGGGATGCCGTCCTTGTCGTACTCGATGAGCCCGTGCGCGGTGGCGAACTTGCGGCCCACCACGTAGGCCCGCAGCCTGGCCTGGTCGAGGGTGCCGGCGCCCTTGACCGCCTGCTCGAGCACCTGGAGGATCGTCAACGCTACGGTGGCGTACGCGGGGATCTCGCGGTACCCGAGCTTGGTCTGGAGGAAGGTGTGCAGCACCCCGATCTCCTTGAACTTGTCGGTCTGCGTGGCCATGGTGGTGCCGATGATGCCCTCACCCGCCGGGCCCAGGTCGCGCCAGTAGGGCAGCGTCGTCACCTGCGAGCCACACGCGCAGTAGATGGCGGGCTTGAAGCCCTGCTCGCGTGCGGTGCGCGCCAGCAGCGCCGCCGGGTTGGGCAACGAGAGGGCGAAGAAGAGGTCGACCCCGGCGGCTTTGGCCCGCTGGATCAACCCGCTCACGTCGCTGACCGTCGGCGCGTACTCCTCGTTCAGCACCACGGGGATCCCGCGCTGCCGGGCGAAGTTCAGCACGCCGCCGTACCCCTGGTAGCCGTTCTTCACCACCAGGGTGAAGGGGTTCTGCTCGGTGACCACGCCGATGCGGCGCGGCCGCTGGTCCGGCGGCAGGCTGTCGACCAGCTCGAAGATCCCCCGCGGGTAGTCGGGCTCCTGGTAGGTGTAGGCGCCCACGATCCACCGCGACTTCTTGAACAGCTCGATGCCGACGAACCCGCCGTTCCACAGGACCTTCTGGGCGGACTCCACGATGGGGATGACCGCTCCGCCCACGAGCGTGGTGTAGGGCGCCAGGACGAGGTCGACGTTGTCCTCTTTGAGCAGGCGCTGGTAGAGCGCCTGCGCCACCGCGGGCTTGCCCTCGTCGTCGTAGATGATCAGCCGCACCGGGCGGCCCAGCAGCCCGCCCTCGCGATTCACGCGGTCGGCCCAGTACTCGTAGATCGCCTTGTAGACCGCCGACGGACCGGAGAACGGGCCCGTCAGCCCCAGGCTGCCGCCGATCAGGACCGGTTTCGCCTCGGCCGGCCCGCCCGTGCCGGGCAGCCCGGCGACGGCGACCAGTACGAGCGCGGCCAGGGCCGCCGCCAGCCCGCGGCGTGTTCCGTACGTCATGTGCCGTCACCTCCTGGTCGTGCGCTGCCAGATGCGCGCAGTGCACGTCTCACTGCAGCAACCCCAGCGGTTCCTCGATCAGGTCGGCCAGCGTCTGCAGGAACGCTGCCCCCCGCGCGCCGTCGACGACCCGGTGGTCGCACGACAGCGCGAGCCACACCATCGGCCGGATCGCTGCGCGGGTGCCGGCGGGCACGACGCGCGGCGCGATGCGCCCCACGGCCAGGATGGCGGCCTGGGGCGGGTTGATGATGGCCGTGAAGGCGTCGATGCCGTACATGCCCAGGTTGCTGATGGTGAAGGTGCCGCCGGCTAGGTCCTCGGGGCGCAGCCGGCCGGCCCGCGCCCGCTCCACCAGCGTCGCGCGACGCCGGGCGATCTCGTCCAGCGGCAGCCGGTCGGCGCCGGCGATCACCGGCACCACCAGCCCGTCGTCCGTGGCCACCGCGATGCCCACGTTGATCGCCTCGCCGTCGACGATCGTGCCCTGGTGCCACCGCGCGTACACCCGTGGGTGCTCGCGCAGCGCCATCGCCACCAGCTTCACCAGCAGGTCGGTGTAGGTCAGGTCGACCCCAAGCCGCGCCGCGGCCTTCTCCCGCCAGGTCACGAGCCGTCCGGCGTGCACCTCGCGCAGCAGGAAGAAATGGGGCACCGACGTCCAGCTCTGCGTCGTGCGCTCGGCCATCAGCCGCCAGACGGTCGGCAGGGCGGCAGCCGCGGCCGGCGCTGCCGCCGGCGCCGGGCCGGCTGCGGGCGCGGCACCCGGTCCCACCAGGAGCGCCGGGCCGGCTGCGGACGCGGCACTCGGCCCTGCCACGGGCGCCGGACCCGCCACCGGCGCGGCCGCACCCGCACCCGTCCGCACGGCCGCCAGCACGTCGGCAGCGAGCACCGCACCTCCCGGGCCGGAGCCGGACCCGGCCAGCGTCCGCAGGTCGACCCCGTGTTCGGCCGCCAGCCGCCGCGCTTTGGGTGAGGCGGCCACACGACCGCCCCGTGCGGCAGACGCCGGGGCCGATCCAGGTGCCGGGGGCAGCGCGGCTGCAGGCGACGCAGAGGCCGCAGACGCAGCTTCAGCCGGCACCACGCTCGCTGGCGCCTGCGCGGGTGCTGGCGGCGACGGTGCCACCGTCGCTGGCGCGGCTGGGGCGGCCCCAGCCTCGACGATGGACGGCCCCACCTGCTCCGCTTGGCCCCGGGCCTCCGCCGGCGCCAGGATCCGCGCGATGACCCGGCCCACCGGCACCTCGTCGCCCTCGGCCGCCGACACCTCGGCCAGCACCCCCGAGGCCGGCGCCTCCAGCTCGACGGTGGCCTTGTCGGTCTCGATCTCCAGCAGCGGCTCGCCCTCGCGGACGCTGTCGCCCTCGCGCTTGAGCCAGCGCAGCACCTTGCCCGTTTCCTGGGCCATGCCCAGGGCCGGCATGATGACGTCGGTCGGCACGCGCGCCTCCTACCGCGCCGGCGCCTGGCTGCCTTCGACCGCGGCGCCGGCCATCACGGCCTCCAGCGGGCTCGTCGCCCGGTTCTTGTGCGACTCGGTCTCCCGGGTGGTCTCCAGCGGGCCCGTGGCCGTGTAGTAGCGGCGCCCGGCCACCATGAGCTTCTCGGCCGGGAAGCGGGTGATGACCTCGCAGCCGTCCTTCGTCACCACCAGCTGTTCCTCGATGCGCGCCGCCGACCACCCATCGGCCGCGGGCCAGAACGTCTCCAGGGCGAACACCATGTTCTCCTCGATGACCTCGGGGGCGTCGAACGACACCAGCCGGCTGAAGATCGGCTTCTCCCAGATCGAGAGGCCGACGCCGTGGCCGTACTGCAGCGCGAACGCCGCTTCCTCGTTGGGGAAGCCGAACTCCTGTGCCTTGGGCCACACCCGCACCACGTCGGCCGTGGTGGCGCCGGGACGGATCAGGGCGATGGCCGCGTCCAGGTAGTCGCGGCACCGCTTGTAGGCGTCCACCTGCGCCTGGCTCGCGCTGCCGATGACGAAGGTGCGGTAGTAGCACGTGCGGTACCCCAGGAAGGCGTGCAGGATGTCGAAGTAGACCGGGTCGCCCGGCCGCAGCACCCGGTCGGTGTAGACGTGCGGGTGCGGGCTGCAGCGCTCGCCCGAGATGGCGTTGACGCCCTCCACGTGCTCGGAGCCCAGCTCGTAGAGCACCTTGTTCACCAGCGCCACGCACTCGTTCTCCCGCATACCGGGCCGCATCGCCTCGTAGAGCGCCTCGTAGGCCGCATCCACCATCATGCAGGCCGTGGTCAGCAGGACGATCTCGTCCTGGGTCTTGATCTTGCGGACCTCCTGCATCAGCGCCTGGCCGTCCACCACCGTGAGGCCCTCGGCCCGCAGGGCCTCCAGGACCGGCACCTCCACCACGTCCACGCCCAGGGGCTCGCGGTGCAGGTTGCGGGCCTCGAGCTCGACGCGGATCTTGCGGGCGACGTCCCGCGCCTGTCCCGGGTAGGCGCCGCGCAGGGTCGAGATGCCGGCCCGCGACCGCTCGCCCAGCCACGGGCAGTAGAGCTGGTGGTGGCGCGCCGCCGAGCCGAAGTCCCACAGGATCGGCTCGTCGTCCTGGGGCAGCAGCGCAAAGCGCACCAGCTTGTCCATGGCCCAGGTGCCGATGTGGGTGGCGGTGATGTACCGGATGTTGTTCATGTCGAAGCACAGCAGCGCGCCCAGCTCCGAGGCCTTCAGGAACCGCTTGGCGCGGGCCAGCCGCTCGCGGCGGAGCCGCTCCATGTCGACCCGCTGCTCCCAGTCCACGTGCATGAGGCCGAACGTCTTGAGTCCCATCGTCCTCCCTCCCGTCGCGCAGGCGGTCTCAGCGCGTGCCGCAGAGTTCCCGCGCCACGGCCGCGACCCGCTCGGCCGTCGGCACGGTCAGGTCCTCCAGCACCGGCGAGAACGGCACCGGCACGTGCATGGCGCCGAGCCGCCGCACCGGCGCGTCGAGGTCGTAGAAGGCGCCCTCGGCGATCACCGCGGCGAGCTCCCCGGTGACCCCGTACTTCTCGTAGCCCTCGTCCACCACGATGACGCGGCCGGTCTTGCGGGCCGACGCCACCAGGGTCTCCACGTCCAGGGGCACGGTGGTCCGCGGGTCCACCACCTCGGCCTCGATCCCCTCGCCGGCCAGCAGCTCGGCGGCGGCCAGTGCCACGTGCACCATGCTGCTGGTGGCCACGATGGTCACGTCGCGCCCCGCGCGTTTCACGTCGGCGACGCCCAGGGGGATCACGTAGTCGTCCGCCGGCACCGGCCCCTTGAGCTGGTAGGTCATCTTGTCCTCGAAGACGATCACCGGGTTGTCGTCGCGGATGGCGGCTTTCAGCAGGCCCTTGGCGTCGTAGGGCGTGGAGGGCAGGGCCACCTTCAGGCCGGGGACGTGGCAGAGCCAGGCGTGCAGGCTCTGGCTGTGCTGGGCGGCCGAGCGGCGCGTGGCGCCCAGCGTCGTGCGGACGACCATGGGGACCCTGAGCTTGCCGCCCGACATGTAGTGGACCTTGGCGGCCTGGTTGACGATCTGGTCCATGGCCAGCGTGATGAAGTCGCCGAACATGATGTCCACCACGGGCCGCATGCCGGTCATGGCGGCGCCGACGGCGATGCCCGTGAATCCCGCCTCGGAGATGGGCGTGTCGATGACGCGGTCGCGGCCGAACTCCTCGACCAGGCCCGTCAGCACCTTGAAGGGGTGGCCCGCTTCGGCCACGTCCTCGCCGATGATGAACACCCGCGGGTCGCGGCGCATCTCCTCGGCCAACGCCTCGCGCACCGCCTGCGCGAAGGTGAGCTCCCGGACCTCCGGGGCAGTGGCGGGCTGGACCTGCGCGCTAGGCATAGACATGCTGGTCCACCTCGCTCGCGTCGGGATAGGGGGCGTCCAGCGCGAAGGCCAGGCCACGGGCGATCTCCTCCCGCACCTTGGCGTCGAGCTGCGCCAGCAGGGCGGCGTCGGCGATGCCGTGGGCCGTCATCCACCGGGCCAGCAGCGTCAGCGGGTCACGCTCGGTCATCCACCACTGTTCCTCCTCGCGCGTGCGGTAGGCCCGGTTGACGTCGCCCACGTGGTGACCGCGGTACCGGTAGGTGTGGCAGAGCAGGAACGACGGCCCCTCGCCGGCCCGCGCCCGCGCCACCGCCGCGCGCGCCGCGCGCAGCACGGCGCGGACGTCCTGGCCGTCCACCTCCGTGCAGGGAATCCCAAACGCTTCGGGCCGCGCCGTCATGGAGCCGGCGGTCGTCTCGCTGGCCGGCGTGTACTCGTTGTAGAGGTTGTTCTCGCACACGTAGACGACCGGCAGGCGCCACAGCGATGCCATGTTCATCGCCTCGTAGAGCAGGCCCTGGCCCAGCGCGCCCTCCCCGAAGAAGCACACCGCCACCTGGTCCGTCCCGCGCATCCTGGCCGACAGTGCCGCGCCGGCGGCGATGCCGGCCGAGCCCCCCACGATGGCGTTGGCGCCCAGGTTGCCCACCTCGGGGTCGGCGATGTGCATCGACCCGCCCTTGCCTCGACAGTAGCCCGCGGCCTTCCCCAGCAGCTCGGCGAACATGCGGTCCACCGATGCGCCCTTGGCCAGGCAGTGGCCGTGGCCGCGGTGGGTGCTGGTGATGTAGTCGTCGCGCCGCAGCGCGGCGCACACCCCCACGGCCACCGCCTCCTCGCCGATGTAGAGGTGGGCGAGTCCGGGCATGCGGGCGCTGGTGTACAGCTCGTTGACCTGTTCTTCGAACCGCCGGATGGTCAGCATCTGCCGGTACAGGGCCCGCCACTGCTCGGGCCGGACGTCGGCCAGCTCGTCGCGGGGCGAGATCTCGGTCGCTCGCGTCATGGGTGCCCTCCCCCACCGGCCATGTCGGCCAGCACGTTGAACAGCGCCGCGAAGTCGCGATGGCCGTAGCCCATGGCGCGTGCCGCGCTCAGGAACTCGTTGGTCAGGGCGGTGGTGGGCAGCGGCACGCCCGCCTGGCGGCCCAGCTCCAGCGCCAGCAGCAGGTCCTTCTGCATCATGCGGCAGTCGAACCAGGCCTCCGGCGGCGGGGCCAGCACCAGCGGGCCCCGGTAGACCAGCATCGGCGAGGCGGCGACGCTGCGCAGCAGCACCTCCACGGCCGTCGCGCGCGGGATCCCGTTCTTCTCGGCCAGCAGCACGCCCTCTGAGAACGCCAGCATCTGCACGGCTAGGCTCAGGTTGGTGGCGATCTTCATGGTGACGGCCAGCCCCTGGGCGCCCACGTAGGTCACCGTCGGCCCGATCGCTTCCAGGACCGGCCGCACCCGCTCCAGGACCTCGCGGTCCCCGCCCACCATGATGGAGAGCCGGCCTTCCTCCAGCGTGGTCACGCTGCCCGAGACCGGGGCGTCGAGCATGTGCGCCCCGCGCGCCGCGACCTCGGCGGCCAGGGCCCGGCTCTCCGCGGGGCTCACGGTGCTCATGTCGATGTACACCGTGCCGGGGCGCAGGCCCGCCAGGATGCCGTCGGGCCCGCGGGTCACCGCGCGCAGGGCGTCGGTGTCCGCCATCATGGTGATGACCACGTCGGCCGCCTCGGCCACCGCCCGCGGCGAGTCGGCCCAGCGCATGCCCAGGTCCACCAGCCACTGCGCCTTGGCCCGGGTGCGGTTGTAGCCGACCACCGGGTACCCGGCGTCCAGCAGCCGCTTGGCCATGCGGCTGCCCATCACGCCCAGTCCGACGAACCCGACCTGCGTCATGCCTCACCCTGCCCCAGCAACACGCTGCGGATGTCCCGCTCGACCCGGCCCAGGTGCTCGCGCATCCGACGGCGGGCGGCCTCCGCGTCGCCGGCGCTGATCGCCGCCACGATCTGCCGGTGCTGCTGGATCGACCGCTGCGGGCTGCCGGGAATGTGGTAGACCTGCGCCAGCGCCCGGTGCAGGGTGTCGCGGATCGCGTGCATCATGCGAAGCGCCAGGCGGTTGCGGGTGGCCGTGGCCACGGCCAGGTGGAACCGCAGGTCGGCGCCGATGTACTGGTCCTGGGCGCCCAGCCCGGCCTCCATGTCGGCGATGGCGGCCGCCATCTGCCGGAGGTCGTCGTCGCTCCGGCGCAGCGCGGCCAGCCCCGCCGCTTCCACCTCGAGGATCTTGCGGACCTCGTAGACCTCCAGCAGGGTAGCCTCCTCGAGCTCGAGGAGGAGGTGGAGGGAGTGGCGCAGCGGGTTGCCGTAGTCGGCCACCTGGAACGTACCGTTGGCCGACGCCCGGATGAGGCCGCGCGACTCCAGCATGCGCAGGGCCTCGCGCACCGAGGAGCGCCCGACCCGGTACCGCTGCATCAGCTCGCGCTCGGTGGGCAGCGGGTCGCCCGGGCGCAGCCCGCGGTCGCCGATCAGCTCCTCCAGCCGCTCGGCCACCAGCTCGTAGACCTTGCGGCGTTCGATGGGCGCGGTCGCGATGTCGATGTGTGGCAAGCTGCTACCTCCTGGATGTCGGACCAGCTGATCGTCTGACACGAGCCCTCAGGAGACTTCCCTCCGCACCTGGCGTCTTCCTCCGACACGGGCGGCTGCGGCACGTCCCGACCGGCGGGCGCTGCGCTCGCCGCGCAGCGCCGCGAATGCCGCTGGCGGCACGTCCCCACCGGCGCTGCCGACATCTGCCCGCCTGCGCTACTCGATGCCGCGCCTCCGGGTTCGCCTCGTGCAGAACCTCTTCCCACGTGCGCGTGCCGCTCGTTGCCGCGCCCCCCACGGGTTCACCCCGCGAGCAACTGGGCCGGGTTGCGCCGGCCCATCAGGTCCAGCTCCCGGTCGGTGATGCCGTGCGCCCGCAGCTCCCGCACGAAGGCCAGGAAGCCCTCTGCCGGCGTCAGGCACGGAGAAGCGCCCAGGTCGCTGGCCAGGATGCAGCGCTCGGCGCCCACGGCTTTGATCGCGGCCGCCATCTGCGCGACGGACACCCCGCGCCACCCGCGGAAGCGTTCCACGGGCGACTGCGGGCCGAGGAACACGCCGATGTACGCGTGCTCGATGTAGGCGCCCAGCCGGGCCGCCTCGCGCTGGTCCTCGATGCTCATGTTGATGGGATCGTAGTCGGCGTGGGTGCAGACGATCCGCTCGACGCCCGCCGCCCGGGCTTCCCGGATCAGCGCGAGCGCCTCGGGCGCGGAGAGGTGGCTGGTCTGCAGCACCAGCCCGTGGGCGGCGCACAGCGCCAGGATCTCCCGCATGGCTGGCACGAGCCGGGTACCGTCGAACACGTCGACGCCGGGCTGCGCGATGCCGAACCGCTCGTGGTGGTTGCGGGCGTTGATGCTGGGCAACCACACCACCCGTCCCAGCCGCTCCGCGCCGGCGCCACGGAACGCCAGCATCGCCTCGACGGCCGCAGGGTTGATGCCGCCCATGGGCCAGTTGAGGACCACCCCGCCGAACACCTGGAGCCCGTCCACCGCGGCCCGAGCCTGCGCCGCCCGGGTCACGGTCTCGAACGCGCCGCCCTTGAGCACGATCGCGCGCATGCCCAGCGCCCGGGCCGCGCGCGCGGCCTCCACCGCGTCCACGGTGCGGTCGAAGTTGTCGGGCGCGGTGTGCACGTGGAAGTCGATCATCCCTTCGGTCTCGTCCCGCACCGCCTGCAGGCGCTCGGCCTGCTCCTCGGCCGCGGGCGCCGCGTGGAGGACAGGCGCCGCGGAAGCCGGGGCGCACCCCAGCGCCCGGGCGCGCGCAACGTGCGCAACAGGAACGCAGGCTGCAGCACCCCAGCACATCGCCAGCCGCCTCAGGCCGTCCCGTCGGGCCCTGCGGTCGCGACCCGCGCCGCGACGTCCGCCGGCGCCACGGCCAGCGCCTCGATCTCGACGCGCGCGTCCGGCACCACCAGGGCCGCCACCTGCACCGTGGTGCTGGCCACCTGGTGGTCGCCCAAAACTTCGCGCTGGACCGCGTTGAGCTCGTCCTGCTCGCGCATGTCGGTGAGGTAGCGCGTCACCTTCACCACGTGCCGCCAGGTCAACCCCAGGGCGTCCAGGGAGAGCTGGATGTTCTGGAAGACCCGCCGGGCCTGGTCGCGCATGGCCGGCGGCAGCACGTGCTCCTCCGGTACGTGCGGGTGGTGGTGGTACACGGGCGAGGCGTGGCACCCCGAGATCAGGACCAGCGCCGCCCCGGGCGGGACCACCACCGCGGGCGCGTAGGGCATCGTCACCTTGCCCCGCAGCGGATGGGGCGGGAACACGGGGATGCCGTACTCGGGCACGTCAACTCACCCCCAGGTAGGCTTCCTGGACCTGCCGGTCGCGCAACAGCTCCTCGCGCGTGCCCTGGACGACGATGCGGCCACGGTCCATGACCGCCGCGCGGTCGGCCGCCGCCAGGGCCCGGATCGCGTTCTGCTCGACGAGGAGCACCGACGTGCCCAGGCGTCGGACGTCCTCCACGAACCCGAACACGACGTCGGCCATCACCGGCGCCAGCCCCAGCGACGGTTCGTCCATCAGCAGCAGCTTCGGGCGGCTCATGAGCGCCCTGCCGATGGCGAGCATCTGCTGTTCGCCGCCGCTGAGGGTGCCTGCCCGCTGGCCCAGGCGCTCGCGCAGCCGCGGGAACAGCGCCAGGACCTGGTCCAGCGTCTCGCGCGCCCGACCGCGCGCCCGCCGGGCGAACGCACCCAGTTCCAGGTTCTCCCGCACCGTCAGGTCCGCGAACACCCTGCGTCCCTCGGGGACCACGGCGATGCCGCGCTCGCACACCTGTTCCGGCGGCAACCCCGTGATGGGCTCGTCCAGGAACTCCACGACCCCCCGCCAGGGCCGCACCCACCCCGCGATGCTCTTCACCAGCGTGCTCTTGCCCACGCCGTTGGGCCCCAGGACGGCCACCACCTCGCCGTCGCCCACGGTCAGGCTCACCCCGTCCAGAGCGCGGGCCTCGCCGTAGCGCACGTCCAGGTCGCGGACCTTAAGCATGGCCGCCGTGGCTTCCCAGGTACGCCGCGCGCACGCGTTCGTCGCGCAGCACGTCTTCGGGGGCGCCTTCCGCGAGCACCGTGCCCTCGTGCAACACCACGATCCGGTCGGCCAGCGTCCGCACCGCCTTCACGTTGTGCTCGACCACCAGGAGGGCGACGCCCATGGCCCGGATGGTGCGGATCGCATCCAGCACCCGCTCGATCTCGGCAGGCGTCAACCCCGCCAGCACCTCGTCGGCGAGGATGATCCGCGGGTGGCTCGCGAGCGCCCGGGCGAGCTCCAACAGGCGGCGTTCCTGCAGCGTCAGGCGGTGCACGGGATGCGGGGCCGCACGGTCCATGCCCAGCAGGTGCAGCCACCGCTGCGCTGCGCCCTGTGCGTCCGCCGGTGCCCTGCCGCCGTCGCCCGCGCCGAACAGCGCTCCCACCGCCACGTTGTCCTGGGCGCTCATCGAGCCGAACGGCCGGGGGTGCTGGTACGTGCGGGCCAGCCCCATGGCGGCCCGGCGGTGCGGGGCCAGGCCGGTGATGTCGACGCCGCGGAACAGCAACGTCCCCGCATCAGCGCGGTAGTACCCTGCGGTCACGTTGATCAGCGTCGACTTCCCCGACCCGTTGGGGCCGATGAGCCCGACGGTCTCGCCCTCGCCGACCGCCAGCGACACACCCCGCAGCGCGCGCACGCCGCCGAAGTTCTTGCGCACGTCGCGCACCTGCAACAGCGGGTCAGCCACCGGTGACCTCCACCCCTCGCTGTCGCCTGGCCGGCCAGCGGCCGCCGCTCAGCCGTGCCGGGGCCACCAGCACCACCATGAAGGCGCCCACGCCGAGGGCCACCGCGTCCAGCAGCCCGGTCCCCGCGGCGGCGGCCATCCCCAGGGCCGCCAGCCCCACCGCCCCCGCCACGGCCCCGCGCTCGCGCAGCCGGCCGTAGATGCCCTCGGGCAGCGCGGCCACCACCACCATGAGCAGCAGGCCCATGAGCACCTCGCTCACCGTGCCCAGGCCCGGACCGCTGAGGCGGTCGTTGATCGCGTGCACCACGCCCGCGCCCAGCACCGGTCCCAGCCAGTGCCGCCGGCCGCCCAGCACGCACATCATGATCACCAGCAGCGGCACGCGCAGGGAGAACACCGCGTCGGCCGTCACGTAGCGGACCTGGAGCGCGTGCAGCCCGCCGCTCAGGCCGGCGACGGCGCCGCTCAGCACCAGGGCCGCCATCTTGTAGGCGAACGTCGGCACGCCCAGGCCTTCCGCGACCGGCTCGTCGTCGTGGATCGCCCGCAGTCCCCAACCGTGTCGGCTGCGATAGGTCCACCATCCGATCCCCACGGCTACCAGGCCCACGAGCAGCCCGGCGTAGTACAGGAACTGCACGTCCGCCAGGCCAAACGGATAGACGAGCTTGGGCAACGGAATCCCGCGTCCGCCGTCCAGGTAGCCCACGTTGTTCACCAGGCTGTGCAGTGCCACCGCGACCGCCAGGGTCACCAGGGCGAACACGGGCCCGCGGATCTGCCGCAGGCGGAACACCACCAGGCCGATCCCGCAGGCGACGGCTGCGCTCGCCGCGGCGCCCGCCAGGATCGCCAGACCGTAGGGCACCCCGTGCCGGTCGATCAACACCGCCGCCCCGTACACGCCCGCGCCGTAGAAGGCGCCCTGGCCGAAGCTGAAGTAGCCGGCGTATCCGGAGATCACGTTCCAGCTGGTGGCCTGCGCCGCCCAGAAGAAGAAGAAGTACAGGAAGACCAGGTAGTAGGCCGGCAGGCCCAGGCGGTGGACCGCGACGGGCACGGCCAGCAGCGCCGCCACGGCAGCACCCATCGCCCAGCCCGCCCGTGACCGCCTCATCCGTCCCGCCGCACCAGCGCGCTGGGGAGCAGGCCTTCCGGGCGCACCAGCAGGCCTGCCAGCAACGCGCAGGCGCCGACCAGCCGTGCGACCGCGGTGGCGCCCAGCGCCTGCGCGATGGCCTCGCCCACGCCGATGACCATCCCGCCCAGGACGACACCCGCGGGGTTGCCGATGCCCCCGAGGATGACCGCGGCGAACAGCAGGCCGATCCACTGCTCGGCCGCGTTGGGGTAGAGCGCGTGGTTCATCGCGATCAGCACCCCGGCGACCCCGGCGGTAGCGCCCCCGAGCGCCGCCATCAGCAGGCGCAGCCGCTCCACGTCGGCGCCGCACGCCCGCGCCATCTCCTCGTCGGACACCGCGGCCCGCAGCGCCCTGCCCGGGTACGTGGCCCGCAGCCACACGGCCACGGCCACGGCGACGAGCATCGCCACGGTGAACGACAGCACCTGGGTGATCGGCAGCGCCAGCTCGCCCAGAGCGAGCGCGCCGGCGGCGTAGGGGTTCTGGGCCACGGGGATGCGGCGGTAGTCGGCCGTCCACACCATCTTGGAGAGGCCCTCGAAGACCACCAGGACCCCGAACGTGAAGACCAGCGAGCGGGCCGCGTCCAGGCGCAGGCGGCGCATCAGGAAGCGCCAGCCGGCACCCGCGGCAGCGCCCAGCGGCGCCACCACCAGCAGCACCGCCAGCGGGTCCATCCCGCGGGTCGCGAGCTCGTAGGTGACGTACCCGAACCCGAAGATGAACGCGAAGTGCGCGAAGTCGATGGTGTCGAGGAACCCCCAGGCCAGCGTGAGGCCCAGCGCCAGGAGGGCGTAGAACCCGCCCATCAGGATCCCCGACGCGCCGGCCTGCACCAGTTCGAGCATGGGACGTGCCCTCAGCCGGCCGGGTGCGTCACCCGCACGGGACGCCTGCGGGGGCCGCGCGGGCGGTTCCCCGCCCGCGCGGCCCCGTGCTCTTGCCGCAGCGCGCGGCGGTCACCGGGGCTGCCGGTACGACGGCGGCCACGACGGACACGGTGACCTCCCTGCCGCAGCGCGCGGCCCTCACCGCAGCTGCCGGCCTTCCGCGGCCATCGACTGCGGCCAGACCGCCCACCACCGGCCGTCCTGGATCTGCATCACGGCCTGGATGTCGTCGCCGTAGTTCTGCTGCTGCCGGTCGAACCGCAGCATGCCCTGGACCGTGGGCACGGGCTTGGAGAGCAGCACCTCGGCGATCGTCGCGTGGTCCAGGCAGCGGCACTCCTGTACCCCGAAGGTCAGGACCTGCCAGGCCGACCACGAGGCCGCGGACTGCACGTCGGGTTCGCTGTAGGCCAGCCCGGTGGCCTTGGCCCACGCGCGGTAGCGGTTGACGAAGTCCCGCGCCCCCGGGTACGAGAGGTAGGGCTCGTGGGGCACGAAGATCGTCACGCTGGTGGCGCGGTCGGTGAGTGGCAGCGCCGCCAGCATCGCGCCCGGCGACGGCCACTGGTGGAAGTGGTGTCGGGGCCGCCAGCCCAGCTGGGCCAGGGCCTGGAGCAGGTTCACGCCGTCCAGTGCCAACCCGGCGACGTAGAGGAGGTCGGGGTTGGCGCGCCGCACCTGCTGGGCGATCGGCACCCAGTCGGTGGTGCCGAGGTCGAACGAGAGGTCCAGCACCGTCCGCAGCCCCTTCTGCTCGGCGACGCGCACCGCCCCGCCGGCGTTCTGCCGCCCGTACGCCAGGAACTGGGTGCCGGGGAACTTGTTCACCACGAAGCCGACGGTCTGCGGCCGTCGGCTACCCGGCAGGCTGCGGTAGGCGTCGAACACCTTGGCCGGGGTCGTCATGTGGGTATTGAGGCCCACGTACCACGTCGGGAAGTGCCGCCGGTAGGTGTAGGCGTAGGTCAGGCTCGCGGTGTGGTGGGGGAACACGTAGCCGTACTTCTCGGCCACCCGCATCGCCGCCGTGATGGATGCGGTGCCGTACGGCCCGATGATCAGGTCGACCTTGTCCTCGGTGATGAGGCGCTCGTAGAGGGCCGCGGCCTTGTCGGGCTGCGACTCGTCGTCGAGCAGCACCCACTCCAGCTGTCGGCCGAGCAGGCCGCCCTTCTCGTTGGTCATCTGCACGAAGGCCCGGCCTGCGGCCTCGTGCACCTTGCCCTGTGCGGCGAACACCCCGGTGAGGGGCAGCGTCCCGCCGACCCTGATCGGCCGGGGCTGGGCACTGGTCTGCGCCTGCAGCACCACCAGCGCCAGCACGACGCCCAGGGCGGCCCACGGTCCGACTGCCTTGCTCGCGTGCCTGACGTGCATGGTCACGCACCCCCTCCTGCAGTCTGTACTGCGGTGTGGCCTGTCGTCGGTGCTCACGTCCCTGCCGTGGCCGATGGCGCCGCCAGCAGCTGCTCCAGGTAGTCCCACTCCCGGTTGAAGCGGTACGAGTGGTTCCGCGGCGGCTGCGGCGCCTGTGTCTCGATCCACCGGACTTTGCGGTTCGACCGGTTGTAGAAGGCGTGGATCGTCCCCACGCCGGTCCAGAAGAAGTCGCCCGCTCGCAGCCGGTAGGTCTGCCCGTCGGCCACGGCGTCCACTTCCCCGTCGACGATCAGGTAGGCCTCCTCCAGCGGGTGGTCGTGCGGGTGCGCCACGCCCCCGGGCTCGTACTCGACCATGAACATCGTCAGCAGGTTGGCGTCCTGCCGCTGGTCCACCAGCATCTTGATCCCGATGCCGCTGTAGACGAGCAGCGCCGTCACCATGCTGGGCGAGACCGTGGGAGCGTCCACCCGGCTCCCCCGGCGGGCGCTGTCCAGGTCCATCTGCCCCAGCTCGAAGTGGAAGAAGGACCGGCAGCGCGGGTCGCGGGCGTCCACGCGTCGGGGGGCGCCGGCCGTGCGCGGGGGCGGTGCAAAGAAGACATCGGCCGGCTCCCCGGGCTGTCGGGGACGCGGCGCCACCATCTCCACCCACGTGCACGGCTGCGCGCCGGGGTTGCGCAGGGCGTGGAGGGCGCCGACCGGAATCAGCCCGCCCTCGTCCTTGCCCAGGCGCACGGTCTCGCCGTGCAGCGTCAGCTCGAGCTCACCCTCGAGCACGTAGATGGCCTCCTCGTACGATTGGACGTGGGCGGCGACGTGCCCGCCGCCGTCCAGTTCGCACGCGGCAAACCCCATGTGCACGGACCCGGTCGTCCCGTCCACCAGCGACTGCCGGCGAAAGCCCGTGCTGTGCGCCGCGAAGCGCTCCGGCACGGTCATCTGCGTGCGGTCGATCCGTGTCACGCGATGCATCCCGCCGTCGACCCTCCTCGTGCTCCGACGTGACGCCGGCGCGCCCGGCGCCAGCTCCTGATCACCCGTGAGCGCCCGTCCCTGTCGGCCCCCGCCGCGGCTGCCCGGACCGCTGGCGGTTATACCTCCGCCCTCGTCCGCCGTCGTCCGCCGGGGTCGACCACCGGGCCCCTAGCCGAAGACCCAGCCCCCGTCCACGTAGAGCTCGACCCCGTTGACCGCCGGGTTCTCCAGCAGGAACGCCACCGCGTCGACCACGTCCTGCATGCGCACCAGGCGGCCCGTGGGCGTCCGGGCCTTGACCCGGTCGAGCATGGCCTGGTTGTTGGCCCAGTAGGGACTATCGCCCACGATCCCGGGGTGGATGGCGTTCACCCGCACCGGCGCCAGCTCGGTGGCCAGGGTCCGCACCAGGCCCGACACGCCCGCATTGATCGTCGTGACGGTGGTCGAGCCCGGATAGGGACGTTCCTTCGCCAGACCGCCGAAGATGACGATGGCGCCATCGGTCGCGAGGCGGCTGTGGAGCGCATGGACGACGGCGGTGTAGCCCACCAGTTTGAGGGTCACGAGGTTCAGAGCCCCCGCGACGTCGTACTCGCGCACGCTGTTCCGGTCGCGGTCGATCGCCGCCAGCACCAGGCCGCTCACGGGGCCCACGTCGGCGAGGCGGCCCGCCACCTCGTGGGGGCGGGTGAGGTCGACGCCGACGCCGCGGACGGTGCTGCCCAGTTCGCGGGCGACCGCGCCCGCGCGGTCAGCGTCACGCCCCGAGATGATTACCGCGCGGCCCTGCCCCGCGTAGTGCCTGGCCACCTCCTTGCCGATGCCCGAAGTGCCGCCGATGACGACCACCGCGCCCGCCCGATCCATGCCTGCCCTCCTCTATGCGTAGCGCCTCGATGTGCGGCCGCGCGTCTTCGCTCTCCGCGACGGCCCGCCCTCCTCTATGCTGCAGCGCGTCGATGTGCGCAGGTCCTCGGCAGGGCACAGGTCCCTGGCAGTGTCCCGCAGGGTGTGCTGTGCCCCGCACGGCCTGTTGCCCGCGCCCGCGCGTCGTTCCACGGCCGGACGTTCGGTCCGTGGCCACGCGGACCGCCCGCTCTTTCCCCGGCCGCCCTGACCAATCCGCGCCACGGGTCTGTCAGACCAGCAGACGGTCCGACTTGTTAGCCAGCTGCACGCGGACTTCCTGCTCGGCCCGCTCAGATCTGCGGCAGCTGGAACCCCGAGGCGGCCACCACGTGGTCGCGGGAGGCGTAGGCCAGCCGCCGCAGGCGGTCCAGGTCCACCCCCAGCAGCTGGCCGTTGCGCTTGAGCGGGCGCCCGGCCACGAAGACCGAGTCCACGTTGCCGGTATCCATCCCCCAGACCACCGCGCCGATCGGGTCGTTGACGGGGAAGACGTTGGGGCGGTCCATGCGGAGCATGATGATGTCGGCGTCCTTGCCCGGCGTCAGCGTGCCGATCCGGTCGGCCAGGCCGTTGGCGCGCGCGCCCTCCACGGTGGCGTACTCCAGCACGTCGCGCGTGGTGATCGGCGCGGGTGCGGCCTCGTTGCCGGCCAGTCGCTGCTCGAACACCAGGGCGTGCTGCAGGGCGATCGTGGCGCGCATCTGGGTGAACATGTCGTTGGGCACGTTGGTTTCGACGTCCACGCTCAGGCTGGGCCGCAGGCCCCGGTCCAGGAACCGCTGGATCGGCGGCATGCCGTGCCCCATCATCATCTCCACGGGGCAGGCCAGCGACACGGTGGCGCCCGAGTCCACGATCAGCTGGACCTCGGCGTCCTGCAGCGTGCAACAGTGGATGAAGGTGGTGTCCGGCCCGTACAGCCCTGTCTGGCCCACCGCGCCCACCTTGCCGTGGCGGCCGAACGTGCCGACGCCCACGTGGGCGGTGATGCGCGCGTCGAGCTCGCGGGCGAGCTGCCAGTCCGCCCGGCAGCCCTCCAGGGAGTCGAACTCGGGGCCGAAGACCGCCAGGGCCAGGGTCAACAGCTGGTCCTTGGACGCGAAGTACTGCGCCGCCGCCCGGCGAATCCACGTGGGGTGCTCCGGCTTGGGCGCTTCGAACCAGGGACGGCCGTAGGCGAAGACGGCGCGGATGCCCGACTCCCGCAGCGCGCTGACCGCCGCGTCGGTATGGTCCGGGGTGGTCTGGATGTGCGACCAGTCCAGGACCGTGGTGATGCCGGCGTCGATGCAGCCGATGGCGCTGACCAGGGTGCCGGCGTAGACGTCCTCGGGGCGGTAGGCGGGCGCCAGGGTGTTCAGGACGAAGGCCAGGTAGCTGACCGGGCCCTCCAGCGGCACGTCGGTGCCGATGTTGCGCAGGATGCCCTCCCAGCAGTGGCGGTGGGTGTCGATGAAGCCCGGCATGACGACCATCTGGGAGGCGTCGATCACCTCGGCGTCTGCGACCGCAAGGTGGGGCCCCACGGCGGCGATGCGCGAGCCCTCGATGAGCACGTCCCCCCGCGGGAAGTTGCCGATCTGCCGGTCGAGCGTGAGCACACACCCGCCCTGCAAGAGCGTGCGGCGCGCTGTCATCGTTGCTCCCCCCTTGGCGGATACTGGCGCCCGGCCCCGCCTCGACCCGCTCGCGCGGCGCCCCGGGCGCGTCAGATCACCTGTCCGTACTTCTCGCGCATCAGGTCCCTGATGAACTTCGACACGTCGAGGGTCACCCGCAGGGCCCGGTGGACCTGGGCCTCGACGCGGTCGCCGCGGTAGAGGGGGTAACCTTCCATGAGCTTGCGGGCCTGGTCCTGGAACTCGCGGTCGGCGTTCATGCGGTCGATGCCCTCCCACAGGGTGCGCAGCGCCTCGGGCGGGGTGCCCTCGGGGGCCCAGATGCCGCGGCCGTAGGTCCAGGAGGCGGCCACGAGGGCGCGGAAGGCCTTCCAGCGCAGGAGGCCGTCGGGCTTTTTCTGGAAGAGCTGCTGGTAGACCTCGTAGACGGTGGGCAGGTCGGGCACGGCCGGATCGCGGACCATCTCGCCCTTCTCGTTGATGAAGCCCAGCGTCATGAGCCCCACGGCCTTGCCCTCGCGCACCAGGGGCAGCACCTGCGAGGCGTAGACGAACGACGCCTGGAAGTCCAGCGAGAGCTCGCCCCGCTCGAAGGCCAGGCGGATGGGGCCGCGGGACTCGAAGCCGAAGACCACCTTGGGGGCGATCCCCAGCAGCTCGAAAGCCAGGAGTGCCGGCAGCTCGACCCCGGGTGGGGTGTTGCTGCCGAAGACCAGGCCCGTGGCCTTGGGCAGGTCGGCGGCGGTGCGCACGCCGGCCCGCGGCGACGCGTAGATCACCGCCCCGGAGCCGTTGATCGACACCAGGCGCCAGCGTGTGAAGTCGTAGCGCACGGCGGGGTTGCCGAGCATGTAGGCCACCTTGGACGCCACCGTGCTCGCCAGCAGCATGGAGCCATCGGGCTTGGCGTTGGCGGCGAACCAGTTCATCCCCAGCAGCGTCCCGCCCCCGGGCATGTTGCGGATGCGCACGGTGGGATTCCCGGGGATGTGCTTCTCGAGGTAGGGGGCCAGGAAGCGGTTGAGGATATCGGTGGCGCCGCCCACGGCCGTGGGCACTACCAGGTCGATCGTCTTGCCGGCGTAGAACGGCGCCTGCGCGCCGCCCGGCGTGCTCGCGCACAGGGCGAGCGCCAGGACGGCGATCAGCCAGGCGGTGTGTCGTACCCTCCGGCGTGCCGCGGGGTTCGCCACAGCGTCCACCTCCTCGTATGTCTCGCCCCTCCCAACGCCGCCCGCGCCGTGCGCGGTGCCGGGTGCGCTGCAGACGGCGCCCCCGGCGTCAGTCCGGAAGGGGCGGCCTCAGATCGTCTGGCCGTACTTCTCCCGCAACAGATCGCGTACGTACCTGGTCACGTCCAGCGTCACCCGCAGGGCCCGGTGGACCTGAGCCTCGACGCGGTCGCCGCGGTAGAGGGGGTAACCTTCCATGAGCTTGCGGGCTTGGTCCTGGAACTCACGGTCGGCGTTCATGCGGTCGATGCCCTCCCACAGGGTGCGCAGCGCCTCGGGCGGGGTGCCCTCGGGGGCCCAGATGCCGCGGCCGTAGGTCCAGGAGGCGGCCACGAGGGCGCGGAAGGCCTTCCAGCGCAGGAGGCCGTCGGGCTTTTTCTGGAAGAGCTGCTGGTAGACCTCGTAGACGGTGGGCAGGTCGGGCACGGCCGGGTCGCGGACCATCTCGCCCTTCTCGTTGATGAAGCCCAGCGTCATGAGCCCCACGGCCTTGCCCTCGCGCACCAGGGGCAGCACCTGCGAGGCGTAGACGAACGACGCCTGGAAGTCCAGCGAGAGCTCGCCCCGCTCGAAGGCCAGGCGGATGGGGCCGCGGGACTCGAAGCCGAAGACCACCTTGGGGGCGATCCCCAGCAGCTCGAAAGCCAGGAGGGCTGGCACCGTGGCCCCGGGCGGCGAGTTGCTGCCGAAGGTCAGGTCGGTCGCCTTCGGGAGGTCGGCCGCCCGCCGCACCCCGGCCCGCGGCGCCGCATAGAAGACCCCGCCGCTGCCGTTGATGGCCACGAGCCGCATGCGCCGGAAGTCGTACCGCACCGCGGGGTTCTCCATCATGTACGCCACCTTGGACGACACGGTGCTGGCGAACAGCATGAGCCCGTCGGGTTTCGCGTTCGCCGCGAACCAGTTGCCGCCCAGGATGCTCCCGCCCCCGGGCATGTTGCGGATGCGCACGGTGGGATTCCCGGGGATGTGCTTCTCGAGGTAGGGGGCCAGGAACCGGTTGAGGATGTCGGTGGCGCCGCCCACGGCGCTGGGCACCACCAGCTCGACGGTCTTCCCGGCGTAGTACGGCGTCTGAGCCCTGGCGGCGGGCAGGCTGGCCGCCAGCAGCAGCCCGGCGGCCGCGATCAGGGTCCGCGTTCGCATCATGGTCGTGTCCTCCCGCGATCGTGTATATACTGGGCATGCTGGGTTGGCCCTGCCCCAGCAGGATCGAGACGGACCACAGGACAGCACCCGAGGGATGAGGGATGTCGCAGCAGACCACGCATGGTGACGAGTTTCGCGCCCGGCACCGGGTTCCCGCCGACCAGGTCCGGTGGACCTGTGCCCCCGAGGACCTGCCCTTCGAGACCACCGCCGGCCTGGCGATCGAGGACAGCATCGTGGGACAGGATCGGGCGGTGCGGGCTTTGGACTTCGGCCTCTCGGTGCCCCAGCCCGGGTACAACATCTTCGTCTCGGGACCCACCGGGACCGGCCGGACGACCTACACGCTCAGCCAGGTCACGCGGATCGCTGCGGCGCAGCCCGTGCCCTCCGACTGGGTGTACGTGCACAACTTCCAGCAGCCCGATCAGCCCCTTGCCATCAGCCTGCCGCCCGGGGAAGGCAGCCGGCTGCGGCGCGATGTCGACCGCCTCATCGAGGAGCTGAAGGATAGCATCCGCAAGCTGTTCGCCAGCGAAACATTCGAGGCCAAGCGGAGCGGGCTCCTGCACAGTTTCGAGCAGCGGGCCGGGGCCATCTGGCGGGAGCTGGAGCAGGAGGCGCGCCGGCTGGGCTTCGCCCTCCAGCGGACGCCCATGGGGATCGTGACGATCCCGGTCGGCCCCTCGGGCGACCCCCTGGCCGACGAACAGCTGCAGCAACTGGGCGCCGCGCATCGGGACGAGCTCGAGCGCCGGGCCCGCGCGCTGCAGGAATCGGTGGCGGAGGCCACCCGGAAGGTCCGCACCATCGAACGCGAGGCCCGCGAGGCCCTGCAGGATCTGGAGCGGTCGGCCGTGCGCAGCGTGGCCAGCGTCGCCCTGGAGCCCCTGCGCCAGCGCTACGCCGACCACCCCAAGATCGTGGCCTGGCTCGACGCGTTCCTGGCCGACGTGGTCGAGCGGCACGACGACTTCAAGGAAGACGGGGAGCCGCACCCCCCGCTCCCGCTGCCGTTCCGGCGGCCCGACTTCACCCGGTACCGGGTCAACCTGTTCATCGACCACAGCAAGACCACCGGCGCCCCGGTCGTCTTCGAGTCGAACCCCACCTACTACAACCTGCTGGGGAAGGTGGAGTACCGCGGCGAGTTCGGCGCGCTGGTCACCGACTTCACCATGATCAAGCCCGGCGCGCTGCACCGCGCCAATGGCGGGTACCTGGTCCTCCAGGCGCGGGACGTGCTGCTGGCGCCGCTGGCCTGGGAGGCCCTCAAGCGCGCGCTGAAGAGCCGGGAGGTCCGCATCGAGAACATCGCCGAGCAGTACGGCCTGGTGCCCACCGCCAGCCTGCGCCCCGAGCCGATCCCCCTCGACGTGAAAGTGGTCGTCATCGGAGGCACGCTGCTCTACCATCTGCTCTACCTCCTCGACGACGACTTCGCCAAGTTGTTCAAGATCAAGTCTGACTTCGACGTGGACATCGAGCGGACGCCGGAGACCATGGTGCAGTACTGCCAGGCGCTGGGCACCATCTGCCGGCGCCAGGGCCTGCTGCCCTTCGATCGGACCGCCGTGGCGCGCACGCTGGAGCAGAGCGCGCGCCTGGCCGAGCACCAGCGGCGGCTCTCGATGCGGTTCAACGACGTGGTGGACGTCCTCTACGAGGCCTCGGCCTGGGCCCGACGCGAGGGCGCCGCGGTGGTCACCGCCGCCCACGTGCGCCGGGCCATCGAGGAGCGCATCTACCGCAGCAACCGCATCGAGGAGCGGATCCGGCAGCTGATCCGCGAGGGGCAGCTGCTCGTCAGCGTCGACGGGGCGGTCGTGGGGCAGGTGAACGGCCTGTCAGTGCTGCAGCTGGGCGACTACGCTTTCGGGCGTCCGACGCGCATCACCGCCCGCACCTACGTGGGCGGCCGCGGCGTGGTCAACATCGAGCGCGAGACCCAG